>CALAYS010000157.1 GCA_937895515.1 uncultured bacterium
GCCAATTTTATACCAGTATTCTCTTGTTTTTATGCTATTATTTGTTTGTGATCCTTTATTAGTTATTTCTGGATTGTTCGAAGTTTCAGAATCTAAGTGCACACAAGAAAATATAAAAATCCCCATTACTGGGGATTTTTATATTGTATATTATTCAGTAATTCCTAATAAATCATTGAGTACTGGTTTGTTAAACCCTACAATCACATCGTTTTCAATTTTAATTACTGGGACTCCCATTTGACCGGACATTGTAATCATCTCTTGGCGTGCATTTTGGTCCTCTGCGACGTTTATATCAGTAAAAGGTATATTCTTACCAGTTAGATATTCTTTTGCCATATGGCAAAAATGACAGCTTGGAGTACTATAAATTGTGATTGTTTTCATATAATTTAGTTAAATAAACTTGGTAAATATAATGAGACCATACTAATAATAATTAAAACTACTGCGATACTAAAAAATATCTGTAATCTTTTTTTGGCTTTTGTACTAAACATAGTATATACTTTACCATATGATTAGGTATTTGCGCCAGCTTTTCAAACATCACGAAACACGACCTTTAATAATCAAGACCGTGGTGTATTTAGTGTTATTAATCGCTGTTTTTTATGGTACTTATGGTATGGCTAAATCATTTGTTCGGGTTAGAAACCAAAAAATTAGTAAACAAAAAGAGCTAGTCGACATTAACAAACGGTTAGATGTAATAAATTCTCAATCCATTAATAATGATGATTTTCAAAAGGAAAAAATCGTTCGGGAAAAGCTCCATATGGCTCGGCCAGGGGAAGATATCATAATTATTGTGCCAACAGAAGAGGCTAAAAAGGCTATCAAGTAAATCTTTTATTTATTATAAATTTATGTTATATTAGCTATATGGATCAAGAGGATAAAGCAATGCTTATAGAAATCAAGAAACAACTTGATGAAAATACTGTTATGCTTAAAAAGATTCTTAGACAGAATCAAATCGCTCTTTGGTCAAAAATAGGGTATTGGGCTTTTATAATACTTCTAACAATCGGAGCTTTTGCTGTTGTTAAGCCACTTTTAAATACACTTGGGTCAGTATATGCTCCATCTGGATTAGGTGCATCATTGAAAACATTAAGCAGTCCTTCGACTTTAGATCAAATAAAAGAATTACAACAAGATTTTCAATAAAAATTGAAAATAAATATGCCTAAAACAAAAAGGTTATAATAAAATTATGCCTAGGTAGCTCAGTTGGTAGAGCGCTCCCCTGAAGAGGGAGATGTCGGCAGTTCAAGTCTGCCCCTAGGCACCAGAATAATAAAGACTTAGTTATTTAGAATTTATGAAACTTAAAAAAACAAAAAATTTGATAATGTTTATTGGAAAAACTCATTCCGGTAAAACTACTTTTGCTAAAGAATTGGAAGAAATAAATCATGATGTATTAGTTTTAGAAGCAGATCCTATAGCTTTATTTATGCGTGAGAATTTTCCAAAACTTAGGGAGATGGACGATAAAGAGCATTCTGTAAAATTTAAAAATGTCTCTTTGAAATACAAAATATTTTTATTACTTTTAGAATTTTCCATGTCTTTTGATAAAACAATAATTTTGTCTAATTCAAATATGTATTCTAGTGGTAGAAAATTAATTTTTAATTTAGCTAAAAAATTTAATTATAAAATAATTGGTGTTTATTTTGATTTTCCAGAAGAACTTCTTGTTTCTAGAATTAAAAAGTCAAAAAGAACAACAAAAATTTTAAGGGTTTCTAAAGATTTTAACGAGCTTATAATAAACCAAAGGACAAGAATGCAAATTCCTAACCCTAAAGATTTTAATAAATTCTTTATTGTTAATTCTGAAAGTAATTTTAATGAAATGAAAAAAGATTTAATAAAAATTATTAAAAATAGTAATTAGATTATTTTTTATAATTGTGACTAGGTATTATAAAATATAAATAAAAATCCCCGTTAGGGGATTTTTATTATATAGATTTTACTCTTATACTTGCTCGTTTTTGCTTGTCGATTTTAGGAAGCTTGATTATGATTAAACCATGTTTTTCTACAGCTTCGGCTTCTTCGGGTTCAACCTCGGCTGGTAGGTCAATCATTCTTGAAAAGGATCCCCAGTAAAGCTCACGAATACAATAGTTATTATCATCCATTTTTTGGGAAACTTGGCGTTTACCTTTAATAGTCATTGAATCCCTAGTAATTGTAATTTGCAATTCATCAGGTCTAACTCCTGCAACAAAAGCTTGAACAATTATTTCGGTATCTGTATGGTAAACATCAACTGGCAATTCTCCATCTTCTTCTTCATCTTGATATGTATGTAAAAATGGATCAACTTCTTCGGTAACTTCAATATTTGTTTCCATCGAGTGACTTCGTGCTGTACGAGATTTTGTTTTTGGAGATTCTTTTTCTTCAAATATTTCGTCATCACCAATTTTCATTGATCCGGTTAGTCTTTCAAAAAAAGATTTCTTTTTGCTTTCAGCCATAATTTATTTATTCCACATTATTTTGTCCTTTAAGACGTCGTAGTTTTTCTAAAAGGAGAATACTAATAATTGTAACCACCCACAGTAATCCAAATATTTTGAAAAATTGTTGGTTTGTTGCATTCATTATAAATAAATTAAACATACTATGCAATGTTACAGCTGCAAATAATCCACCGAGTAAATAAATAAATAAATTTTTCCATCCTTGAAAAAAAGATAAACCAATTCCAATACCAACAAATGCAGTTGATACAGCATGAAGAAGTGTTGAACCCAAGTAACGCAAATTACCAGTTAAAAATTGTGACCCAACATTGTTAACAATATCGGGGTTCATTAAAAATAAAATATTTTCTAGTCCTGCAAAACCCAAAGCTCCTGCAATTAAATACATTGGAAAATCAATTGGGTCATTTACATAAAAATTGTTTTTAATAATTATGGCAACAGCTACATATTTAACTACTTCTTCAATACTTGCCCAAGATATCATTAATGCCCGGGTATTATCAGCTAAATATGGCTGGACTAAATGCTCTAGTGGTATAGCTATAAAAACTGATAGCATTCCAACTATAAAAACAACTAAAACCAATCGTACTGGTTCACGGTCGCCTTTTTCTTCACTATGCATCCAGAAAAACAGCCATGCTAGCGCGGGGATTAACCCACCAACAATTGCGTTTAATGTTTCTTTGTTTAGTCCAAAGCCACCCATGGATGTGTCATTAATGGTAATGTATCTTTACCTTCGTTTATAATTTGCCAAATTTCTTCAGTTACAAAAGGCATAAAAGGGTGCAGTACTGTAATTGTTTCAGTAAGTAATAGGTATAGTAATTTCATTCTAGAATTTTTAACCATTATGTCATCACTATTTAATAATGGTTTACTTTCTTCTAAAATTGTAGATGCAAAAGTATCCCAAATATAATGATAAATAGCATCACTAGCTAAATGAATTTGATAATTTTCAATATTGTTTGTTATTTTTTTAGCAACTATTTTCCATTCAGAATATATTTTGGCATCATCTAATGTTAGTGCACAATTTAAATCAAGATCTTTTGTATTAGTTTGTACAAACCGTGTTATATTCCAAATTTTATTTGCAAAGTTTTTATAACCTTTGATTTTATCTTTTGATAATGCTAAATCTGTTCCCGGGGTATTACCAACAATCATTCCCATTCTTAGGGCATCTGCACCGTATATGTCTGCAATTTCTATTGGGCTTATTATATTACCTTTCGACTTACTCATTTTTTGGCCTTTTTCGTCGTTAACCATTCCATGAAGGTATACATCTTTAAAAGGAACTTCATTTTTTAAATATAAACCAAATATGACCATTCTTGGTATCCATTTAAAAATTAAATCACGACCTGTTTCCATTAATGACGTTGGGTGGTATGTTTCAACATCAGGAGAATTAGGGTAACCTAACGCAAGTAATGTCCATTGTCCAGATGAGAACCATGTATCAAATGTATCAGTATCTTTAATTAATTCACCACCACACTCACATGTTGTTAATTCATCTTCTAAATCAGAGTATCCACGTTTACACGTGGTACAAATTTTTGCAGGAATAGGAATACCCCAAATTATTTGTCGAGATATATTCCAATCGATATTGTTTTCCATCCAGTATTTAAAAATCTTCGTATAGTTGTCTGGATAAAAATTAATTTTGCCATCGTTAGCAGCATCTAATGCCATTTTAGCTAAAGGGGCCATTTTAACAAACCATTGGTCTTTAATTTGAGGTTCGATAACTGTTTCGCATTTGTAGCATACTTTAACATTATGTTTGTATTCACTATCAATTTTAACAAGTAATCCTAATGATTGTAATTTTTCTACTATTTGATTGCGAGCTTTTGAAATATGAAGACCTGCAAATTCACCAGCTATTGGTAACAGTTTGCCTTTCCAGTCGATTATTTGTTCTTTGTCTAGATTGTATTTTTCAGCAATATCAAAGTCTACGTTAGAATGCCAAGGTGTTATTGTCATAACTCCTGTACCTAATTCCATGTCGATACTTTCATCCTTTATAATTGTAGCTGTAATTTTCCCATTCATCCAATCTACATCTAATGTTTGACCATGTTTGTATTCTTGATATCTAGTATCGTCTGGATGCATAACTACATATTTATCACCGAATTTTGTTTCTGGACGGGCTGTTGCAATAACAAATGGCCCATATTGCAAATAGTAAAATGGATCTTTCTTTTCAATAAATTCTGTTTCAACTTCAGAAAGGGAAGTTTGATGTTTTGCACACCAGTTAACAATACGGTCTCCACGATAAATTAATCCATCTTTGAACATTTTATCAAATGTTGTTTGAGCGGTATGTACAACATCTGGGTCTAGTGTAAATTTTTCTCGAGACCAGTCACATGATGCACCAAGCCGGCGGACATCAGCTTCCATAAATTGTTTGCTTTCAATTGTAAAGTCATAGATTTCCTTGTATAAATCTTTTGGATCCATATCAAATCTAGAACGACCTTCTTTTTCTAATTTTCGTTCATATACTATTTGTGTTTCAAAACCAGCATGGTCAGCTCCAGGCACCCACAATGTTTTATAACCATTCATTCTATGGAATCTTGTAAATATATCTTGCAGGGTCATTGTCAAACCATGTCCAACATGAAGACGACCATTCGCATTAGGTGGAGGCATAATTATACAGTATGGTTTTGCATCATTTTTTGTTATACCTTTTTCAATACAGACATCAGGGTTAAAAAAACCAGAATTTTCCCACATTTGATAAATGCGAGATTCAGTATCAGTTGGATTATATGGAGCTAAAAGCTTGGGATTTATATCAATATCTTCAGGATTCATATTTAAAATATAACATTTTTGGGTTATTTTATAAAGCTTTATGCCACGCTTAGCATACCATTAGCTACAATACTATCTTTTTCATTTATTATTTCTTTATTTAAATATTCTATTCCACAAGCTATAGCTATCATTAAAGCATTGTCACCAGTTAAAGATTGCAGTGGAAAATGCACAGTAAAATTATTTTTCTCAGCAATTTTTTGTAGTTCAGTTCGTAAATAATTGTTAGCGGAAACTCCACCACCAACTAATAAAGTATCTATAGCAAATTCTTCCATTGCGCGGTTTGTTTTTTTAACTAAAACTTCAATTGCTGATTCTTCAAAAGCTAAAGCTAAAGATAATTTTTCGTTTTCACTTATTGGGTTACCTGCCTGCCGGCTAAGCAGGTCGCGTAAATAATACATTACTGCGGTTTTAAGCCCGGAATAAGAAAAATCATAATTTTTACTATGTAACATTGGGCGAGGGAAAATAGGTTTTGAGATATCACTCGACATATTTTTTCTAGCTTCTTCTGCTAATTTAGCAACCAATGGCCCACCAGGGTAGCTAAGACCCATTAACCGTGCGACTTTATCATATGCTTCACCAACTGCATCATCAACCGTTGCCCCTAATAGCTTGTATTCAATACTTTTGCCTTTTGAATTTTGACCTTTGAGTTCTATTAATTCCGTGTGCCCGCCGGATACTAATAATGCAATTGCATGATCAGGTAAATCATTAAGTTTAATATTGGTGTGCATTGTATCTGTTGGTAAAATACTAGAATACAAATGCCCCAGCATATGGTTAATACCAACAACTGGAATATTCATTATTTCACTTAATGCTCGGGCAAAATTAATTCCAACATAAAGAGCTGGTTCAAGCCCCGGTCCATTAGTCACGCAGATTAAATCAATTTTAGGGAATTTTTGATTTTTACAAAATTCATTTAAACCATTTGCAATGTCAATTTCACGATGGAGAATTTTATTAATGTTTTCAGTTTTATTTGTATCTAAATTAATTTGGGCCCATTCATTTTCAGGTATAGAAATTTTAGATTCCATAAATGTTGTATGTAGTAGTGGTACACAAGCTTTGATATGTTCAAGCTTGGCCATAGCAGGGAAAACACCCCCAAATTGGGCGTGATATTGGGCTTGTGAGGCCGTAAAATGGCTGTGAATAGTCATATTTAGCTCATTTTGAGCATTTATACCCATATCAACCAGTGCCATTGATGTTTCGTCGCAAGATGTTTCTATTGCTAAAATCCGCATTGTTTTATAGTACTATTTTTTTTACGAATAACCAATAGTTGTGCTATTATATCGATATGGAAATTAATAATCCTATTATTGTAATTTCAGGGCCTTCGGGTAGTGGAAAATCAACAATTTTTAAACATTTGTTAAATACTTTTAATAAATTATCTTTAGCTGTGTCTGCCACAACAAGACCAATACGCGGTAACGAAGTAGATGGCCAGCAATATCAATTTTTAACCGAAGAAGAATTCCGCCAAAAAATAGCTAATAATGAATTACTAGAATATGAAGAAGTTTACCCTGGTAGATTTTACGGTACTCAAATTAGTGAAATTCATAGAATAGCTAACAGTGGTAAAGTCCCGCTACTTGAATTAGATGTACTAGGTGCAATTAATATTAAAAAAATGTTTCCAGACCGGGCGTACTTGATTTTCATTAATCCACCATCTATTACCGAACTGGAGAATCGTCTTCGTGCACGGGGAACAGAGACCGAAGAAAATATCCAAACTCGTCTTAAACGAGCCGAATATGAAATATCACAAAAAGATAATTTTGATACAGTGATACAAAATAATGATTTAGAAATTGCATTAAATGATGCAGTACAAATAGTAGGGGAATTGGTAAAATAAAAAAGCCCTGGATTTTACGTCCAAGGCAGGTTACCGTATTTTGGGTTTAATTTTTTTTAATCTTTTTTCCCGTAATCAGCAATTGCATTTATTTGTGCATCATACCCAGTATTGGGTACTGTTTATGTAAAACACCGATCGATTTCAATAAACCTAAAAGGTAAGTTTTCCTTTTGAGTACTACTTTCCAAAACTTTGCTACAAAAATTATCAATAGTTTTTTCCCGTATTGATCCTTCCGATAAATAATTAGTCGGGGTGTTAAGAATGTGTTCTATCGTAAAAGGGAATAATTCTTCATCGCGAATTCCATAAGTTTTAAAAAAGAAAATATCATCCTTTTTTGTAAGTTTATGATGAATAATTAAAATTCCATCATACCATTTTTTCTCAGACCATTCAGATCCAAATGCCCCACCATTAGCATTACCAAACATTTTTATCTCATAGTTTGGAGTGTTTTCCGTAAGATTAAATTGAAAGTTCATATTTTTAAATTTAAATGTTGAATTTATTTTTTTATGGAAGATAATAATATTTCCTTATTACACATTGCATGCCACTGCAACAAACTAAACATTTCTTGAATAGTAGATACATTTTCTTCTCCAGGAATATCTTCTATAACTTCTTGAAAGGCAATTGGTTCTGGGAAAGGAGTAATTTCAGGAAAACGAAGAGTATGGTCATCAAATGCTTCCAAAATTTCTTCATCCTCTTTATTTGCATAAATAGGGTTTTTTCTTATAACTGAAGCCATATACACGGCTTTATTTTCATAAAGTGTTTGTCCAGTTAAAATTAATCCATCTTCTCTTTCAAAATACCAAGTACTTCTAGTTAGTGTATTAAGATCAATCATTAATTGTTGCATCGCCATATTGCCAACGATTTTGTTGCCAAATTTTTCCTTGAATACATTTACAGAAAAATTTATATCAATCGCGTCCATAAAACTTCTGGTGACTTCTCTGTTTTTAAAGTAACTTGAGAGTCTATTATTGTATTCCTCTAAAAGGTCAATAATAATGTCCATAGCAGGGTCATTGTGCTTTGATACTTCTGTTTTTAAAAGTTTAAAATTATCTTTCATAGCTTTTTTTGATTTAAAAAACTATATATTAAATTAATACTTTAGTCAAATGTTATTTTTACTAAATTTTTGCGGAGGGTAGAGGATTTGAACCCCTGATCCAATTTCTTAGATTCTGCTTTTCGAAAGCCGTGCAATCAACCTCTCTGCCAACCCTCCTTGAGCCTTTTTACTATAACATCTTTTATTTTTTCCTAAAATATGTTATAAATATCTCGTTACTAAATTAATTAGCACCATTGTCTAACCAAGTTTAGAGGATAGCGGACAGAAGCTTTTTAAGCTAAAAGGTAACATTGTGAGAATTATTTTAATTTTGGCCCCATCGTCTAACGGTTAGGACAGAAGCTTTTCAAGCTTTAAATCGGAGTTCGATTCTCCGTGGGGTCACGCGTTGAAAAAAGAGCCAGATTGATATCTGGCCTTTTTTCTTGCGTGACCCCAAGCAAGATAACTGCTTATCTTGCGTCGGAGATATCGAAAGGGTTTTTACTGTTTATGAGAAATTTCATTTCGAATAAACCAAAAACCACCTGGCTACGTGGTAGCCGATTCTCCGTGGGGTCACAGCTTTTTTAGCCTTATTTTTATATACTTTTTATGATACCCAAAAAGGAATTCAGAATTTTTGACATAAAAAAAGACTGCTATTGCAGTCTTGGTTCTTTAATTATTTAACAATGCAAATTATATTTGCATTTCCTGTTTACTAAGCCCCATAGAACTCATTAAAAAATAAGGGCCTGTACCAGAACGACCATAATCAAAGTCACCTAATTCTTTTAATTCTTTTTTTAAAAAAACCAGTACTTCTTCCTTTTCTTTTTCATCTGCTTGTTCTAAACGAGCAATAAAATCATCAATTGCTTTATTGCAAGCTCCAGCTCGAGCAAAACTGTGAGCATTTGTTTTAATAGCTTCTACGTACTGCATTAATGTTCGATTTTGCATATTTTTACCTTTAGTCTTTATTCTATCATAACTACATTGACAAGTCAAATAAAGTCTGTATAATGTTGTTGATATTAAAAAACAGACAAATGAAAAATTTATTAGAAACATTTAAAAACATTTTTTTTCTCTACAAAATAAAGAGAGCTATCGCACACGTTGTAATTATTAGTTTAATGGCCTTTTTGATTCTTGCTATTATTACATTATTAATTACGCCTCCTAATCTTTTTTTATTGATGGTATTAATAATTTTAATATCAACTGCTATTGTCTCTGGAATAATTGGAGTAATATTAGACCGTTTTATACATCCATATTATATTACAAATGACTGGTATTATTAAATGAAAAAGGAAAAAATAATTCTATACTGCCATCTCTTAATTGGGATGGCAATTTTTATTACCCAAAAAAGAATTCAGAACTTTTGATATTTCTGGTATAATATTAAAATGAATAAAACTTTTGTTTGTCTCATCACTGGCCCAATGGGAGCTGGTAAATCTTCAGTATCAAACGCATTAGCTAATAAATTTGAACGAAGTGCAGTTATCGAAGTAGATAAACTTCGTGGAATGATAAAAGGTGGATTTGTAAAACCTTCACCTTATACTGAAGAAGTTGAATTGCAGCTTTCCCTTAGTGCTAAGAATGCTTGTGATATGGCTGATAATTTCTTGGAAAAAGGTTTCAATGTTTTCATTGATGGTATTGTTGGAAGAAAATTATTAAAACAATATTCCAATTTTTTTAAGGATAAAAACTTTAAAGCATTTCTACTTTTACCATCGCCAGAAGCCCTTTTAGCACGCTTTGATGATAGAGGAGACTATTTAGAACTCCGCGAAAGAACTACCGAACTTCATAAAATATTTTCTGAGAAACGAGACCAACTTAACTTGCAAACTTTAGATTCTAGCGACCAGACGCTAGAGGAAACCGTAGATGAGATTTATAAATTAATAGTTTCATTATAGAGAATATTTCTATTTATTTCTAAAATCCACACATATGGGGTCACATTGACAAGTCAAATATATTATGTATAATTTGGCTAACTAAAAAATATAGAATATGCCAAAGCTAGGAATGCCTCGAAATAATTTTATAAAAGAAATCCGTAATCTTGTCGCTGAAAAATGTTGTAATTTATGGCCATGGGATGTTACAGAAATTGCAAAGCGTACAAATCAAAAAGTGATAAATAGCGGGGAAGAATGTGTTGTAATCCCAGGGATAGCTAACGATCAAGAAGTAATTGCTTATACTTTTTTTGATTTAAATCCACTAAGAGCTAAAGAATTATTTTATGCTCAAAGAATATACTCCACATTGTTTCCGAATAATTTCCCACATTTTTATGTTGCTTCTGGAGCCTCTGTTAAATATAGGCATCTGCCTTCGGGAACTATTCGTCAAAAAATAGAAAGACAAGAAAAAGAAGAAATTAATTATCCTTTTCAGAAAGTTATCGATATTTGTGCCACCATAGGTTTACCTCTCTTGGTTGAAATAAGCGGGGAAAATATTATGGTTGGTAAAGATGGTGGAGAATATTATTTAGATACCACAAGACAGCTTTATCCCGGGTTAATTGATGAACAAAAACTTTTTGCGTATATACATGGTAAATATACAGAAAAAGATATTCGTATAATTAAATCGTGTATGTCTAGATTAAAAGATGTGTATGTTCAAGCAGATATACAACGAAAACATAGAATTAAAAATTAAAATAAATAAATCCTTTATACCGCCATCTCTTAGTTAAGAGGTGGCAATTTTTATTAATTTCCATTAGTTTATTCTTAATGCTATAATCTCAAATATGATTACAAAAGAACAATTTATCGAGAGCGTAATGCGCGAGATTAGTATAGTTAAACATTTAGCAGAAAAGGTTACACCCGAGAATATTAATTACAAACCAACAGAAAAACAACGTACAACTAGAGAATTATTAGGCTATTTAGCATTTGGACCAAAGACGGCTTTGATGGTAGCGAAGAGCGGGGATATGTCTTTATTTGGAACATCTATGGCTGACCAAGCCAGCGTTACAATGGAAAATTTTAGTGAAATGATGGATAAATCAGCAATGGAAATTAAATCCACATTAGAATCAATGACAGACGATGAAATGAACGAAGAAGTTGATTTATGGAATAATGGAAATACTGCACCACGATCCATGCATATAATGCAATTAGTACTAGAGGCTTTTGTGGCTTATAAAATGCAATTGTTTTTATATCTAAAAGCATCTGGCCACGAGCATTTGAATACTTCAAATGTTTGGCAAGGTAAAGACCCCGCTCCAAAAGAATAAAATATATAATAAAAAACCACTTCGTCATGAAGTGGTTTTTTATATGTATTTTAAAGCTTTTGACAATTTATCAAAATAGTGTATAATATAAAAAATTTAAAAAGAAGTAATTATGATAAATACATTAACTCTAGCAGATCAAATGAAAAAAATTGAAGATCAATTCCATGATTTTCATACCGCACAAGATTGGGCCATTAAAAATGGTGCAGAAGAATCACTTAAAGAAAATATGGTGATTCCAAGACCAATATTTAAATTTCCTGATGGAAGTGCTATTTCTATCGACCCTGGTTTCGGCCATGACCATATCCTTGTTGTAAAAGAAAATTCTTAAAAATATTCTGATGGTAATTGAAAGAGACTTAACAGGTAAAAGAGCCGGAATCTTAGAAAAGATTTATGGGTCAAATATTGAAATAGACTTAACACCTTGTTCTAAAAATGAAGGTGTTCATAAAATCAGCCACGATTATTGGCTGAAATCGAATGATTCATTATGCATGTGTATGGATTGTGGTTGGACTTTTATAAAGTCTCAACAGCCACAACTACCATCTGGTTTAATACAAATCATGTCAAAATAAACTTTATACAGGATAATCCTGGAACCTTGCTTTGGCAGGGTTTTTTTATATTTTACTTGGAAGTCCGACTTCCAAGTAGGTTTGGTAAATCTTTTGGTAAATCATCGGGTAGGCCATCTAGCGCACCGGATGTCATAAGAATAATTAGTGAATCATTATTTAAATCTTTTTTTAATAATTCATAAGCATCATTTTTACTTGCTACACCAACAGCATTTACTCCAGAATTTTTAACTTGATTTAGTATTTCATCCAGTGTTAATTGGTCATGGGTAGTTGCTCCATGGGTTGGGGGATTAAATATATAAACATTACTTACTCCATTAAAAACATCATCATACCAAGACAAATTACCCCGATTACGCCAACCAAAAGTATGTGGCTCAAAAATACAAATAATATTTTTTGTAGGGTAGTGTAATTTAACTGCACTAATGTCAGCTACTGCTTTGGCATATGATGAACCATAAGATTCAATTATTGGGATATCTGAATCAGAGACTTTTTTATCTAATCGGCCCTTGACCCCGTGGCAAACCTTGATCGCGTTTTGAATTTGTATAGGGGAGACAAGGCCTTTTTCCAGTAGCATTGCAGATACACCAACAATGTTTAATATATTATGTTCACCTAAAAGAATAGTTTCAAGTTTAATTATAAATTCGCCATCTTTATATAAATCAAAACTAGCCACTGGGCCGTATGAAATATTTACAGGGTAATAATTAGACTCATCATTTAATCCATAACTAATTTTATTACAATTTGTAGTTTCTAGTATGCTTTTTATGTGCATACCGTCTTTTGCGTAAACTAAATAGCCACCATCAGGAATTAATTTTAATAATTCTTTGTATGGTAATAAATAACTTTCAACTGTTGGGTAAACATTAATATGGTCATGTTCACATGAAGTTAAAATCACATTTTGTGGATTGTAGTGCAGGAATTTAGCACTATTGTCAAAATTGGCAGATGGGTATTCATCGCCCTCTAGTACAAAAATATTTGAGTCAGATATTTTACCAGAATCCGCTAAATCTATTGGTACTGCTCCAATAAAATATGATGGGTTTTTACCCGCATGTTCTAGTACAAAACTAGTTAGTGTGGTAATGCTTGACTTACCAAAACTTCCTGCGCAAATTATGGTGTCTTTGTTTTTAGTTAGTTGGTTTATAATTTGCGGGAAAGATACAACTTTTTCGGGTGTATTAAAAGCATAGGCTACTTCGGGGTTAGATTCTGGAGTTAGTTTGGCATGTTTACCAATAACTATATAGTCCACATCCTTCGGGATATTCTCGGCCTTGTGACCAGTATAAAAAGTTATATTGTGAGTAGTTAAATAGCCCAGCATTGGTTCGTAGAATCCTTCATCAGATCCAGTAACACTGTGACCCTGGTCTTTTAGCATTCCGGCCAGTGTGCCCATTGCTTTGCCACATATTCCTATAAAATGGTATTTGCTCATATTTAACGTTTAAAACCTATTAATCTATCTTGCATGGGTAAAATTATATCATTAAATTTCATATTATCATCAGGTCCTTGCCAATTTGAACCCAAAGCAATATCAATTGCAGTTTTGTATCGGTTTTCGATATTAGGTAGTGCACCAGTTGTTAATGAATTAGTACGAACATTTGTTATGTCAATTGGTAATAAATTACTTTTAAGCCAAGTATTTTTATAATCAGTTAAATAAGTAGTTTGTTTAAAGCTTCCAAAACATTGGAATCCATTTAAAAAAGAAAGTATTGTGAACCCCATAAAAACCCCAGGACAAAATTGAGTATTGTTTAATTTTTCTATAAGCTTCTCGGGTGTGATGTATTCTTCATCAACCGTATTTTTTAAAATTAATTCATCAATATATGCTTTTACTTGTTTCTTGCCATTTTGTGAATCTACAACATCGTAAAAAAAATGAGCATCATTTTTCCAAACATCCATAATTTGCTTATGGAATTTTTCATCAAAAAACATTTTGTAAATAAAATGATCTTTATTTTTTAAAACTAAACATAAATAGTTTGAAACTACTTCATTTATATCAATATAAATTATTTTTTGATTATTAAATAATTTTTTACTAAATTCATTAGTACTGTTTACCATTAGTTTTGTAAAATCTGTATCACCATCTTTATATTTTAAATAGTCTTTTGCTGGGCTAGTTAAATATGGGTAAATTTTTTTAAATGATTCTGGTATTTGCGACCGGTAAACTAATTCATCTCTTTGTGTATTTTCATATAAAGAAAGTCTATTATATTTTTCATCTTTTACATCGCGTAATCTATCTTGTTGGCGCTTTTTAAAAATATTATAATAAATACTTTCTTCATTTATAACATCCTTAAAATCTCTATTTATATTCCAGTATAATACAGCTGGGTATGAATCATTTCCAAAAGGAATACCTGAAAAAGTTCCGACAATATAATAGGTATCAATTGGAATAGATTTTAAGGCTATGGAATTTAAAGTTAATGATGGTACAGAGGTTGAATCTAGTAACCCAGTATGAGGTCCAGTTTGGATAGTTCTATGTTTTTTTATTGAATCTATAACTTCATTCCAAATATTTTCATTTACACCAACTCTTTTAAATTCTTTTTTAAAAGCCTCGATTAATTCTGGCTCAAATGGGATATCAGTACTGTAAGACCAAAGATATTTACTATACTGTGCAATAGTTAAATCACCACTGTTTTTTATAACATTGGCTAGTGTGTCTTTGCCTTGAGACAAAAGGGTATCAATAAGTTCTTTAATTTCCACAAAACTAATATATCATATATGATATATTTTTTCTATTTGATAAATGTTACAAATTTTGTTAAGCTATTTTTGTAAGCGCGGTTAGCTCAGTTGGTAGAGCGCGTCATTGACGTTGACGATGTCACAGGTTCGACTCCTGTATCGCGCACATTAGGCTTAATCCCAATACTGTGTCATAAAACAATATAGCTTGCTATTTGTCAAATATAAGCGCATAGTTAAAAGGTAGCAAAAGTATCCTATCAAAGAACGTATATTGGACTCGTTTATATTAAAGAGTCGGTTGTAATTGTATAAAAAATTATAACGTAAAAGTATCTAGAAAATATGTTTTGGAAAATGAGATTTGTTTCAGGCTCTTATAAATAAATCTAATAAAATTAAATACTATGAAAAAAATAAATATAATTGCAGTTATGGCTATGATGATGGTTTTACCATTTATCTCTTCTGCCGCAACTCTTACTCGCGAACTAGAAAAAGGTATGTCAGGATCTGATGTATCAACTTTACAAACATTTTTAGCTACTGATTCAACTATTTACCCACAAGGTTTAGTTACTGGCTATTTTGGATTTTTAACAAAATCAGCTGTTTCTAATTTTCAAGACCGTAATGGTATTGCAACTGTAGGACGTGTTGGACCAGTTACACTAGCTGCTATTAATTCACAAATGAATGGTACACCTACAACATTAGTTGGTGATGGTGCCCCACTTATTTTAACTAATAGTGTATCAACTGGTGCTAATACTGCTACAGTTTCTTGGGCTACAAATGAATTATCAAAAGGAGTAGTGTATTACAGTAATGTACCACTTACAACTTATGAAAATACAAATTCTGTAAATGTTAGTGGATCTGTTGCTATGACAGATGTAAATATGCATTTATCACAAACTGTTTCAGTTTATGGTTTGCAAGCAAATACAACATATTACTATATGATCTACACTACAGATCAATCAGGTTATGTTAGTGTTACATGGCCAGCAACATTTAAAACAACAAACTAAATTTAAAATATTTTTAAAAAACCATCAGCTATCTGATGGTTTTTTATGTTTTATAAGTATGCTACAATCCGAATATGAAATTTATTCCGGTTACAAATCCAGATGGTACTAATGGCAGTCCTAAATTACCACCAGAGATTAAAAATTATCTCATTGATATTGATGGGACTATTTGTGAAGATATTCCTAATGATGAGCCCGAGAGAATGCCTGGTGCTAGTGAACTTATTGGGGCAAAAGATAAAATAAATAGTTTATATAACAGTGGACATATCATAACTTTTTTTACTTCACGGTTAGAATCCCACCGCACTGTTACTGAAAAATGGTTAGAAGATCATGGTTTTAAATATCACAAAATTATTATGGAAAAACCCCGTGGTGGAAACTATATTTGGATAGATGATAGAGATGTTGAAGCTATTAAATTTACGGGTTGGGATAGTATAAAATAGCTTTTAATTTGTATTTAAATCTGTTAATATCGTGAGATGGAAAATATTCAAGTAATAATACTGGCTGGTGGAAAAGGCAAAAGAATGGAAACAGTAGTACCAAAAGTTTTGGTGCCTTTTCATGGTAAACCAATGGTGGACTATGTTATAGAATCCGTTAATCATAGTGGTATTACTAACAAGCCAATACTGGTTGTTGGGTATGAGGCAAATCAAGTAATTGACCACGTTGGAGATAAAGCTAACTTTGTTACTCAGACCGAGCAACTAGGCACCGGCCATGCTGTAAAATGCGCCCAAGAAGCCATAGGTGCCAATATAGAGCATATTTTAGTACTTTATGGTGATATGCCTAATATCACAGGTGCAATGATAGCTAACCTGGCTAAGACTCATTTAGACAATAATAAAAACCTAACAATGGCAACAGTTAATGTTCCTGAATTTGGTTCATGGTATAGCTCATTTTTGGGGTTTGGTAGAATTGTGCGCAGTGCTAGTGGTGAGATAGAAAAAATCGTTGAATATAAAGATGCAACTGACGAAGAAAAGGAGATTAAAGAAGTTAACCCAGCATATTTTTGTTTTAAAAAAGATTGGCTATTTTCTAATTTAGAAAAAGTTAAAAATGAAAATGCTCAAGGTGAATATTATTTAACTGATATGGTTTATTTAGCTAAAAATGAGGGGATTGCATCAGTACATATTTCACCCGAAGAAGCACTTGGTGTAAATACAATTGAGCAACTAAGAGAACTAGAAAATATAGTTCAAAAACCAAAAGGCAAAGATCAAAATTTAAATTAAAAATTCTTAAAGTAAAAAATCCGGAAAATGTCCGGATTTTTTACTAAAACTTTTTAACCTTTGGATTATACTTTTGCATTTTGAATTTTAACATTTGAATTTGAGCCTAGTGCCCAGTGTGAATATATTGGTATATGTCTTCAATGGCTTTGACTGCGTCACCAGCAGCAATGTTGTTTTGATGATAAAGTCCGTTTGTAACATCTCCTGCAGCCCAAATACCCAGTGTATTTGTGCGTTGATTCATAGGGTTAGTCACGACATTATTTGTTGGAGTTAGTTCTACTACATCTTTAACAAAATCAGTATTTGGAATTTGGCCAACTTCAACAAATATTCCACCAGTCGGTATAGTTATAACTTCACCAGTTGATTTATCTTTATAAGTTAATGAATTTACAAACATTTCTCCATCTACACGCATAATATCGGCATTCATTATGGCTTTGATATTTGGTTTTTCTAAAGCTTTTTCTACAGTTATTTTATCAGCTTTAAATTCAGCGTTACGATGAATGATCGTTACACTTTTACAATATGCAGATAATTGCAATGCTGATTCTATACCAGCATTACCACCACCAATAACAATTACATCTTGCCCTGAGAAAACGGGTCCATCACAACTAGCACAATAAGTTATACCTTTGTGCTCAAATTTATCTGCATTAAGAGCATCTAGTTTACGGCGATTGGATCCTGATGCTACAAGTACTGATTTAGTATTAAAAGACTTAGAATTATCAGTTGTTACAGTAAAAGTATTGTTAGAATTTTTTGTAATACTTGTTACTTTTTCGCCTTCGATTGAATCCAAATATGGGCCAACATAAGATAGAGCATGATCTTTTAAGTCACTTGCTAATTTATGTCCAGCAATTTCTTTGGTACCAATCCAGTTATAAATAGTTTCAGATACTTGAGATTGTCCACCCCATTCACTAACTATAATTGCAGTTTGTAGTTGTTTACGCACTGCATAAACAGTAGCAGCTGCACCAGCTGGACCACCACCAATAATTACTAAATCATAAATTTTATTTTCCATAAAAATTATTATAGCATAGACTTGGTCTTGTTAAAAATTAAACAAAGAAGTCCGACCTCATGCCACATGAGAGGTCGGACTTCAGGAAAACAATTTAATTTATCTTTTATTTCTTCTTAGGAAAGCTGGCACACTTGACCAATCGTCAGTTCCGGCATCTTCACCAATAGTGTCGTCAATTATAATATCTGGAGTTTTTTCAACATTTAATTTTGTAGAAATAGAATTATCATTTTGACTAGCTAATGCTGCAGGAGAATTTTGAGTATCGTAAGATGAACTACTGCGGACTACTTCTTCATTGCGGATAATTGGTGTTTGTTGAATAGTTGGAGTTGAGTTCATTGAACGCTTTGGCATGTCAGTAGGGAAACCAGTTGCAATAAGAGTAATTTTAATTTCATGTTTGTTTAGTTTATCATCTCTTATCATTCCAAAGATAACCTTTGCATCTTTGTCAACATTTTGAGTTATAAGGTTTGCAGCTTCGGATACTTCATGGATTGATAAATCATCTCCGCCGGCAATAGCAAGTAATACTCCTTTGGCACCACTAATTGATAGATCAAGCAGTGGAGAATTAATAGCTTCCATTGCGGCTTTGGCTGCACGTCCTTCACCGGCTGCTCGTCCAATACCCATTAGAGCTGATCCAGCATTTGCCATAACAGCGCGAATATCAGCAAAGTCCACATTAATCATTCCAGGTGTTGTGATAAGTTCTGAGATGCCTTCTACTGCTTGGCGCAAGATTTCATCACACATTGCAAAAGCATCTTTAAATGATGTATCTTTTGGAGCAACAGAAAGAATTCTTTCGTTAGGAATAACAATGATTGCGTCTACTTCTTGTTCAAGATCAGCAATACCTTTTTCTGCTAAGCGCATTCGTTGAGCACCTTCAAAGAAAAATGGTTTTGTAACAACAGCTACAGTTAGTATGCCTTGTTCGCGAGTAGCTGCAGCAACAATTGGACTAGCTCCAGTTCCTGTACCACCACCCATTCCACAAGCAATAAATACCATGTCGGCACCTTTGACAGCATCTTGGATTTCAGCTTTTGTTTCTTCGGCTGCTTTACGACCAATGTCGGGATTCATACCAGCACCAAGACCACGGGTAAGGTTTTTACCTAAATGGATTTTCTTTTCAGCTAGAGATTTGTGTAAATCCTGAGTATCAGTGTTCATTGCAATAAACTCTACTCCTTTCACTTTGGATTCAACCATGTGATTAAGAGCATTATTACCTGAACCTCCGACTCCGATAACCTTAATACGAGCAAATGTTTCTATTGGTGTGTCAACCTTGGCCATAACTTAGAATAAATTAATGTATAACTTCCCAACTATAGCAGAACATAGCCATTATGCCAAATATGTTATACCCCTTTACTTTTTTAAAATTTAAGGCATTAAATCATGCAAAAAAGATTTGATTTTAGGAAATATTCCATTCCCATTAGAATTATTTTTAGTTTTTACTATCCCATAATCATTTTGATCGTAAGCACACAAACCATATGAGACAATCCATGATACATCACGAATGCGAGGTTTCATTTGTAGTAAATGTTCGGGTATTCCAACACGAGTTGGTAGTCTTAATGTTGATCGTGCTAATGATTCTATTTGTGCAATGTGTGAACCACCACCAGTGATAACAATTCCTGCTGGAAGTAGTGCATCACGATTTATTTTTTTTAAATGTTTTTCAATAAGCTCAAAAATGTCGCGAAGACGGGCTTCGATAATTTCAGATAATTTTCTTTCAGAATGAGCACCAATTGAGCGTCCTGTTTTTACTAATTCAGCTTCTTCAATACCTATTTTTAATCCTAGTGCAATGTCTTTAGTAAAATCAGATCCACCAATAGGGAAGACTTGGAGTGACATTGGTAACCCGTGTTCATAAACAATAATAGAAACAGTCTCTGCTCCAATGTTCGCCAGCATAACACCATTTTGTCTTTGACTTTCGGTTAATGCTACTTTTGCTGCAGCAATAGGGGATGCGACAATGTTTTCAACTTCAATACCTAGTTCTGTAAATAAATCCATCATGTCGGTTAAATGTTGAGCTAAACAAATTACAAAAAATACTCGAACTTCGATTCTGTTTCCACGCATGCCTAGTGGGCGACCCATGACTTCTTTGCCATCAATTTTGTACATTAATGGAATAGTATGCAGGACTTCACGGTTAGTTAAGTCAATTTTTTTATGAGCTTCGGCAATTGCTTTTTCTAAATCACTATCGTTTATTAAATTATCAGTACGAGTAATAATTGTCTCGCCAGATGTTGTTGCAGAATTTACACTAATTCCACCAAGAGATACATTAACTTTGGTAACCTCGATATGAGATTGTTCTTTGAGTTGGTTAAGTAAAGTTTGGATAGTATTTTTAGCACTTTGAATATGAGTAATGTATCCACTACGAAGACCCATTGATTCACAAGCCCCAACAGCCACAATTTCAGGAAAGTCTGCTTCTTCGCTTTCATGATGCAGACTAACAATAGCTCGGGCAGTATTAGTCCCAATATCAATTCCTATTGTATAATCTGGTTGTTTAGCTCTTCCTAGTATTTTCATTTTTTGTTTTTTTATTTGAATACATCTTTTGCAGAATTTTTCTTTCTAACTCTTCCATTGTACTACTATGTGGCATTCCTTTCAAATGCAAGCACCCGTGGATAAACAAAAAAACTAAATAAGTATCAAAATCCATTTCAAAATCCGGAGCTTGTTTCTTGGCGGTAGGGAGGTGAATAAAAATTTCACCGTTTTGTTTCGAATAAGGGAAAGACAAAATATTTGGGGTATAGTCTTTGTCTCGATATTTTTTATTTAAATCAGTGACTGTTTTTTTATTAGCAAAAACTAAAGATAAGGTGTATTTTTTGCCTAAAATATGGTCTTTAATAGCAAGAAAAGGAAGGTTAAAATCCTTCCTTTTCTTTTGAGTTTCTAATGCAGACTGAAAAATTATTTCTAGTGTGTCACTATTTAGCATAATGCTTAGAATGATTTTCTAGCACCACGAATTGGCTTAGGTTTAATTTTACCTAATTTCTTTAGTTTTTCGATTTCTACACGTTTTGTTAAACGCTTTAATGTACTAACTTTTGTAGCTAGTTTTGATTTAGCGCGTTCGTTGTATCTTTTACCTCGAACTTTTGGAACGATTGCTGAATCTTGAACTTTCCGTTGAAAACGGCGAAGAAGTGATGCGCCGGATTCAGTGCCAGCTTTGGTTACTTCTACTTGGTATGTTGTACTCATATATGTTTATTAATATAGCACATTATAAATATAATGCAAAGCCATATTGACATAAATATCCTAATAAATGTATTATTTAGTTATATGAATGAAAATCCAAAAAAGTTTAACCCATTAGAAGGTGGTAGTGAAAATAATAAACCATTAACGCCCGAGACAAATACTAACCCTGAAAATTTTGATCTATTGAAAGATTCCTTAGAGAACGGTCAACCTATTAATAAGGCTGAAGCTGTAGAAAATTTTAAAGAAACTATGTTTGTTTCTGAAGATAATAACTCAAATTTAGAAAATCCAATTGTTTCGGAAAATGATAAAATCGAAAAACAACAAAAAACAGAACAACAAATAGCAGATACTAAAACAAAGTTAAATGATTTTTTTGATAAAGCTATTGTTTCTGAAGATAATAACTCAAATTTAGAAAATCTAATTGTTTCTGAGGATGGTAAACCTATAGAACCTTCACCTGAAATGGAAGTTCCAAAACCACCACAAAAAACAGAAGATTCTAAATTAGAAGGAGCTCGAAAATATATATTAGACGAACTTGAAAAATTAACTGAACAAGTTGGATTAGATAATGTAGAAGTAACTTATGTTAAGCCCGATGGTATTAAAGAAGCTGGATATTCTGTTTCAAAAATTGATAAAGAAAATCTACTTGTTTATCTAAAAAATGCCGATGGTAAAGAAATAACTCCTGATCCAAGAGACATTATTTTTAAAGCTAAACAATAATTTAATAAACTTCCACTTTTAAGTATTTCATAAAAGGTAGCAAATCGTTTGCTATCTTTTTTGATAATTCATAATCTTTTTTATTAATTGACCAGTTGTTAGTAGGGAACGAAGCGTGGATTTTTATTTGACCCAAGATACTTTTTTCTATAGAGATTGTTTCTGGAATTGAATGTTGACCAAGGATTTTTATAATATCTTTTTGAATTTTTTCCACTTTACTGGCGTATGGGTCAAGGTTAAAAATAACATGCCGGCTGTATGGCGGATAATGTAAATCTTTCCTATTAATTAATTCATTTTTTTGCCAATCAGTATCACTCTGGCTTAAAAATTCTTTTTCATTGTTTTGCATTACGCTAACTATCATTCCATGGGTGCAATTATTAGCATAATGGATTATGTCTCGAGCTCTTTCAACTGATTCAAAAAATTCGTTATATAGCAAAGCCCCTAAAGACGGAACAATACAAATATCACATTCGTTTATTTCATTAATTGTGTTTAATGGCCCAATGATTATTCCACCATTTGTTTGCCAATTTTTGATATCTTTTTGTTTTATATATGTAGAAAAATCATAAATATTATCTTTATATTTATTGGGTATAATATTTTGTACATTTTCTATAATCCTCTCTATCCCATAACCCAGTGGGGTTAAATTCCAACTATCACAATTAGTACATTTAGCCAGTGCGGTATAGCCTGTTTTACAATTTAAACAAATAAAAATATAATTTCCTGAAATACCATAATTTTTTGCATAATTTCTATTATTTTTTACAAGCTTTAGTGCATTATTACAATTTGGGCAACTATGAATTTGGCTGCAGTCACCACAAATTGTTTTAGGTGAAAAGTTTTTTGTTGGAGTAATTATTAAAATTCTTTTTCCGCCAGCGGGCGGATTTAGATTTTTTAAAATTACTTCTTGAACTGGAAGTGATATTGGAAATTGTTTTTCATTATGTGGTTCATCTTCTCTAGAGATTATTCTTAAATCAGTATTTGTGTTTAGTATAGGTTTTTTAATTTGATCAATGTTCCATTCATTGTATCTTAGTCTTGTATTATATGATTGAAATGAAATTTTAATTTTTAAAATGTTACATAAAATTACAATAAAAGCCACTGGGTCAAAACCCAAATAAATGTTTCCATAATTAGACAAATTCTCCGGATCATCAACTATTATATGGGTTATTTTACTTTTTTCATCTTTAAAAAATTCTAAAAATGTTGCAAATGTTGCAACATTTGCAGTATCACTTTGTTTTTCTAATTTTTTATTTCCAGAAGTTATAATTAATGTTTTAGATTCTTCATTAATTTTAGTTTTTTTAAATTTTATTTCTTTCAAACATGCTCGAATTATGATGTCTCTGGAAACCAAAGAATAATAACAAAAATCATTAATTGCGTTTACTACTTCTTTTTTTAAAATAATATTATTTGTTGATTTTTCTATTTTTAATAATTTCCAAGGTAATGATTTGATATAACTTTTTTCATCTTGAACATTTTTAACTGAAACTACTAAACTTTTTTCAATACTTTTTTTAATTGGTGCGTCAATAATTGTACCAATAGATAATTGATCGCTAGAAATATAAGACAATTCTCCGTCAGGGATTTTTCTTTTAGTTGGGATGACAGTAATTACGTACATAGATGTATTTTAGCATAAAAAGCACCCACTATAATACTCTTAATTTTTATGCTATAGTAGCCCCATATGTCACTTTTTCGGAAAAAACTTGGAATTGATTTAGGTACAGCCAATACTCTGGTGTATGTTCCTGGTAAAGGAATAGTACTTTGTGAACCCAGTGTTGTTGCTGTTAGTGAACAAGATAATAAGATTTTGGCTGTGGGTAACGATGCTAAAGATATGATTGGTAAGACCCCAGATTCTATTATAGCTTACCGGCCTATGCGTGATGGAGTAATTGCTGATTATCGGGTTACCGAAGCAATGCTACGCTACTATATAACTAAAGCTTTAGGTAAATGGTCATTTGTCCGTCCTGATGTATTAATCTCTGTTCCAGCTGGAATTACTTCAACCGAAAGACGCGCTGTTATAGAAGCTGCGCTTAAAGCCGGGGCAAAAAATGCTTATGTTGCCAAAGAACCAATTTTGGCGGCTATTGGCGCTGGAATTCCTATTTATGAATCTCACGGTCATATGGTAGTGGATATTGGTGGTGGTACTACTGATGTTGCGGTAATATCTTTGGGCGGAATTGTGGCTTCAACATCGGTTAAATGTGCGGGTAATAAACTAGATACAGCCATAACTGATTTTATTAAAAAATCTTTTAATTTAGCAATTGGAGATAGAACAGCCGAGCAAATAAAAATAAGAGTTGCTTCTGCTGTACCAGTAGATGATGAAATCACAATGCTTATCAAAGGCCGAGACTATATAACAGGGCTTCCAAGAACTGCCCAAGTAACAACTAATGAAATTTGCCGAGCAATTGATAAAGAATTACGAATGATGGTTAAAGCCATTAAAGATGTACTCCAAGAAACTCCTCCGGAACTTGCTGCTGATATAATTGATCATGGTATTATTATGACTGGTGGGACTTCACAGTTGCGATCACTTCCAGAATTGGTTTATCGCCGTACTGGTGTCAAAGCTCGTCTAGCTGATGACCCAATGTTGTGTGTTGCCAAAGGCACCGGTGAAGCATTGGAGCATCTTGATATGTACAAGCGCGCATTACTTTTAAAACAAAAATAAATTAGTAATATATTATGGAAAATTTAAATCCATTTTCTGTTATTCTAAAAAAAGAAAATCTTTCCCATGCTTATTTGTTTTTGGGAAATTTTGAGCAAAATAAAATTAATTTTGAAGAATCTTTATTGTCTTTGGGTGTAAAAATAAATACGCCAGGGAATTTTATTTTTATTGGTAATACTTTTGGTAAAGATGATGCTGATCAATTAAATAGTTGGTATACAAAAGGCGCTACAGCGGACAGTCCTTATACAATAGCTGTAATTTCAGCCGGAACATTAAAAATAGAAGCCCAGCAATTGTTGTTAAAAGTTTTTGAAGAAGCTCGCCGCCCTTATATATTTTTCTTATTTGCTCCATATGGGACAGAGATATTGCCGACTATAAAATCTCGCTGTAGTTTAGTTGAGCTTGATTCTGTGAATCCGCCAGCTGGCGGAAAAGAAATCCAAAAATTTATAAAAATGACAGCAGGGGATCGTGTTAAATATGTAGCCGAACAAATAAAAAATAAAGAAAGTTCAGATATTAGAATTTATACCGAAGAATTAGTTCGAGGTTTAATAAATCATTTTCATAGTGATAGTTTTAAAAATAATAAACAAATTTTAGAAAATTTATTAAAAGCCCAAAACTCATTAGCCTCTGGTCACATCGCCCCTAAGTTTATTTTAGATTATGTGGTTACTGTGATATAATAGTTTTATATATGATTAAAGAAGCACAAATAGAATTTAAGAAAATTGAAGAATGGTTAACAAATGAATATGGTCAAATCCATTCTGGCCGAGCAACACCAATGGTACTTGATGGTTTGCAAGTTGAACTATATGACATGATGCAACCAGTTAGAAATGTTGCAAGTATTTCAATTGAAGACCCAAAGACTATTCGAATCGCTCCTTGGGATAAAAATGCTGTTAAAGCCATTGAAAAAGCTTTAACTGATTCAAATCTTGGATTGGGGGTAGTTGCGGATTCTGATGGTATCAGATTGATTTTCCCAGCTCTTACTACAGAGCGCCGTCAACAAACTGTAAAAATTTTAGGCCAACTTCAAGAAGAAGCTCGAATTCGTGTACGCAAAGTCCGTGGTGATTTTATGGATGAACTAAAAGATTTACCCGAAGATGATCAGCGCCGAGGTAAAGATGACATTCAAAAATTAGTTGATGCTACAAATGCAAATCTAGAAGCAATCTTTAATAAAAAAGAAGTTGAAGTAATGAATTAATCCCAAAAATGAATATCATAATTTTTATAGTAGTACTATTGGTTGTTGTAATTGTGCACGAGTACGGGCATTTTTTTGCTGCACGTAGTATGGGTATGCATGTTAGTGAATTTGCTTTTGGTTTTCCACCAAAACTTTTTGGGTTCAAGCGTGGGTCTACTCAGTATTCTATAAATTTAATTCCTCTTGGTGGATATGTTTTAATTGATGGACAAGATGGTGTTGACGATGATCCAAATAAAGACCATAGTAAAAGTTTTCATAATAAAACACGATTGGCTCAAATTTGGGTTTTGTTTGCAGGGCCATTAATGAATATTGTATTGGCGTATATTTTAATTGTTGGTTCATATTTAGGGGTTCATAAAATAGAGTCTAGTGTGGTTTCGCCAGTTGTGGTTTTAGAAGTTACCAAAGGCAGTCCTGCTGAAATTGCTGGAATAAAATCTGGAGATAGAATAATAAACATCACAACCCCAGAAGAAATTCAAAAAATAGTTTCAAATAGTGGTGAGAGTTTAACTTTACCAATATTGCGTAATAATGAACAAATTGATATTACTGTAATTCCAAATACTGATGTATCTGGAAACAAAAAAATAGGTGTATCGCTTGGTACACTAGATTCTAAAAAATTATCTTTTGGAAAAGCCCTAATTCAATCAGCTAAAGATACTTATTTAATTACAAAACAAACAATCAATGGATTTGGCCAAATGTTTGGTAAATTGTTTACTGGTCATAGTGTTAAAGATTCTCTTATGGGCCCAGTTGGTATAGCTAAACAGGTGGGGACTGTGGCTAATTTTGGATTTAGTTATTTATTAACATTTACTGCAATTATTTCTATAAATCTTGGAATACTAAATTTGTTGCCATTGCCAGCATTAGATGGTGGACGAATATTTATAACTATTATTGAATCTATTCGTAAAAAAAGCTTTTCTAAAAAAGTCATCGGTACTATTCATACCATTGGATTTTTTACGCTTATGGCTTTGCTGGTATTTATAACAATTCTTGATGTTGTAAAAATATTTAAATAAAAAACGCGGGCAAAACCCGCGCATTGTTATATTATTTTATTTTTATGGTCCTGTTTTTATTATTCCGTTTGAAAAAATTTCAAACCAAGGTTTTAGAATCTCTCTTATAAAAAACCCGGTAACAAGTCCTATTGAACTTGCCAGTGGGTAGTAATAGAGATTATTAAAGTATAAACATAAAATAATTAGTATCACCATACTTATGTACCTAATTATTTGTTTTTTTATGAGTACTCCGTAAATTAACACAAAAAAACAATTCATTACAAGTAATGGCCATGTATTCTGGGCATGGCACCATTTTTCTATTTTTGGGTTAATAATTAATTCTATATTTGCAATTATTAACAATGTAAAAATAGAAATAAAGAATTTATTATCCCAAAACCAATCTACAATTTTTTTAAACCAGTTTACAAGCTGGTCAAATCTGTTTTCTTTTTCCAGGATTCCGTTATAACGAATATCCGGATCATTTACTTTCGTTTTCATGATGTTCCTTTTTATATACAATAACTAATACAAATAATTATGTCAATAGGTGAGTGTATTATCAATATTTGCTATTTTAATAGAAATCTGGTATTATAACCTTTATAAATATGCGGTTTAACGCGTGTTTTATTTTTTACTCAAAATAATACTATTTTAAAAATGGAAATTCGAAATATCGCAATCATTGCCCACGTTGACCATGGAAAAACAACATTAACTGACAAATTAATGCAGTTTTGTGGATCAGGTGAAGCTGGCTCTACTATGGACACAAACGATCTTGAAAAAGAGCGCGGTATTACGATTTATTCTAAAAACACTTCTGTTAACTGGAAAGGTACAAAAATTAACATTATTGATACTCCAGGTCACGCGGACTTTGGGTCTGAAGTTGAACGTGTTTTAAAATCAATTGATTCTGTATTATTACTTGTTGATGCTCAAGAAGGTCCAATGCCTCAAACTCGTTTCGTATTAAAAAAATCTCTTGAACTTGGTTTAAAGCCAATTGTTGTATTAAACAAAATTGATAAACCAGCAGCTAACCCAGCTCGGGCACATGATGAAATTTTAGAATTATTTATTGAACTTGGTGCAGGGGATGATCAATTAGATTTTCCAATGATTTATGCTATTGGCCGTGAAGGTGTAGCTATGAAAAACCTAGAAGATGAACGTAAAGATTTATCACCACTACTAGACATGATAATTGAACATGTCCCAAACGCTGTTAAAAATGAAAACATGCCTGTTCAAGCTCAAGTTTTTTCACTTGGCTATGATTCATTCTTAGGGCGTCTTGGTATCGTTCGAGTTTATGCTGGTGATTTAAAAAATAATAGTGAAGTTTTTATTCATACAGCAGATGGGACTCTTCGTCCAGGTAAAATAAATAAAATATTTCAATTTGAAGGTGTAAACCGTGTTTCTACTGAAGTTCTAACTGCTGGAAACATTGGAGTTGTTGCTGGAATCCCAGATATTACAATTAGTGAGACTATAGTTGATTCAAAAAGCACTCCTTCTATGGGTGATATTACAATTGATGAACCAACAATTTCACTACGATTCTTAGTTAATGATTCACCATTTGCTGGACGCGAAGGTAAATATGTTACATCACGCCAAATCCGTGAAAGACTTGAAAGAGAGCTTGAAGTTAACGTTGGTCTTCGTGTTGATTTCCAAGAAGATGGTTCATCTATGGTATATGGCCGTGGAGAATTACACATTGCGGTACTTCTTGAACAAATGCGTCGCGAAGGTTATGAAATCCAAGTTTCTCAACCACAAGCAATTGTAAAAACAATCGATGGTGTTAAAAGTGAACCTTATGAAGAAGTTACTATTGATGTTCCAACAGAATATTCAGGTGCAGTTCTTGAAAAAATGACACGCCGCCGAGGTCTTATAACTAACATGACAGAGCGTGAAGGTATAACTCGTGTTACTCTTGAAGTTCCAACTCGTGGACTTTTGGGTTATCGTAGTCAATTCGTTATTGATACAAAAGGTCTTGGAATTATTTCTTCAAGATTTGTAGGTTTCAAAGACTATGCTGGTGAAATATCCCACAACGATGTTGGTTCAATGACATCAATGATGAGCGGTAAAGCTGTAGCTTTTGCATTATGGAATCTAGAAGAACGTGGAGTTTTATATATAGGTCATGGAACTGAAGTCTATGAAGGTATGGTTATCGGTAACACATTAAAAGGTGACGAACTAGCTGTGAATCCAATCAAAGGAAAACAACTTACTAACATGCGTGCATCTGGTACAGATGAATCAATCTCATTAAAACCACCTTATACTTTAACAATTGAAAGGGGACTAGAGACAATGAAATGGGATGAGTATCTAGAAATCACACCTAAAAGCGTCCGTCTTCGAAAAAAGTTTTTAACTGAGCAGGAACGATCTAAGAACAAACGCCAAACAATAGATGGGGATAAATAAACATTTGACATTATATTAGATATAACATATAATGAAAAAAGAAATAAAATTATTATTAATTTCAATCGTATAAAATGCCTACCTTGAAAGACAAACAAGTAAAAGGAAGTAAAATCTCTTTTAAACCTAAACAAGTTACAAAAAAACTTATTGGACATCTCCAAGACCGATCTCATGATGTGGTTGTTAGTCGTTTTGGACTAGGAACTGATTTAGAACATCGAACGCTAGAAGCTATCGGAGCCAAATATGGAATCACTCGTGAGCGCGTTCGCCAAATCGAACATGCGGCTCTTACTGCAATTCGTAAAAACTCAGCTTTCAAGGAAGAATCTGGTGTATTTTCTGAAATTAAATCTTTAATGAAAGATCTTGGTTCATTAATTGAAGAAGACGAATTACTAAATACAATTTCTAGTGATAAATCAACTCAAAACCATGTCCATTTTTATTTAGTTCTTGGAGATGAATTCAAAAAAATAAAAGAAGATGAACATTTTAAATCTCGTTGGCATATCGATGAAGAATTATCTGATCAAGTTCATGTTGCTCTTCATTCATTATACGCATCACTTGGTGATAATGAATTAGTAACAGAAGGTGAATTTATAACTAAATTTATTGAACACTGTAAAAAAGCAAATACTGAAGTTTTAAATGAAGAAATTGCAAAACGTTACCTTCGTACATCTAAAAGAATTGCAAAAAATCCACTAGGTGAATGGGGTAAATCAGGAACAAGTGGGGTTAAAACTCGTGGTATCAAAGATTATGCATATTTAATGATGCGCAAACATGGTTCTCCAATGCATTTTCGTGAAGTAGCAAAAGCAATTTCTGAAACATTTGGTAAGAAAACTCATACTGCAACATGTCATAATGAATTAATCAAAGACAATCGTTTTATATTAGTTGGTCGCGGTATTTATGCTTTAAAAGAATGGGGTTACAAACCAGGAATTGTTCGAGAAGTCATAAAAGATATTTTAAAACAATACGGCCCAATGACTAAAGATGATATAGTTGATCATGTAATGAAAGAAAGATACTTGAAAAAGAATACAATACTTGTAAACCTGCAAAATGCTAAATACTTTAAAAAAGGTAAAAATAATTTATACACACTAGCTTAATAGTGGATAAAACCTCCTACAATCTAGGAGGTTTTATGTTATAATAGCCATATGTCAGGAGGTCATGGTTCATCCGGTACACCCACACTACTTATTGTAATAATAAGTGTTGTTTTAATTGGTGCTTTGATCGGTATTTTTTACCCCAAAGGTATTATTAATAACAAAAAAGTAGTTCCTACTATTGATACGCTTGGCAGAGTCAATGCTGATAAAGTTAAACCCCAAGATAATCGCGAAACTGATGCTTATTATACAAAAGCCAACATTGATACAAATGTTTGTGGTATTAAAGTTTTTTCACCTTTGCCTGGTCAAAAAGTAAGTTTCCCACTCGAAGTTTCTGGTTATGTAAATGGTTGTAATTGGGTACCTTTTGAAGGCCAAGTTGGAACAATTGAAATTCGTGATTCTAAAAATGCAATTGCTCCACTAATAATTATTCCTGTTGATGGTGACAATTATACTTTGCCAGCTTATTTTAAAGTTAAAATCTCTCCTCAATTTAATCCAATGTCCAGTAATGGAGTTTTGATTTTCCATAATGATGACCCCAGCGGTGAAAAACCAGAAACATTTCAAGTCCCTATAATTTTTTAATTTATAATGTTTGAATTTTACTTAGCTAATATAATTTTGGGGATAATAAAAGTTTTATTGGTTCTTTTACCAATTCCTTTGGCATATATTGCTTATATTATGTGGCACCACTATGTCAGTGAGGATTGGATTTCGGGTATTCAATGGCAGTTACTTGAATTAAATATTCCTCAACAAGTTGTTAAGACTCCACTCGCAATGGAAACAATATTAGCAAATGCTTTTTATCATAAATCGGGTAAAGGTCTTTGGGAAGAATATTGGCAAGGTGCGGTTCATTTTTTCTTTTCACTTGAGATAGTCTCTATCGAGGGTCGTGTTCATTTTTATGTAAATACACCCAGCCGTGTTGTACCTTTAATTAAATCACAAATTTATGCGCAGTATCCTCAGGCTAAAGTCACAGAAGTTGAAGATTATGTTTGGTCAGTACCCAGAATTGGTAAAAAAACTGGTTGGTCTATGTGGGGTTGTGAATGGACACTAGAGAGAGAAGATCCTTACCCAATCAAAACCTATGTTGATTACGGGCTTGATAAAGTTGTTAAAGATTCTAACGAACAAGTTGACCCTATTGTTTCTTTGGTTGAATTTCTTTCTACTATTGGTCCAGGTGAACATATTTGGACACAGTTAATTATCCGTTGGTCTAAGAAAACTTATGAAGGCGGTCATACTTTTTTAGAAGAATGTGACCGAGTTTTAGCTGATATTGTAAAACCTTATTCTAAACAAAATTTTGATGCTACAACAGGAGAATTAACTTCTCTTGAAGTCCGTCCACCAGACTATTTAAAGGACGAAATTACTGCCATTAGTGACAAACAACACAAGCTTTGTTTTGATTGTGGAATGCGTACAATTTATCTAGCTAAAGCCGAGGTTTTTGACCAACAGAAGCGCCGAGCTCTTCGTATGATGTACCGCCAATATAATAACCCTGTATTTAATTCTCTAAAAAGAATCAATGCGACTCAGTATGATAGTCCTTGGGAAGATCCTTTTGATATTGTTTTAACTGTTCGTAAAAATCGAATGCTTGACTGGTATAGATTCCGAGTATTTTTCCACCCGCCATGGCAATTTGCTTTTAAATACCCATTTCCTTTAAATTTATTCATTGTAACTGACCCACCACAAGTTTTTGTTTTGAATACTGAAGAAATAGCTACACTATTTCATTTCCCATCTACAATTATGGCTACACCGTCAATTAAACGTGTAGAAACAAGAACAAGTAAAGCTCCAACAAACCTACCAATATAATATGCGTTTCTCTTACATTGTTATTCTTGTTTTTATAGTATTTTCAGTAACTACTGTTTATGTTTTTTTTGCTCCTGTAAATGTAAAAAAAGAAATAGCAATTGAAATTCCATATGGATCATCTATTAGTAAAACGGGTGATATTCTTAAATCTCAAAAAGTTATTCATTCTAAAGATGCTTATGTATTTTTAATTAAAATAATTCACCCCAAAGGTATTGTTGCTGGGCGATATTCTTTTTCAGGTAATATTAATTTGTTTTCAGTTGTTTATAGAACTTCGATAGGGGATTTTGGGCGTAAACAAGTTCGCTTAACTATACCAGAAGGTTTTACAAATGAAGAAATTATAAACCGAATAAATGCGTTATTTCCAAGTATTGCAAAAACAGATATTAAAAATAAACTGCCAAGTGAAGGCTATATATATCCGGAAACTTATTTTTTTGATCCAGAATCAAACATTGATGAGATAACTAATACTTTGGTTACTAAAAGTACAACTAAATTAACAAATTTAATTAATCCTGTTGGTTTAAACACTGACCAAGCAAATATTATTTTAACAAAAGCATCTCTTGTAGAAGCCGAAGGCCGAACCAAAGATGAACGCCATATGATAGCTGGAATTATTGAAAATAGGTTAGACATTAACATGCCACTTCAGCTTGATGCAACATTAACTTATTTAACTGGTAAAGGCTCTAGCGAATTAACGATTAAAGATTTAAAGAATCCATCACCATATAATACATATGTTCATACTGGTATTCCACCAGCACCGATTAATAACCCAGGGGAAGAATCAATAAATGCAGTATTAAAACCTAAAGATTCATCATTCTTATATTATTTGCATGATAAAAATGGTACTATCCATTATGCAAAAACATATCAAGAACATTTGCAAAATAAAAATAAATATTTAAGATAAACACATATGAACTTTATAACCCCAAATGACAAAAATTATAGTTTAGTAGACTCGGGCAATGGTATGAAGCTAGAGCGTTTTGGCGATGTTACACTTTTAAGGCCAGAACCTGAAGCCATATGGATGCCTAGTAATATTCGGCTTTGGGATAATGCTGATTATAAATATGATAGAAATGGTAAAGATAAATGGATTAAATCTAAAAATTCTCCAGAATCTTGGACTATTAACTATGGTGACATTAATTTATTAATTAAACCTACAGCATTTAAACACACAGGGCTTTTCCCCGAGCAACTTTCAAACTGGGAATATTTTAAGAAAAATACAAAAGGTAAAAAAGGATTAAAAGTTTTAAACTTATTCGGCTATACTGGAGCATTTAGTACTTTGGCTGTTTCTTTGGGGCACAATGTAATTCATGTTGATTCATCTCAAGGTGTAAATGATTGGCTTAGTAAAAATATTAAGTTGAATAATTTAGACGCGAAAGGATTAAAAATAATTACTGATGATGTAATGCTTTTTGTAAAAAGATTAATCAAGCGTGGTGAAAAATTCGACTGGGTTATAATGGATCCACCAGCATTTGGTCATGGAACAGGTAAAGAATTATGGAAAATCGAGCGTGATTTACCAAATTTGATTGATAATGTTATGTCAATTTTAACTGATAAACCAGGTGGAATAATCCTTAGTGGGTATTCAGCTGGATATAGCCCAGAATCTTATAAAAATATTCTACTACCTTTTAAGAAAATATATGGTGGGGAAGTCGAATCCGGTACAATGACAATAAAAGAAGAATCCACTGACCGGTTCTTAACTCTTGGTATCGTCGCCCGTTGGAGTACAAAATAATCACTTGGAGGTCCGACCTCCAAGTAAAAACATGTTTAAATTTAACTTTTTAAAAAAACAAAATAATAAAAATAAAACAGTTTATGTTGGGCTTTCGGGTGGAGTGGACTCGGCTGTTTGTGCTGCAATCTTAAAAGACCAGGGTTACAATGTAATTGCTGGGTTTATTAAATCCTGGGCACCAGATGGTTATCCTTGTCCGGTTGAAGATGATCGCCGAGAATCAATGCGCGTAGCTGCGCATCTAAATATACCTTGGATTGAAATTGACGCCGAAGAATCATATAAAAATAATGTGGCCGAATATATGATTAATGAATATAAATCTGGCCGTACTCCAAACCCTGATGTATTTTGTAATGCTACTGTTAAATTTGGTACATTTTATGACGCTGTTATGGCTCGTGGCGCTGATTATATAGCTACAGGTCATTATGCGAGATTAAGTCAAAATTCAAATATCAAAGGGCAAAATTTAGAAAAAGCAGTAGACCCTTCTAAAGACCAAAGTTATTTTCTCTGGAATGTAGCATTTAAAAAACTACAAAAAACATTATTTCCTGTAGGTGGTATCCCAAAAACCAAAGTCCGTAAATTGGCTTTAAAATACAAGCTTCCAAATGCGAATAGACCCGATTCTCAAGGTGTATGTTTTTTAGGCCCAATTGATATGAAAAGTTTTATTATAGATATGCTCCATCCACAAAAAGGAGATGTACTAGATGCTAATGGAAACATTATTGGGTCCCATGATGGATCAATTCTTTATACTATTGGCGAGCGTCATGGATTTCATTTGTTTAAATCATCTCCGGTTCCGCTTTTTGTTGTTGATAAAAATGTAAATGAAAATACAATAACCGTATCAGAGAAATTAGAAGCAACAAAAAATACAAAAATTTTATATATCAAAAGCCAAAATTGGTTACCAACTAAACCAAGTCCGGATGAAATTATTGATGCAGTTTTTCGGTATCATGGCGAAATTCATAACGTAAAATTAAATACAGACGATTCAATTACATTTATAAATGAACCAGTTTTAGTTGCCGAAGGGCAATCAGTAGTATTCTATAAAGGCAATGTTTGCCTTGGTGGTGGAATAGTAATGTACAATTAACGAATTAGGCTATTTATGCTAATATAAAATATATGACGTCAAATGAAATCCGCCAACGTTTTTTAGACTTTTTTGCAAATCGAGGCCATAAAATATTGCCTTCAGCTTCACTTGTACCAGAGAATGATCCATCAGTACTCTTTAATACTGCTGGTATGCAACCATTGGTGCCGTATTTAATGGGTCAAAAGCATCCATTGGGCACACGGCTAGCTAGTTGCCAAAAATGTGTTCGTACAGGTGACATTGATGAAGTTGGTGATAATCGCCATTTAACTTTTTTTGAAATGCTAGGTAACTGGTCATTGGGTGATTATTTTAAAGAAGAATCTATAGAGTGGTCATACAAATTTTTAACTGATAAAAATGAAGGACTTGGACTGGACCCAAATCGAATGTATGTAACAGTTTTTGAAGGCGATGAAAACGCTCCGCGTGATAACGAAGCAGTAGAAATTTGGAAAAAATATATGCCCGAAAACCGCATATATTTTTTACCTGCAAAAAATAACTGGTGGAGTGCTGGGTCAACTGGCCCATGTGGTCCTGATACCGAGATTTTTTATGATGTAAATGATGAACCATTAGGTGACATGACACATGATCAATTCGTACAGGCTGATGATGAAGGTCGTGTTGTTGAAATTTGGAACAATGTATTCATGGAATACGAAAGAAAAATTAAAACTGATAAATTATTTGAGTATGAAAATTTAACTAAACAAGGCCTAGAAATACCAAGTGATTTTTATTTTCTAGTAAATTTACCTAATAAAAATATTGACACTGGTATGGGTCTCGAAAGAATAACAATGGTCAAGCAAAACGTTAAAACTGTTTTTGAAACTGATTTGTTTTCGAGTGTTATTAATGCTTTCATGTCTAGTCCTGATGTAAAAATAAAAGATGAAAAGTCATTCAGAATCATTGCTGACCACTTAAGAGCCTCTTTTTTCTTGATTGCCGATGGGGTAAAACCTGGTAATACTGGTCAAGGATATGTGTTACGCCGCTTAATAAGAAGAATTGTAAGATATATGGATCAGGTTTTGAGTTTAAATGAGAGTACTATTACAAGCTTAGGACCTAGAGTTATAGACCCTTATATAGATAGTGGTTTTTATCCTGAGATGCTGATAAATTCAGGTAATATTGCTAATATTATAAAAGAAGAAGAAACTAAATTTAGAAAAACACTCCAAGAGGGTTTGAAGCAATTAAAAAATATTGCTTATGTTTATGAAAATGGTAAGGAGTCTCCTAAAGTAAAGCGTACAAGACTTTCAGGATTAGAAGCTTTTAATCTTTTTCAGACTTATGGTTTTCCAATAGAGTTAACCTTAGAAATTTGTAAAGAATGGGGTATTGAAGTAGATCTAGATGATTTTAATCAAAGGTTTAAAGAACATCAAAAGCTTTCACAAACTGCAAGTGCTGGAATGTTCAAAGGTGGGTTAGCAAATCACAACAAGAAGACAATTCAATTACACACAGCACACCATTTACTATTAGCAGCATTGCAACAAGTATTAGGCAAGGGGGTAAAACAGCGCGGTAGTAACATTACCGAGGAGCGTTTAAGAATCGACTTTATATTTGATCGTAAAATGACCGATGAGGAAAAGAAGCAAGTGGAAGATATTATTAATGAAAAAATCTCTCAAGGTTTAAATGTAGTAAGACGCGAAATGCCATTAGTAGAAGCTGAAAAATTAGGAGCTGAGATGGAATTCGGCGCAAAATACCCTGAAATGGTTAGTGTATATATGATTGAAGATAAAGATGGTAACCATTTTTCAAAAGAATTCTGTGGTGGTCCTCATGTTTCCAATACTAATGAACTAGGCCATTTTAAAATCCAAAAAGAAGAAGCAGTATCTCAAGGTGTACGCCGAATAAAAGCAATTTTAGAATAAAATAAATATCGCTTTTTAAAATATAATTTAATGCTACAATAGAATATATTATTATGTGGTTTAAATTTAAAAAAGATAAAATTCAAAATAAAAATATTTTATATCTATCAATTGATGGACGCAGTATTGGTATGTCTTTATATAATGGAAACAATCTATCTTTTACCGACAGAAAAATTTACATAAAAACCGAAACGCATAAACCCATAGAATTACTATTTACAGAATTTTTGAAAGATTTTAAAAATACTCATCCAATTTTATTAGATGAAATTTGTGTTATTTTAGAATACCCTTGGGTAAACGAAACCCAAGTTCATATAAAAGAAAAAAGACTTAGCCCTTTTGTTATTACCCAAAATGTTATTGATAACTTGGTTAATCGGGATTCCAACGGTGTAATAAACAAAAATAACTCTATCCCATACATATACGAAAAAATAATTATCGACGGGCATATTAGTAATGACCCAATAGGTAAAACAGTCAATGAAATTGAAATATCTTTAACAAAATTTAATGAAGATACTGATTTTACTTTATTTATTGATAAAAAATTAAAAGAACTTTGGAATAAAACAAACATAACTTATACCGCAGGCCAAGCTTATATCATAAACATTGCTAAAAAATACAAAGCTCGAAATGATATTTATCTAACATTAGGCTCAAACAATACAACTATTCATTTTTATTCAATGGGGGTTATTCATAATGTCGTTAATATCCCGTATGGATTTCGAAATATATTAGAAAGCCTTGGTTTTAATTGGCAAACATCATCTTTTGAAACTCGGAATTGGCTAAATCTTTTTTTAGACAAAAAACTATCAACAATTGACCACAACAGAATAAATAACGATATTCGAATGGCATTTTTACCTTTTATGAATAGTTTTGATAAAATCAATGACGATAGCGTACCCAAAGCCTTAAGACCAATAAAAATCTTTGGTATTAGTCGAACTTGGAATAGAATTTTTACTTATTTATTATTAGAAGATGAGTATTTTACAAAAGTTTTCCCACATATTAAAAATACTGCTATAATAGACATAGCAGAGAATCTCCATAATGTTTCTGGAGATAGATTAGTCTCTACATATATAACAAACAAAGAATTAAGTATTTAAATTATATGGCTAAAATCCAAATGGGCGATATCAAGCCCACTAAAAAAACAATAACTACTAAAAAGGATGAACCTATTTTAAAGATAAAACAAATAGGTAGTAAAAGTGAACCTTTAAAAGAATATAATGAATACGCTAGTGTTCCCAAAGAATTAAAACCTCAAAATAAAACTAAAAAAAGAATAATAATTACCATAGTAATGTTAATCATTATTTGGGTTATTTTATATTTTTTTAGTAGTATCCAAATAACAATAATTCCCAAAAAGACTATTCAAAATGTTAGCCAGCTGGTTAGCTTAACATCTTGGAATTCACCAATAAAAACAACAATTATGTCTATTGATGAGCGGGTAGAGGTTTATAATACTGAAGGCCTTAGCGAAGCCAAAATAAAACTTGATGAAAAAATCCGAAGCCGTTTAACTTATGATATGCCAAAAGGTTATAAAATGGTGGGCAACTGTAAAAGCGGTATTCATTATGTTGACCCTGTATTTACTGATAAAGCTAACGAGCCTAAATATTTATCAGCCAGTACTCATGTTTTAATTTTTGAAAACAAAAGTTTGGAAAACTATTTAGCAAAATTAGCTGAAATTGATAATACCCATGTAAAAGATATTACAAAAATATCTTGTGAATTAAAAAGCGATATTTCTGGTGACAATATCAAAAGTCAAAATGTGGCCTTTGCTATAAATGGTGATGTGGTACTATTGCCGGACATTGATACTAGCTTATTAGTTAATCAATACATTTTTAAAACCCAAAACTTTGTTAAAAAATCTTTATCCGCAAATAATCAAATAGAATCTTATATTCTTAAAACAAAACCTTTTGCTGTATTTCCAATACTACCTAAAAATCCAAATAGAATTAATTTTGTAGTCAACGAATAATTATTTCATTCCAAAAGTTTTATACAATTCTTTTTCGGTTATTTCGTCTATTGTATTAGTTAAAAATATTATCATTTCATTGGTTAAACTCAAGTCTTTTTTAATATTGTAAAACATAAATTCAAATGGATAAGGTGATATCCAAGCCGAATTTTTAAGACACACAAATCCTGCCTTTTTTAATAAATAACGCAGTGACTCACGCTCGGACTTTCTATTTTCTGGAAGATCCAGCATAACAATGCGCCAATTACCGTCCCAAGAAGTATTAACCATTGCGGTGTTACTTTCTAGATTAATGCTGTTTAGTTTTCTTTTACCTTGTTTAGTCAAACGAACATAATTATTTTGCGGGGATTTTATGTTTTCAATAAATCCAGCATCAGATAAAGATTTTAATGACCGAGTAATTGCATAGCGAGACTTGGTAGTTGTACTACTTTCTGGACTTAGTAGTCCAACTACCAAGTTATCAGATTCCACCGCCGGCTTGTCCGCCAGTATTTTAAGTATTTTTTTAGAATAATCTGTATTCTTTGCCATATATTTATAATATAATATAGTTATCCACATTTTACAAGTTTTTTGCGGTCGCTAAATACTTGTCAAAAAATAAGGGTTAGTATATAATGCAACTATAAATTATTAAAAGTAATAAATATCATACAAAATATGGGAAAAATCATAGGTATTGATCTAGGTACAACAAACAGTGCAGTAGCTATTATAGAAGCTGGGCAACCAAAAATTATAGAGAATATAGAAGGTAACCGTACTACTCCAAGTATCGTAGCAATTAGTAAAACAGGTGAAAGACTTGTGGGATTACTGGCTAAACGCCAAGCTGTAACAAACCCGGAAAATACTATTTATGGTATTAAACGGTTCATGGGGCATCTTTTCTCTGACCCAGAAATAATGAAAGGTAAAGATACTTTGTCATTTAAAACACAGGCCGGCCAAGATGGTGGAGTAATGGTTAAAATTGGTGAAGAATTTACTCGTCCAGAGGAAATCTCTGCAATGATATTAGCTAAAATCAAAGCTGATGTTGAAGCTAAGCTTGGTGAAAAAGTTACCGAAGCTGTAATTACAGTTCCTGCGTATTTTAATGACGCCCAAAGAAAAGCTACTAAAGATGCCGGAGCTATTGCTGGTCTTGATGTTAAAAGAATTATCAATGAACCAACAGCAGCCGCACTTGCATATGGATTTAACAAAAAGAAAAATGAAAAAATCGCAGTTTATGACTTTGGAGGTGGAACATTTGATGTTTCTATTCTAGAAGTTGGTGATGATGTTATTGAAGTTAAATCAACCGATGGGGATTCACACATGGGTGGTGAAGACATTGATCAAAAAATAATCCGCTTTATTGCTGATGAATTCAAAAAAGAAAGTGGTATTGATATAACAAAAGACACCCTAGCATTGCAACGCCTTAAAGAAGCTGCAGAGAAAGTTAAACACGAATTATCAACTACTATGGAGTCTGAAATAAACATTCCGTTTATTACATCTGACGCTAGTGGCCCAAAACATTTACTATTAAAGATGACTCGTGCAAAGCTGGAAGAACTAGCAAAAGAATACATTGACCGATCAATTGAAATTACAAAGCGTGCAATCGAAGCTAGTCCTTTTAAGGCCTCAGAAATTGATGAAGTTATTCTTGTTGGTGGACAAACCCGTATGCCAGCAATTATCGAAGCAGTAAAAGCATTATTTGGTAAAGAACCAAACCGCACAATTAACCCAGATGAAGTTGTAGCATTAGGTGCTGCAGTCCAAGGTGGAGTTTTGCAAGGTGATGTTAGGGATGTATTACTGCTAGATGTTATTCCACTATCACTAGGTATTGAAACATTAGGTGGTGTTGCTACAAAATTAATCGAGAAAAACACAACTATTCCTACAAACCGTTCGCAAGTATTTTCAACTGCAGGTGATAACCAAACCAGTGTTGAGATTCACATTACTCAAGGTGAACGCCAAATGGTGCAAGATAATAAATCACTTGGTAGATTTATTCTAGATGGTATTCCACCAGCTCCACGCGGTATGCCACAAATTGAAGTGACTTTTGATGTAGACGCTAACGGTATACTTTCTGTTAAAGCTAAAGACAAAGCCAGTGGTAAAGAACAAAGTATTCGTATTGAAGCATCATCAGGTCTATCTGATGCTGATATTGAAAAGATGAAACAAGATGCTGAAAAATATGCCGAAGAAGACGCAAAGAAAAAAGAATTAGTTGATACTAAAAACACTGCCGAGATGCTACTGTACACTGCGGAAAAATCTCTAAAAGATGCAGAGGGTAAAGTTAGTACTGAAACAAAAGAATTGGTAGAAAAATCAATTGCTGATTTGAAAGCTGTTAAAGACGGTGATGACCAAAATGCAATTAAAGAAAAAACTGAAAGCCTAAGCAGTGCAATGAGTAAAATTGGTGAAGAAATGAATAAAGCTAACCAAGATGCTCCAAAAACAGAATCTGGAGCACAATCTGAAGCTAAAGAAGCAGAATTTACAGAGAAAAAAGAAGATGAGGGAGAAAAGAGCGCCTAAATACAAGGTGCCAGCAAATATCGCGGAAAGTAATACAACTCTTCGCGATGTTTTGCGTAACCTTAAAGATCGTAAAAATGCTTGCATCGTAGTACTGGATGAACTAACCGATGTACACAATGTTGGGGCAATTATTCGGTCCAGTGTTGCGTCTGGTGTAGATGCAATAGTTATTGCTAAAAACAACCAAGCTCCAATTAATGACACTGTAATGCATACATCAGCCGGTACAGCTGGGATGATTCCAGTAATTGCTATGAATGTTAATGATGCCATCCGCACAATGAAAGAAAATGGTTTTTGGGTGCATGGATTATTTATGAGTGGTGAGACTAATTTATGGAAATCAGATTTAACTGGTAAAGTTGGTATAGTTGTAGGGTCCGAAGGTGAAGGCATCCATGCTATGACTATGAAATTGTGTGATTATGGTTTAGCTATACCTATGGATTCTAAAGTTGAATCACTAAATGCATCTGTTAGCGTAGCCGTGGCTCTTTATGAGCGTTTACGACAAATTAGTATATAATAATTTTATGGCAAAAGATTATTACGAAATATTAGGAATACAAAAAGGTGCATCGAAAGATGAGATAAAAAAAGCTTTTCATAAAATGGCACACAAATATCATCCGGATAAAAATGGTGGTGATGATGCTAAATTTAAAGAAGCCAATGAAGCTTATCAAGTCCTAAGTGATGACACTAAACGCGTACAGTATGACCAATTTGGACATGCAGATTTTTCTGGTGCAGGAGCTGGCGGATATGGTGGGGCTAATTATGGTGGATTCTCTCAGCAAGGATTTGATTTTGATATGGGGGATTTGGGTGATATATTTGGTGACTTTTTTGGTGGTGGAATGGGCGGACGATCCCAATCACGCGTTAAAAAAGGCCGTGATTTAGCCACAGAAATAAATTTAACTTTTAATGAAGCAATTTTTGGAGCTGAAAAAATAATCCGTATCAAAAAACCAAGCAAATGTAATACTTGTAGTGGCACCGGTGGCGCCAAAGATGAACCATTAACTAATTGTTCCAAATGTAATGGATCAGGACAAATTACAAATATTCGCCGAACAATGTTAGGAGCATTCCAAGAAACAATAGAATGTGACAATTGTTATGGAACAGGAAAAATAGTAAAAAAGAAATGTAATACTTGTAGTGGGACTGGTGCTGAAAATAAAGAAATTGAATTAACTATAAACATTCCAGCAGGGTCCAGTAATGGTGATACCTTAAAACTAACCGGCGGCGGTGAATTTATTAAGAATGGTAAAATGGGTGATTTGTATTTAAACCTTATTGTTAAGAATAATCCCAATGTGGAACGATCTGGCGCAAATTTAGTTTATAATTTAAACATTACACCTACCGAAGCTATCTTAGGTGCTAAAAAAGACATTGAATTAATCGATGGGGTCATTACGGTAACAGTACCTGCTGGGTCAAATGATGGAGAGAATCTAATAATTAAATCACGTGGTATACCACACAGTGGTGGGTCTCGCGGTAGTGCAATACTTCGAATTAAAATAAATATCCCTAAAAAGCTTTCTAAAAAAGCTAAAGAGCTACTAGAAGAGCTCAAAAAAGAGGGAATATAATCCCAAATATTGCAATTTATCACTATTTATGCTATAAATATTCTTATATGAAGAAAGATATTCACCCAAAAGATTACCGTAAAGTTGTATTTATTGACTCTGGAACAGGAGCCCAATTTTTAACTTTTTCTACTGTTAAAACTACAGAAACTGTTAAATACGAAGGTGATGGTAAAGAATACCCAGCATACTTTGTTGAAATTTCATCAGCAACTCATCCTTTTTATACAGGACAAGAAAGAGTTCTTGACACTGCAGGACGTGTTGATAAATTCAAGAAACGCGCATCTCTTAAGAAAGCTTAACTATTTTAAGGTACTCCCTTTTTCTCCTATAATTTTAGGGGATATGTCTTAAAGACACAGGGGGTATTTTTTGTTATAATAATTTACATAAATATGTTAGACATTGAAAAATTAAAAGAGAATTACAAAACCGAATTTCTTGCACATCAGTACGAGAAGCTTTTGCGTGAAAAAGAAGAAGTTGAAAAAATGATAACAGACAACCCAGATATGGCGGATATGGCAGTTGAAGAATTATCAATGATTGAAATGCAGATAAAATCTATAGTTGACCAAGTTGCTGAAATTGAAAAATCTGAAAAAGAGGAAGAAGAATTCCCAAATGAAGTCGTTGTTGAAATGCGCGCTGGCGCTGGTGGAGATGAAGCCAGCTTGTTTGCTAGCGAGCTTTCACAAATGTATCAACGTTATGCTGCAAAGAAAAAATGGGCAGTGCACATGCTAGATGATGATACTTTTCAAATCCGCGGACAAGACGTATACAAACTACTAAGGTTTGAAACCGGAGTTCATCGAGTTCAAAGAATTCCACTAACTGAAAAAAATGGACGAATCCATACTTCAACTGCTAGTGTAGCTATACTTCCAATTCGTAAAAAAACTAAAATCACAATTAACCCAGCTGATCTAGAAATGGAATTATCTCGTGCTGGGGGTGCTGGTGGGCAAAACGTTAACAAGGTTGAAACCGCAGTAAGACTAATCCATAAACCAACAGGGTTAGCAGTGCGCTGTACCATGGAACGGTCTCAATTAGCTAACCGCGACCGTGCAATGGAAATGCTTCAAGCTAAACTACAAATGATGGAAGATGAGCGTGAAGCTGCTAAATACGCCGGAGACAGAGCCAGTCAAATTGGTACAGCAGACAGAAGTGAAAAAATTAGAACTTATAATTTCCCGCAAGATAGAATAACCGACCACCGTATACGAATGTCATGGCACAATTTACCTAAAATCATGATGGGGGAAATTGATGACATTATTGATGCTTTTCAAAATGGTGTTATTGGTGACGCTGGCGAAGAAGAATAAAGAGATAATCTAAAATAAAATGACTAAGATATTTGCATCTTGGTCATTTTTATGTTAAAATATTGCCGACTTAAAAAACTGAAAAATGAACAAAACAAAAATTTTTAACGGAACAGTAGCATCGATACTACTAGGACTCTTACTTTTCTTTGCTTGGGTTTCTGACCCAATGGACTCTTACGTAGAGGGCCTAGTATGTGTATTCTTGCTTATAGGATTCTTTGTCTTTTTAGACAAAGTTATGCCTGCTAGTTTTTGTTTAGCATTGTTAATGTTAAGCACTAACGCTATTAATGCGCAGAACAAAAAACCAGTTGGACTTGAAAATTTAAAATATCAGGACGCTGTTAGAATAGGATGGACAAGTCCTGATTTTAAAGAACTAATACCAAAAAAATTAGTACCACCTTATGATACTAGCAAAAAAACAAGTTTTGGTTCCTTAACAAGGAAGGTTTTAGCCTCTGATAAAACAAAAGAAATTTTTTTTGTTAAAACTGAAGCTATAGATACACCTCCTAAAAAAAACGAAGCACTTTCTCTAAAAAAAGAAGACCACACTTTTATCTTTAAAAAAGAAAAAACAGGGCAAATATGCTCAAATGGTCTGGAAAAACTAGAGTTTACGCTCTCAACAAAAAAAAATCTAGATTTTATAGTACAAGAGCATTTCTATGCACCCTGGAGACTAGAAGGAAGGTTTTTTATTCAAATCGAGTCAGAATGGGGTGGAAAAATACCGTTGTTATGGATAAATGGGGCTTTTGATTTAACCGATGGGGAATTTCCTTTACATGCTGGTATTGATCTTGGTTTTAATCAAGATCATCAGGAAATATCTTACGGGGCTGGTTTTGATCTTTATTGGTCAGATATACCTAAGTTCTATCTAGGTAAAATATCAATAGATATACCAAAGTATTTCCATATTTTGAGAACTGGTGGAAATGTAATGTCTTTTGCAAGTACTAGAGAACTTAAATCTGTAGACGGTGAAGACTCTGTTGATATTTTAAAAAAACCAGAATTTTCGTTGTTTTTTCAAAGCCAGCCATTCCATGTAAACAAAAACCTATCTGTTTTTTTTGAAGGATCAAGTCAGTTAGTTAATAAAACTAACAATTTCTTTGAATTAGAGATAGGACTAAAACATGAAGAAATACTCGATAATTTAATCGGTATTGGATTGCGTCTAGCATATGAAGATTCAAAATTCCATTCTTTTTCTGGAGTCATTAGATTTAATGTTTCTAATCCAAATCCAAAACTTTTAGAAAAAGAAGTAAAAAAGAAAAAAAGAAAAAAAACAATAGCATCGACCTTTCGGGGTAGGTGCTTTTTTATTTGCAAAATAATACAATTAAATACATAATATAAAAAATTAAAAACATGAACTTTTTACCCAAAAAAACAGTGGGGTATATACTCCTCACATTAATTTTTATTGCTTTTGCTGTAGTATTTTTTATTTTCTCTAAAAATGAGCCGACAAAGAGTAATATCCCTTTAAAATGGGAGTATATAGGAACCGCACTATTTTTTGTAGTATTTGCTATTGCCGCTTTAATAAGGGCATTTAGGCACTATAAAAATGTTACTTAAATGTAACAAAAAGAAAAATAATAAAAGAAAAATAAGGTTGCTATTCATAAGTAGTAGCCTTTTTATTTGCTTTAAAAGCATAATTTTGCTATAATCTAGGCGCCTAGTGGATTTAGTCACGGGTTGATCTTTCGTTTATGCGTGTATAGTTCAGTGGTAGAACGCTGTCCTGATAAGACAGAGGTCCTTGGTCCGATTCCAAGTACACGCACATGGATGAAATCCAAAGTAACATTAATGATGGTAAGAAAAAATCAATCTTATTCAGTCAAGAATTAAGTTTTGGTTTGAATTTATCTTACTGGATAATTTTTCCAGTAATCATTGGGTTTTTCCTGGGTAGATATATTGTTGATAAATTTAATCTACCAGAATATGTTTTTTATTCAATTTTAATTTTCTTTGTATTATCTTCTTTTTATGGACTCAGTAAGGAAATTTTAAAATATTTAAAAAAATTACAAAAAGAAGAAACTCGAAAAGTTCCCAAAAACAATGAAATTAAAAATAATGAACAAGATTGGAATAAATTTAATTAAACATGACAGACACTAATATAGAAAACAACGAAATACATACAACAAATACAGAAGTTCTTCAGCAAGAAGATCATTCTTCTAGTAACCAAGAAACATCTCACGAAGCAACACTTTATGCAGAACCTATTGGTACTATTGGATCTTTTACTGTAACTAATGCATTACTAACAAGCTGGATTGCTATATTTATTTTTGCAATAATTGTTTTAGTTTTTAGACTTAAGAAAATCAAATTAATCCCAGGAAAATTTCAAAACTTTTTTGAATTAATTATTCATGGGGCTTTAAATCTATGTGACCAAGTAACAGGTAACCGCAAGGTTTCAATAAAAGTTTTCCCAATTGTTTTTTCTTTGTTTGTTTTTGTACTAATTAACAACTGGGTTGGAATACTTCCAGGAGTTGGGTCTTTTGGTCATATTGTAAATGAAAACGGTCACAGTGTATTTGTACCACTATTACGCGGGGCAACTGCTGATATTAATACAACATTAGCTATTTCTTTGTTTACGGTAATTGCTTCAAATATTTTCGGTATAATTACTCTTGGTTTATGGAAAGGTATAAACAAATACGTAAAAATTTCTGAGCTTGCTAAAATGCGCAATTTTATGAAAGAACCAACTATCCTAATAGTTGCACCTATTCATTTTTTTGTTGGTATCTTAGAAGCTATTGGTGAAGTTGCTAAAGTTGCATCACTTACATTTCGTCTTTACGGTAATGTTTTTGCAGGGGAAGTGTTATTAGCTTCTATGGCAGCGATATTTTCATTTCTACTACCAGTACCATTTTTATTCTTAGAATTTTTCGTAGGCCTTATACAAGCATTTATCTTTTCAATGCTGACGCTTGTATATTTTTCAATCCAAGCAACCGACCATGATGAACACGATTCCCATGAATCTACGCATCATGATGAAAAACATCACGAGCAAATAGCTCAGGGATCGGTTTAATTATTAGTTATTAGTTAATTTATATAAATTTATGGAAAACATTATGTTCGCAAAAGCTTTCGCTATTGCAGTAGGTGCTATTGGTCCAGCTCTAGCTATTGGTCTTATTGGTTCAAAAGCTATGGAAGCAATCGGCCGCAACCCAGAAGCTTCAAGTAAAATTCTTGTTCCTATGCTACTTGCAGCAGCCTTTGCAGAAGCTATTGCTATTTATGCTCTTGTTATTGCATTTTCAATCAAATAATATTTAATCACATTAATTAGAAAATTTTATGGACTCATTAGTATCAACATTTCATATCGACTTTAAACTTGTTATCGCTCAGCTTATAAACTTTGCTGTTGTTCTTATTCTTGTTTACTATGTTTTAGGTAAACCATTAATTAAGATGATGAACAAAAGAGACATTCATATTAAAGAAGGTATCGATAATGCTGCTAATGCTCTTGAGCTCATTAAAAAGACCGAGGAAGAATACGAAGCAACACTTCTTAAAGCAAAAACAGAAGCTAGTGATTTTTTTCAAGAAGTAAAAAAACAAACTGAAGCTAAAAAATCAGCAATGCTGGAAGATGCAAGACTTGAAGTTGAGACTCTTATTGCTAATGGTCAAAAGTCTTTAGAAATTGAAAAACAAAAAATCTTAGCAGAAGCAAAGAAAGAAATTGTAGAATTAACAATAACTGCTACTAGCAAAATTCTAGCAGAACATAGCGGGTCTACTCTTAGTCAAGATACTATAAGTAAAATAAAATCCGTTTAGCCTATGTCTTCAGTTCCAATTTCAAAAATTGCCCACAAAATACATTCTTCTGTAAAGGATAAATCAGGAGATAGTTTGGATAAAACTCTAACTAGTATTGTAAAGATACTTTCTAAAAATAAATTACTGTCCAAGTCTAACGAAGTTCTAGAAAAATTAGAAAATTTATTAGATAAAGAAAATGGAATTATTCGAGCAAAAGTATATACAGCACATAAAATCGGAGCAGATAATCTTAAAGAAATAGAAAAAGAATTAAAAAATAAATACAAAACCAAAACCATCTATATTACTGTTATTGAAGACCCTAAAATCTTAGGTGGGATAAAAATCCAAATAAAAGATCAAACAATAGATCTAAGTTTGCAAAAAAAGGTTACCCAATTAAAAAAACATTTACTTAATTAAGAGACATTATTATAGATATGAATAACCACATTGTAGAAAATTTAAAAAACCAAATTGAAGACTATAAAGCCGATTTTAAAATTGAAAAAATTGGTCATGTTGTCGAGGTTTTTGACGGTATTGTAAAAATATCTGGATTATCTGATGTTAAAGCATCGGAAATGGTCTCGTTCCCAAATGGTGAAATTGGTGTGACTTTGAACCTGGACGAAGATTCTGTTGGGGTAATTGTTTTGGGTGATTTTTCTAAAATCCGTGAAGGTGATTTTGTGAACTCAACTGGTAAAATTTTGGAAGTTCCAGTAGGAGAAGCTGTAATTGGACGCGTAGTAAATGCACTAGGAGCACCAATTGATGGTAAAGGTCCTATTGCATCAAATACAAAATACCCAATCGAACGTGTGGCATCTGGTGTTGTAACACGTCAATCTGTAGACCAACCAGTACAAACTGGTATCAAAGCAATTGATGCATTAATTCCAATTGGTCGTGGTCAACGTGAACTTATCATTGGAGACCGTCAAACAGGTAAAACCGCTATTGCTATTGATGCAATTTTAAATCAAAAAGGCCAAAACATGAAATGTGTTTATGTTTCTATTGGCCAAAAAGATTCAAAGCTTCGTAAACTTCAAACTCGTCTTGAAGAAGGTGGAGCAATGGATTACACAGTGATAGTTTCTGCTGGTTCATCTGAATCGGCTGCTCTATCATATATCGCACCTTATACAGGAGTATCTATTGCAGAATACTTTATGGATAAAGGTGAAGATGTTTTAATAATTTATGATGATTTGTCTAAACACGCAGTAGCATACCGTGAAATATCACTTCTTCTACGTCGTCCACCAGGCCGTGAAGCTTACCCTGGAGATGTGTTTTATTTACATTCAAGACTACTTGAAAGAGCTTGCCGAAAAAACAAAGAATATGGCGGTGGTTCAATTACAGCTTTGCCTATTATTGAAACTCAAGCTGGAGACGTATCAGCATATATTCCAACAAACGTTATTTCAATTACCGACGGGCAAATCTTCTTAGAAACAGATTTATTTTATAAAGGTATCCGCCCAGCAGTAAACGTAGGGTTGTCTGTTTCTCGTGTTGGGGGATCAGCTCAAATCAAAGGTATGAAAAAAGTTGCAGGTACTCTTAAACTAGACCTTGCACAATTCCGTGAATTGGAAGCTTTTTCACAATTCGGATCAGATTTAGATGATGCAACAAAACGCCAACTAGAGCGTGGTAAAAGAGCCGTAGAACTGCTTAAACAACCTCAATATTCTCCAATTATTGTAGAAAAACAAATTGTCTCACTATATGCTCTTGTAAAAGGTATGATGGATAATGTACCGGTAGATCGTATTAAAGAATTTGAAGCTGGTTTATCTGATTATGTTGAAGCAAACGCAAAAACATTTATGAAAGAAATTACAGATTCAAAAATGTGGACCGATGCCGGTGAAGCAGAATTAGTAAAATCAATTGAAGATTTTAAAGCAGGATTCTTAAAATAAAACTTTATGGCTGGGACAAAAGAAATTAAAAGAAGAATAAAGTCTGTAAAGAACACAAAGAAAATCACGAAAGCGATGGAGCTTGTTGCTGCTAGTAAAATGAAAAGAGCAGTGGCTAGTACTTTATCTTCGCGATTATATGCACAATATTCTTGGGAGATTTTAAAATCAATAAGCCAAAATTCAGAACAAATCAGTCATCCGTTTTTTATAGGCTATGACCAAGAAAAAATTTTATTTGTATTAATTACTTCAAACCGTGGTTTGTGTGGGGGGTATAATTCGCAAGTTCTTAAAAAAACAATTTTAAAACTTAAAGAATTAAATTCTCTTGGTTCAGACGAGATTGATGTTGTTACTATTGGTAAAAAGGGTGGCATTGGAATGCGTAGAATTGGGCAAAATGTAATTGCTTCTTTTGATAATTTACCAGAACATATAGATTTAATGGATACGGTTCCAATTTCTAGATATATTGTTGACCAATACAAAACTGGTAATTACAAAAAAGTTTATGTTGCTTATACTGACTTTATCTCAGCACTAAATCAAAAACCTAGTATTAAACAATTGTTACCAATATCAAAAAAAGATTTATTAGAAGCTATCGAATCAATAGGGGAAGATAAAATCCAAAAAGATTCAGATTCTAATGAAAAACCAGATTATCTATTTGAGGGAAATCAAGAATTATTAATAGATGCTTTGGGTGAAAAAATTTCTCGAATGCAAATATACCAAATGTTACTGGAATCAAATGCATCCGAACAATCGTCCCGTATGGTTGCCATGAAGAATGCATCCGAAGCTGCAGGGGAAATGATTGATGATTTAACACTGGTATTTAACAAAGCTCGTCAGGCAAATATCACTCAGGAAATATCAGAGATTAGTGCCGGAATGTCGAGCATGGTGGCTAAGTCAGATATTGTATTAAACAACTTGGAAGAACTAATAGACAAAGAGCACGGAATAATTCGACCTAAAATATATACAGCTAATAAAATTCCACAAGAGATCATTAAAGAAATTGAGCAAGAATTAAAAAATAAATACAAAGCCGAAGAAGTTATAATCACGGAAATAGAAGACCCAAATATCTTAGGTGGAATAAAAATCCAAATATCGAACGAAATAATTGACTTGAGTCTACAAAAAAGAGTCGCTCAATTAAAAAAACATTTACTTAATTAATAGATAGGATAATAATATGAATAATACAGGTACAATCAAAAGAATAATCGGACCAGTTGTGGATGTGCAATTCACTGGTGATGTTCCAGATATCTACAGTGCATTAGAAGTAATGAATGGTGATAAAAAAATAGTTCTAGAAGTAGAACAACACATTGGTCACAATACTATCCGTGCTGTTGCTATGGATACAACTGATGGGCTATCTCGTGGTATGAATGTAGTAAATACTGGGGCCCCAATATCAGTTCCAGTAGGTAAAGAAACCTTGGGACGTATTTTTAATGTTTTAGGCGAAGCAATTGATGATGGTAAAAACCCAACTGGTTCAAAATTACCAATTCATCGTAAAGCTCCAGAATTTACTGCTCAATCTACAAAAGTTGAGATTCTTGAAACTGGTATCAAAGTTATTGACCTTATTTGTCCTGTTCTAAAGGGTGGTAAAGTTGGACTTTTTGGTGGTGCGGGTGTTGGTAAAACAGTTGTTATCCAAGAATTAATTCACAACATTGCATCTAACCACGGTGGGTATTCAGTGTTTGCTGGTGTTGGTGAACGTACTCGTGAAGGAAACGACTTATTCCATGAAATGAAAGACTCTGGGGTTCTTGATAAAGTTGCTATGGTCTTTGGTCAAATGAATGAACCACCAGGAGCTCGTCTTCGTGTGGCATTATCTGGTCTTACTATGGCGGAACATTTCCGTGACCAAGAAGGTAAAGATGTATTGTTCTTTATTGACAATATCTTCCGATTTACTCAAGCTGGTTCCGAGGTTTCAGCGCTATTAGGACGCATTCCATCAGCTGTGGGCTACCAACCAACACTAGCAGGTGAAATGGGCGCCCTACAAGAGCGTATTACCTCAACAGACAAAGGTTCAGTTACATCAGTTCAAGCTGTCTACGTGCCAGCTGACGACCTTACAGACCCAGCTCCAGCTACAACATTCTCTCACCTTGACTCGACTGTGGTTTTGAACCGTTCACTTTCTGAAATCGGTATTTATCCAGCTGTTGACCCACTGGACTCTTCATCAACTATTCTCGATCCACATATTGTTGGGAAAGAACATTACGAAGTTGCTCGTGAAGTACAACGCGTACTACAACGCTACAAAGATTTGCAAGACATTATTGCAATCTTGGGTATGGAAGAATTATCTGAAGAAGATAAAGCTTTAGTTGCTCGGGCTCGAAAAATTCAAAAATTCCTTTCACAACCATTCTTCGTTGCGGAACAATTTACTGGTGCTCCGGGATCATATGTGACTCTTGCTGAGACTATTCGTTCATTCCGTGAAATCTTAGACGGTAAACATGATGACAAACCAGAAAGTGAATTTTATATGAAAGGCGCAATATAAAATTTTTAAAAACTAATTCCTTATGTCAAATAAAAAATTAAAACTAAAAATAGTAACACCGGAAAAACTTATTCTAGAAGAAGAAGTTGATCAAGTTGTGATACCTACAACAGAAGGTGAAGTTACAATCTTACCTGAGCATATTGCTATTGTAGTAGGACTTGCATCAGGTGATGTTGTGGCATTTAAGGATGGTGAATTAATTCCAATGGCTGTAGTTGGGGGATTCTTAGAAGTAAGTAAAGACAGTCGTGGGTATACTACCGCTACTGTTTTAGCTGACTTTGCGGAACATGTTGGTAGTATTACAGATGATGAAATAGTTAAAGCCAAAGCCCGCGCCGAAGAACTTAACAAACTAGCTGAAAATAAAGAAATTGTAGACTTTGAACGATTTGCAACAGAACTAGAACGATCTCTAACCCGCGTAAAAATCGCTGATAAATGGAGAACTAAAAAATATCGTAAATAATTTCACGTAAAAAATAACCCCGTAAATCAATACGGGGTTTATTTATTTTTTTGAGATTAATAATTTTTACAATAACAAATCTCCAATCTCTTTCCAGCTTCTAATACGATTCTCTATTTCCAGATTTGAATCATGTAATCCTGTTGGGTCAAATAAGTAGGATGGTATAGCATCATGAAGTCGTAAGATTTCCTTAGGAGAATCATCAAAAAATCCAATTTTTTCTCCTTTGTGGTTAAGGATAAAATCTCTTTTTGAATTTTCTTTAAACTCTCCATTCCCAAGATGCTCCCAAACACAATGAATTTCTTCAATACAATCTGGTATAAATTTATCAATTAAATACTGTATTGAATTTATACTGGTTTTTTGTCTAGCGGTTACAGTCATAATTCTATATTTTTGACTCAACTCTTTCATAACCTCTGGCATATCTTCAAAAGGCTTTACTTCTTTATGCCAATCAATTGAAGTTAAGAAGTTTTTTGCAAGATCTTCATAAACATATGCTCTGGTTACTTTATCCTCGTGTGATAAGTATTGATTTATTAAATCTTCCAATTTATCACCATGAGAATATTCTAACGTAATAATATTTATATTGTATTTCTGATTTATATAATCTCTGTGTGCTGGTAAAGTATTAAACTTAAAACCATCAAAATCACAAAACATAGCAGGTTTTTTATTATTCATTTTCCTTTTTTAATTAAAAACATATTATCATACTAATTAGTATTTTGTCAATAGTTTGAAAGTTTAATCTCTAAGTATATTTATTGGTATTTTAATCATATTTTGTTATAGTATTTATATATGAAGGACGAATATACAATACTTTTATATTACAAATATGTAAGAATTAAAGACCCAGAATTGGAAAAGGTTAGGCAAATGGATGTTTGCCGAGCTCTTGGGCTTACAGGGCGGATTATAGTCGCTAATGAAGGCATAAATGGTACCATTGAAGGTAAAACCGAAGATACAGAAAAATACATCAAATGGATGGAAGAAGATAAAAAATTTAAAGGTATCGACTGGAAAAAGTCTGTTGGGCTAGGGGACTCTTTCCCAAGACTATCGGTCAAAGTCCGCAAAGAAATTGTATCACTGCATTTAGTTGATGATAACTGGGACATTGATCCACAAAAAGTTACCGGTAAAAGACTAAAGGCTAAAGAGCTGGATAAAATGTACGAATCCGGCGAGGAATTCTACATTGTTGATATGCGTAATGATTACGAACTTGAAGTTGGTAAATTTACCAAAACTGTTTTCCCAGGGCTTAAGAATTTCCGTGATTTAAAAGACCGCGTTAAGGAAATAGAACATCTTAAAGATAAAAAAGTAGTCACAGTTTGTACTGGTGGAGTTAGATGTGAAAAAGCCAGTGGGTTTTTACTATCCCAAGGTTTCAAAGATGTAGCCCAATTGCATAATGGTATGGTTACATATATGAAAGAATTCCCAAATAAAGAATTCAAAGGATCTTTATATGTTTTTGATAAAAGAAAAACCATAACTTTTGATGATAAAGACAAACATGTCATAATTGGTAAATGTCATTACTGCAAAAATCCTACAGAGAATTATTTTGATTGTACTTATCCATTTTGTCATCAGCAATTTTTAGGTTGCCCAGAATGTGTAGAAGAAAATAAAGGTTATTGTACTGAGAATTGTAAATCATTAGATACAAAAAATTTAACTAACGCTTAAAAATAAAATGCATGATACTGGCACATTGTATATAGTTGCAACACCTATTGGTAACATGGGTGATATTACTTATCGTGCTATTGAAACACTAAAAAATGTATCATGTATTTACGCCGAAGATACCAGAGAATTTAATAAAATCGCCAAACGCTACGAAATACCAACTAAAACTTATTCTTATAATTCTCATGCCAGCGATAAAACTCATAATAAAATAATTGAAACACTCACTGATGGGCAAGATATTGCTCTTGTTAGTGACGCTGGTACCCCAGGGATATCTGACCCAGGTTCATTAATCATTAATTATATTAACAACAATCATCCTGAAATAAAGATTGTTCCAATTCCTGGGGCTAGTGCGGTAGTTAGTGCTGTATCAGTATCAGGAATATTTGGTAATCAATTTACATTTCTTGGTTTTATACCAAACAAAAAAGGCAGGGAAACATTTTTAAAAAATATATTAAATTCTGAAATTCCAACAATCTTTTATGAATCTTGCCATCGTGTAAAATCCGCACTAGAATGGTTTGACACAAATAGCCCCACAACAAAAATAATGGTGGCGCGCGAATTAACAAAAATTTTTGAAACAATCAGAATCGCAACAGCAAAAGATCATTTAGAATTTATAGAACAAAACCCCAAAGAATTAAAAGGTGAATTTACATTAATAATATATCCTAATTAACATGAAAAAAATCCATTGGTTTATAACAATATTTGCTTTCCTTACATTGTTTACTATTATTTTAAATGTTAACTATTTGTTAGTAAAAAAAATTCCAGTTTCTAATTATTGGTCATTTGAAAATGTAGGAATAAAAAAAGAAGCTGAATCTAGTTTAGTAAATACAGAAAAAGAAAAAATAAATCATGTAAAAAAACCAGACCATGTTAGGGGTATATACATGTCATCATGGGTTGCTGGTACACCGTCAGTACGTAATCGTTTAACTAAACTAATTGATGAAACCGTTATTAACAGTGTGGTTATTGATTTTAAAGATTCAACCGGAATTATTTCTATCCCAGCGCAAGATGGTGCAAGTATAGACCGAATCAATGCTCAGTCTAAACGCGCCATTGATTTAAAAGAATACATTGAAGAACTACATAAAAACAATGTTTATGTAATTGCTAGAATTGCAGTTTTTGAAGACCCTATATATGCTAAAAACCATCCTAATAGAGCAGTCCAGACAAGCTCTGGTGCACTATGGGCGGACCGACATGGTTTGTCTTGGGTGGACGCTAGTAGTACTGAATTTCATAAATATATTTTAGATATTTCGTATGAAGCATATGAACTAGGTTTTGATGAAATTAATTTAGATTATATAAGATTTCCAACCGATGGTAGTCGTGACAAGGTTTACCCAATAAGTAAAGACAATTTAAAACAAGATGTGATTCAAAATTTTACTAAATTTATGCATACTAATTTAAGCTCTAAAAATATTCCGTTATCTATCGATGTTTTTGGGCAAATTTTGTCTGACCCTAACGATGTAAACATTGGGCAATTTTATGAATATTTGTTACCTAATGTTGATGCTATCTCACCAATGATTTATCCTTCACATTTTTATGCTGGTTATAAAGGACTTAAATCTCCAGAAGCTAATCCTTATAAGACAATTAAATTATCTCTCCAAGATGGATTAAATCGTCAAAAAGCTATAAATAATAATACAGAGATTCGTCCATGGCTCCAAGATTTTAGTATGAGTGTAAACTATGGTAAATCTGAAGTAGAAGCTCAAATCAAAGCCGCACATGATCTAGGTCTTGATTCATATTTGCTTTGGGACCCTAAGAATCGCTATACCAAAGAAGCATTACTTGAAACACCTAAAAACTAGAAAACTAGTATAGCCTATGGTATAATAAGACCATGAAATCAAAACGAACTATATCTTATATTGGGCTTTGGGCACTTATTATGCCTTGGCTTGGTTTTTCTTGGGGAACAAAAACAGTTTTATTTTCTTTAACCGGTATTATTTTGTTAATCATTGGTAACCGTCAATATCATAACGAAAAAAAGAAAGAAAAGCATAACTCTACAAAAGAAGTCGAGACTTATCCTAATTTTACACCTGAAACAAAATTAGATTATACAGAGACTAAACCAATTATGGAACCTGTATACCAAAACAACCTAGAAGTTAGTAGCTTTAATTCAAAAACAAATGAAATAGAAAGTCTACCCAAAAATGAAAATATCGTTTCTCCAAAACCAAGAGTTCGAAGAAAAATAGAAATGGCACCTCGAGTAAAAAAAATAGCAATAAAATCAGAACCTTATTCAATAGAAAATTCAAATTATGACATTCAATAAAAAATATAAATATTTAGTTTTTGTCGTAATTGTACTTGTTTTCAGTACAAGCTCTTTTGCTTTTGGAGCATATGCTGTACAAAAAAATATAATCAAATTTCCAGTCAAAATAACAAAAACTGTAGAAGCAAAAACTTTAGCTGATACAAATACTGATTTATTCTTTACTGTCTGGAATACACTTAAATCAAAGTCTATCCATTATGATGAAAAAACTGACGCTGAGAGAATGTATGGCGCCATCCAAGGATTAACAGCATCATTGGGTGACCCTTATACTGAATTCATGCCACCTAATGAAACAAAACAATTCAATGATTCAATAAAAGGTAGTTTTGGTGGAATAGGTGCTGAAATAGGTAAACTTGATGATATTTTGACAGTTATATCTCCACTAAAAGGTTCACCTGCGGAAAAATCTGGGCTTAAATCAGGAGATAAAATATTTAAAATTGATGGGGTTATAGCATCAGACATGTCTATTGATCAAGCAATAGCTAAGATTCGTGGTAAAGCTGGTACTATTGTTAAACTTGAAATATACAGAAAAGGCGAGCCAGCTTCTAGAATTATTGAAATTACAAGAGACACAGTTGTAATTCCAACAATAGAAACTGAAAATGTTAACGGGGTTTTTGTTATTCATATTTCAACTTTTGGAGAAAAAGCAATGTATGACTTTGCAAATGCTATAGAGGCATACAAAAAATCAGGTTCACAATATATGATTATTGATGTTCGTGGTAACCCAGGTGGCTATCTAGAAGCAGCGGTGGATATTTCTAGTTACTTTGTACCCAAAGGTAAAACAATAGTTAGTGAAGATTTTGTTAAAGACAATAAAAAAGATATTCACACAAGTTACGGCTATAATGACTTAAATCCTAAACCAAAAGTTGTAGTCCTAATTGATGGTGGCTCAGCATCAGCATCAGAGATTTTAGCCGGAGCCCTTCGTGATAATAAAATTGCTAAATTAATCGGTACAAAAACATTTGGTAAAGGTTCAGTTCAGGAATTATTACCAATGCAAGGCGGAACATCATTAAAAATAACAATTGCAAGATGGCTTACTCCAAATGGGGAAACTATCGACAAACAAGGAATTAAACCTGATATAGAAATTAAAAGAATCTACGACGAAAAAGATCCTAAGAAGGATAATCAGCTAGAAAAAGCAATAGAAGTAGTAAAAGGAAACTAAATATGAAAATTATTTTTTTAAAAGATGTACCAAAGTTAGGTAAAAAAGACGACGTAAAAGAAATGAATGATGGATATGTACGAAATTTTTTACTTCCAGGTAAATTAGTAGAAGTTGCAACACCAGCAGCATTAGCTAAACTAAATGAACGCAAAGCCATTCGTGATACAGAAAATGCATTTTATTTAGCTAAAATGGAAACAATAGCCAAAGCAATAGAAGACAAAACAATTGAAATTACTGCATTAGCAAATGAAAAAGATATTTTATTTAAAGCAATTACCGCAAAAGATGTAACTCCGCTTTTTGCAAAAGTATCAAATGTAGAAGTTAAAGAAGAATTTTTCCCAAATGTTCATATCAAAACAGTAGGGGAACATCTACTAGCTGCTCATATTGGAAATAAAATTGTTAAATGTAATTTAATAATCAAAGCAAAATAAAAACCACAATTGTGGTTTTTATTTTTATTCAAAAGTAATAACTATAATTTCAGGCTTTGTGCCGATTCTCATTGGTGGACCCCATGTACCAATCCCGGTTGAAGTAATACTAGCAGTGTTGTTTTTAACAACTAAATTATGAGTATATTCTTTAAATATCCTATAAGCCGGTATTGTAATTGGCCAAATTTGACCACCATGAGTATGCCCAGAAACAGATAAATCTACACCAAAAGACTGCAAAGCTTGATTATTTTTAGGCTCATGGATTATCAAAATTGTAGGTTTGTCTTTATTAAACCCGACCTTGTAAAGTCTATTTTGAAGACCTTCGACTGTTTCGCCGGCATCATACATTAGACCAATTAACTCGGTATTATTAACTACTATTTTTTGATCTCGAAGACCAGTAACATATTTGTCTGTGAAATCATATAATTCTTTTTGATTACTAGAATAAATTTCATGGTTACCAGGTGAATAATATACACCAATAGAAGCTTTTAAATTCTTAAGAGGTTCTAAATTTTTCTGAATATCAAACTTGGGCCCATCTATCAAATCTCCAGCAATAAGAACAACATCAGGATTTTGTTTATTAATTAAATTAACAACCCGGTTTAAAAAAGCTTTTTTATTAATTACTCCAATATGAGTATCAGATACTAAAACTATTTTTTTACCAGACCAATCACGAGATAATCTATTTTCTTTAGGAATGGTTATATTATTAATAGTAAACTTTTTAGCGTTAATAACCCCGTAAATACTAGTAACAAATGTTATAGCTAAAATACTGTATGTTAATATTTTGTAAAATAAAATATTCGCAGGTACAGGAATAAAGATACTAAAGATTGTTAAAACAACAGCACCTAAAAATAGATACAAAAGTACTGGTAAAAACAAACATGATACCAAATACAAAAAATCATTAATTACACTATGGATTTTTGTACCAATAACACTTGTGGCTATAAAAAGTATTGGAATAGCTATTAAAACAATTAGCATTACCAAATTGCCAGTTTTGCCGAATACATTTACAAAACGAAATGCTTTATAAATGCTATAAGAACCTAAAAACAAAACCCCCAAAAATGAGGTAAAAAATATTATATATCGTAATGCCATATAAAATAGTATAACACAACAAAGCTAAAATTTTATAGTAATAAAAAATCCCCCTCAACCATGACATATTTAAGTCTTTCAGTTAAAAGGGGGAGGGGCGGGTATGCATGTCGGACTACATACCCAATATTATATTATGCGGTGAAATGTGGAAGGTCAATTTAAATAGATAAATTTTGTCTCGGGTATAGATGGGATGTAATATTGCATCATCGGTGCTTCTTCTTTCTTAAAGAAAGACGTATCACAACCTTTTTCTATTTCAGAAATCAACTCTTTTATTGATTTTAAGGTTTCCTTAATAAGAAAATTTTCCTTAGTAGGATTAGTAGGAGCTGATTCTATTTTTTTTAAATTACCCTCAAAAAATTGATAGTTTTTCTTTATGTTAATAAAATCGCTATGGTTTTTAACACGAAAGCCATAGAGTCTTACATTTGATACCATGCCAAGTAAATTACTTTCCATGATATCCAGTTTTCTTAATACTGATTCTGGTTTTTTAAAAAAATTTGCCATGTTTTTTGATGGGTTTTTTAAAATTGTGATATTTGTTTAACTTGTATTTAATTGTATCATAAGAACAAAAATAAATCAAGGTTATACAACAAAAGTGGTATATCTGTCAAAATGGAGGGGATTTAAGCTATTTAAAGCAAGATTTTATCAAAATAGTATTATATGCTACAATCTTTTAATGAATAAAAAAGGGTTAAAAGATGTTCTTAGAAACTATTGGAGAGTGGCGAAAAACCATAAATTTATAATTATTGCTAATTGGTTTTTTTTAATTGCAGCTTCAGTAACTGAAATATTTTCACCGGTATACATTAAAAAATTTTTTGATATCCTGGCTTTACCTATTCCACGTAATGAGATATACCAAAAAGCTTACGGAGTTTTATTCATTATAATTGCCTTAGTAACATTAAGGTTTTTGATCCGTAGAAGTTCATCTTTTTTCCATAGACGTATTTTTAATAAAATAGAATGGGGTCTTTATTATGACGCGTATATAAGAACATTAGAACATTCTCATTCATTTTTTATTTCGCAACCAGCTGGATCCATTGCACATAAAATTGATAAATACCGTGCAAGTTTTGTTACTTTGTGGGAAAAATTTTCAATTGATATATTAACAAATATTGTACGTGCTATTGGTTTTACAACAGTACTTTTTATGTTTAACAAAACAATTGGATGGATTATGCTTGTTTGGTTAGTAGTCTTTATTTTGTCTAATTTTTGGTACAGTAAAATAATAAAAAGAAACCTGAACGAAATATCCATTCTTAAATCAGGCGTTAGTGGGAATGTTGTTGATGGATTATCAAACCATATGACAATTCAACTCTTTAATGGATATGAATTTGAAAAAAATAATATCTGGGAAAGAGTTTCAAATTTAATCAAACTTTATAGAAAAAGAAGCAATAACGATGATTTGTTTTTTGGGTTCCAGGCAGCATTTACAACTATTTCAGAAATAGCAATGTTTATTATAGGTTTGTATTATTTTAAACTAGGATTAGTTACTGTGGGGTTCTTCTATTTATCATATACTTATATTAAAAAATTAGCTGATGATATGTGGACTATTAGCCGAATTTTTAGGCAAATGTCCGAAGCATATATTGATGCAATAGATATGATTCAAATAATGGAAAAACCATATGAAGTTACTGACTCTACATCAATAGTTCCACTTAAATCCACAAAAGGAGAAATCGATTTTGAGAATGTTGGATATATTTATTCTAATAATAATACTAAAGTACTTGATGATTTTAACTTAAAGATAAATCCTGGTCAAAAAGTTGGTTTAGTTGGATCCTCGGGTGCAGGTAAAAGTACTTTTGTAAAATTACTTTTTAGACTATTTGATGTAAAACAAGGATCAATTAAAATTGATAATGTGAATATCAAAGATATATCTCAAAAAGATTTACACCGAGTAATCGGTTTTGTACCACAAGATTCTATGTTATTTCATAGAACAATCAAAGAAAATATCACATACGGTAACCCCAATGCTACAGAGCAAGAAATCTTAAATGCCTCGATCAAAGCTCATTGTCATGAATTCATCTCAAAGCTTCCAAATGGTTATGACACATTAGTTGGTGAACGTGGAGTAAAACTTTCCGGAGGAGAACGTCAACGCATTGCAATAGCTCGAGCAATATTAAAAAGTGCCCCAATACTAGTATTAGATGAAGCTACTTCGGCTTTAGATTCTGAAACAGAAGTCTATATTCAAGAGTCTTTAGACGAATTAATGTCTAATAAAACAGTCATTGCTATAGCACACAGATTGTCGACTATTAAAAAAATGGATAGAATTTTAGTACTTGAAAATGGAAAAATCTTAGAAGACGGTAGCCACGAAGAACTTTTAAAAGACCCAAATAGTACTTATAAAAAACTTTGGGACCTACAAGCCGGGGGATTTATTCAAGAAAATGAAGACTAAAATAGAAAAAGTTGTTTAATGATTAATATGCTATACTGATAAATATGGAAACGAAAAAAATTATAACAAGGTTTGCGCCAAGTCCAACAGGGTTTATGCACGTTGGGGGTGTTCGAACTGCTCTATTTTCATACCTTTGGGCTAAAAGAAACAATGGGACTTTTATATTGCGTATTGAAGACACCGACAAAGCTCGTGAAGTTGAAGGATCTATCGACCACATCATGGAGTCTTTAAAATGGCTAGGTATTGATTGGGACCAAGGCCCCGACAACGGTGGTCCGTATGCTCCTTATAAACAATCTGACCGATTAGATATTTATAATAAATACGCTCAAATACTTATTGATAAAGGCTACGCTTATGTTGACCCTCATACTGAAGAAGAAATAGAATCATTGCGTCAAGAAGCCGACAAAAACAAAGTTCCATTTTTGTATCGTGAACACAGGTCACTTGAAACTAACATTCCTTGGACAGGACTTGGACAAACACTGCGTTTTCGGGTTAAAGATATCAAGCGCTACGAATGGGATGATGTTGTTTATGGTAAACTTTCTGCTGGAACCGAAGCACTAGACGACTTTGTATTAATCAAAGCCGATGGATACCCAACATATAATTTTGCACATGTTATTGATGATATTGAAATGGGTGTAACTCATGTTATGCGTGGGCAAGAATTTGTTTCTTCAACTCCTAAATATTTGTCTTTATATGATGCATTAGGCGCAACACCACCTATTTTTGTATCACTGCCACACATTATGGCTGACTGTGGTAAGAAAAAGCTTGGTAAGCGTGACGGAGCTAAAGATATATTAGACTATCGCGAAGAAGGTTATTTACCTGAAGCATTATTTAACTTTTTAGCATTTTTGGGTTGGAACCCAGGTGGTGAAGTTGAAATCATGGAACATGATGAATTAATTAATGTTTTTGATATTACACGCCTACAAAAAGGTGGTGCACAATTTGATGATGTTAAATTAAACTGGTATAACCGTGAACATATTAAAAAACTACCAAATGATGAATTTATAAAACGAATGGATAGCTTTTTACCAGACCATGTTAAAAACAATCCTGAAATTCTAAATAAAATACTTTATATTACTCGTGACCATATTGATAAACTGAGCGATGTAAAAGATTTATTTACAGCTGGTGGGGAATTAGACTTTTTCTTTAAAAAACCTGTTTACGAAAAATCTTTACTTATTTCCCCTAAAACTAAATTAGGTAACATTGCAGGGGAGAAGGTAGAAGAATTTTTAGAAGGGGTAAAAAATATATTAATGAATATTGATGAATCTAACTGGGATATGGAATTTATCAAAGGTAAAATCATGGATTATGCTGACAAGAATGGCCGCGGTGATGTACTATGGGCTATGCGTGTGGCTTTAACCGGACTAGCTAAATCTCCTGATCCATTTACTAGTGCATTTGTGCTGGGTAAAAATGAAACACTAAACCGTCTTTAAAAGATATTCAAAAAATAAAAAGAGCCACCCTAATTTAGGATGGCTTTACTTTTTTGGGTTTTATTAAAAAATGTATTTTTATGTCATTTTCAACAAACCGTTACTTGTTTCATCTTTTGAAATAAAAAAAAGTTCTTCGTGCGATTCTTTGTTCAGATTTAAATGACTGTTTTTAAACCTAAAATGGTAGTTTGCAACATCACCTTTAGAAGGTGTAAAACTTCCTGAATTAATTGCAGAGGCAAATTCATTTGCTCTTTGTTTTAACTCTGCCCAATTTTGGGCAGAAGTCAGCTCCTTTAAAAAGGTCGCAAAGTTATTTTTGTTCATATGTTAAGTCTATTAAATATAATATAACAGCTAAATTAATATATGTCAAATAATTAATATCTTATAAATATGCTAAAATAAACTACATATGTGTGGAATAGTTGGTTATATAGGTAAGGGTACAGATCAAAATACAGCAACAGTTGGCCGTATGAATGATGCCATATTTCATCGTGGTCCAGATGGTGCTGGGCTTTATGCCGATGATTTTGTTGGCCTGGCTATGCGCCGGCTAGCAATAATTGATATTTCTGGTGGTGATCAGCCAATATGGAATCATGATAAAACTAAATGCATTTTCTTTAATGGCGAGGTCTATAATTATCTCGAGCTTCGAAAAGAATTTCTAAGTGACTATCAATTTAAAACCCATTCTGACACAGAAACAGTTTTAGCAATGTACGAAGTTTTTGGATCAAGTACACCCAAATATTTGCGTGGAATGTTTGCTTTTTGTATATACGATACAACAAAAAATAAATTATTTATTGCGCGAGATCATTTTGGTATCAAACCATTTTATTATTATACACAAGATAATAAAATATTTTCTTTTGGTTCTGAAATTAAATCCATCTTAGAAGATACTCGTTATGAAAAACAAATTAATTCCGATGCAATCTACCATTATTTACAGTATCAATATAACCCATTAACTGAAACATTTTTTAAAAATATTTTTACTTTAACCCCAGGAAACGCAATGAGCGTTAATTTAAATGATAATTCATTTACTATTAATAAATATTTTGAATTTGAATTTAAAAATGATGAGAATTTAAAAATTAATAATGTTAAAAATGAAATAAAAACATTATTGCAAGATTCTGTAGCCCATCATGCAATTGCTGATGTCCAAGTCGGGTCATTTCTATCTGGCGGGGTAGACAGTAGTATAAATGCAACCCTATTAACAAACCATTTAAATAAACCAATTCATACTTTTACAATTGGTGGCGATCAAGTAAATGAATTTGAATTTGCAAACGAAACAGTAAATAAAATAAAAAGTATCCATCACCAGCAAGTTGTTAGCAAGGATGATTACATAAATTCTCTTGCCAAAGCCGTATATCATTTTGATGAACCAGTAGCAGACCCATCAGCAATACTGCTATACCTAATGGCAAGGGAAGCCCGTAAACATGTAACGGTAGTCCTATCTGGCGAAGGTGCTGATGAGTTCTTTGGTGGATACACTATCTATCATGAATACTACGACCGAATCAAATTAAACATAATCCCAAAATTTATACGGGAAAATATTTTGCGACGCTGGGCATTTAATGACAAAAACTTCTTTGGTAAAAATTATTTACAACGATACTTTACTCCACTAAAAAATCGTTACATTGGTAATGCAACTTTGTATACAAAAAATGAAATGAATAAATTTTGGGTTGGACCAAAAGTTCAAAATTATTTTGATATTGAAAGTATTTATAATAAAATCCAAAATTATTCCGAGCCAACTCAAATGCAATACATTGATATTCATACTTGGCTTCGTGGCGACATTTTAGCCAAGGCTGATAAAATGACTATGGCACATTCGTTAGAACTTCGGGTTCCATTTCTTGATATAAGGGTATCTACCTATGCCTCTAAATTGCCCGACAAGCTCAAGTTTGCCCATGGTACGACTAAATATGCGCTTAGAGAGGCATTTGCCGGCCTTGTACCAAACAAGGTGAACAAAGCACGTAAATTAGGGTTTCCAACAGCACTGCGTAATTGGATGAAGGAAGATATGGATAGCTTTAGTCAATTATTGATTGATAATAAATTTATAGAGCAATATTTACCAAAATCAGAAATTGAGAAATTAATCAATGATCATAAGAATGGAATAGCTGATAGATCAAGGAAACTATTTGCAATATACATGCTAGCATTGTGGCACCAGACATTCTTTAGTTAAAGAATTAAAAGCTTTATTATATATAGTATTAATATATATGTCGCAAAATCTATGTTGTGCGACACTAAGATATTTCTTTAACTAAAGCTTAATCCAGCCCCGCGCATGCAGTAGATGGTTTGTATCCCGCTACCCTAGCGTCTTGTGCAGAATTAAAATAAACTCTTTTTTCAGCTGAGATATTTTTACCACCAGTGCACCATGTAAAGTAATAGACTCGGCCATTTTTACTGGCAACATAGCGGGAAGTTGGTAAATATGGGGTATTTAAACCAGGGTCTCCTACTTCCCTATTTTGAGCTATATTTAGGCCTGTAGAGCCATTTTGAGCCTTTGAGGATGCATTATAAACCGCTGCAGATAAGCTACCACTGGGATATATTTCAGGGTCTGAAAGACTATAATCGCCATTATAACTAGATTCAATATTTTGTTCATTTATTGGGTTATTTAATGATTTACCCAAGCCAAAGCTAATAAGGTTAGAGATAATAAGAATAATCACAATTACAATAGTTTGACCAACAGGACTTTGTACCCAAGCCTTGATTTTATGGTTTATTTCTGTTATATTCATTATGTTACCTATTATACAATATAAAAGTAAAAAGTATCTACCTGTCACGTGGGTATAAATATCTTTTATAAGTAATTTAAATATCAAATATGGCACATAGGAAAGCCGGTGGTTCCGCGAAGAACCTCAAGGACTCACAGCCAAAATATCTAGGTACTAAAAAGTATGCTGGAGAAAAAGTTATAGCTGGAAATATTATTATCCGTCAACGCGGAACAAAAATTCTTGCTGGAAATAACGTTGGCATGGGACGCGATCATACATTGTTTGCTCTTAAAGATGGAACTGTAAAGTTTACAAACAAAAGAAAAAATAATTTTGATGGGTCTCAAACAGTCCGAAAACAAGTTCATGTAACACCACCAACATCTAAATAGATATTGTATAAAAACCTCTCATTTAATTGAGAGGTTTTTATGTTTGATTAAATATATCATATATGATATATTCATTTAAATTTAAATCATATCTTATCTAACATGAAAAATCTAACCAGACTACCTGACGGAGTTCAGGGTATAATTATGGTTGGAGAAAACAGCCATGATTTATTTCAACAAAAATTTTTACTCGTTCAGGATCGTAATGACCGAGGACGAGGTGATGGTATACTTATGTGTGGTCTTCCTGGCGGTGGTGTAAATGAAAATGAACATCATAGCATTGCTATAAACCGCGAGGTTTGTCTTGAAGAAGTTGGCATAGAACTTGAATTTGTATATTTTGGTTGTTATAAAAAAATTAGGCCTAATGGGTTTAATTACAACCATTTATATATTGCTCAAATTTCCAACTTACCAAATGTTCTAAAAACAAAAGATCCATTAGAAGTTTCTGAGATAAAAATAAAAACCTTATCCCAGATTATCGAAATGGCGGAACAAAAATTAATCCATGAAGGAAGTATAAGGCTTAAACTTAAATTCCTAAATAGGATTCGAACCGGGTCGTTGAATAAACCAGTTTACTGGAATGGCTACACCTTTTAGCCCTTGTAATTGCTTTATTTTAAAGTATATACAAGGGTTTTTTTATATGATATACTCGCCCAATGAAAGCTTTTATTCTGTGTGCTGGTAACGGCGAGCGATTAAAACCATTGACTGACAATACCCCAAAACCACTTATCTTAATAAAGGGTCGGCCTATTTTGTCTTATATATTCTCTTCCCTACCTGATGAAATTAACGAAGTTTTTATTGTTATAAAACAAAAGCATTTAGATTTATTTGAAAATTTTTTAAAGGAAAACCCAATAGATAAAAAAATTAAATTTTTATTTCAAGATGAAAAAACCAAAGGCACATACCATGCATTAATGGCAGGGTCCGAAGTTATTAAAAATGAAGATAAATTTTTAGTACTAAATGGTGATGATATTTTCCTAAAAGAAGATTTGGAAGAATTAATTAAAATAAATTCCCCGGCATATGGTCTTAGTTATAAAATCTTAAATGAAAGATACCGGACTTGTGATATAGACCAAGAAACAAAAACAATTACTAACTTTAGATTTATTAAAAAAGAAGAAAAAGAAAAACCTGTAATTTGTTTTTCTGGAGCATATACACTAACATCAGATTTTTTAAATTATAAACCAGTTTATGTTGGTGATGAAGCCGGAATACCTCATACTCTATTTGGTGCAAACGTTAAAGTCTCTTATATAATTTTAAAGCATTGGCATCAAATAAATACACTTGATGAACTAACTAAAACCGAGCAAGAAATAAATTTTTAAATTATTTCTTGTTGATAACACTTTTCACAATAAACTATTTCTGGCCTATTAGGGGCATATGAAGTAAAAATACTATCATTACATTTGGCGCAGTTTCTATTGTAAAAAAATGGCATATTAAGTCTAGACATTCTCCTGTTATGTCTACAGTCTGTACAATTTCTAGGGATAGGTAAATTTATTTTTTTTAATAAATCAAATTCACCTGTACCAATTTTATAAGGTTTACTACATTCCACACAAGACAATATCTGATCAATTATTGAAATATCTATATCATTAATACTATCTGGAATATCTTGAGAATATAATGTTGGTGTAATATTGTTTATATTTTTTTCTGTATACTTAAATCCTTCATTTAAAATTTCTTCTTTATTTAAATCAAAATATTGAATAGCGTAAGATTCATTATAAGAAAAAGGTGACAAATCATAAGGTAAAAATTCACCATATTTAAATACTCTACCCTTTTTATCTATATAAGGATTTTTTTCAAGATCTTCTATTATTTTTTTGCGAAGAATAAAATAATCTTCTTTAGAATATTGTTTATTAAGTATACAGTATTCTTTTTTCCTTAAATTAACACAACCAAAACAATTAGATACATTAACACAATACATTGCATATTCTACATTACTACAGTTATTCCAGGACCCGGCACAATATTTTGAACCATTTACCCCTTCACCTACTGTAATTGAATCAATGCAGTAAGATATATTGTGCCCCCATTCGGAAATATCATAACATTCTTTTGTTGTACCTAATGTTACGAATTGGCAATATTTAGAATCCTCTAAAGATATTGCTTGGTAACAGTTTTTTGAATTTTTAGAATTATAAATATATTCACCAGAAGAATCAAAATTCAATCTTTCGTAAGAAAATCTTTTAGGAAAAGATAGCCAAAATTTATAAATATTTTTTTGTATTTCTTTATGCGTTGTATATTTATCTAATCCAAGATTATTAAACCTGTTTTGCCATTCTTCTTTTGATAGTTGTTCATTAAACCAAACATTATTTCTATTTCTTAAATTTACACAACCAAAACAATTTGTACAAGCGTGGCAGTCTTTAGAATACCAAACATTTAAAGATTCAGGACAATTATCGGAAAAGAATCTTCGACTACCATCACCCGCTATACATTCATATGATAATTCACTATTATTAGTCATAGTCATTTCAGCGCATTCTCTGGAATGGACAATAGTTGAACTATTATAAACATTTTCACAATAATCAGCATTAAAAATTAAATGACAATTTTTTAAAGCTCCAGCATGGTTAACATATTCACTATTAACTAATGACTGATAGTCAACAATCAAATTTTGAAATGGGGTTTTATTTCTAAGCTCTAAATATTGCTCAAAGAAATTTCGGTTAGGGTCATAATCTATACCATAGTCTGTTCCTTCCCATCCATCGCTCCACCAACATTTACCACAATAAACTTTTAGCCCACCTTCCTCGGAAAAAATTGATAATATATTTTTATCACAAAGCCCACATTTTCTTTTATATAAATTGCGCTCATTACGAAACATTAATCGACGCTGTAGTCTACAATCCGGACAAAATGTCGGTGCCGGGACACCTATTTTATCGTAAAAATCAAAATCCTCTGGTTCAATAATAAAGTTTTGCTTACAGTTCTGGCAGTTACGATTTTCTATTTCCATGGTATTTATAACTTTATAAAACTTAAACTTTTACTAGATCAAAGGTTCACTTTCAACTTTAGGAGCAGAAGCTGAAGATGCATCATTATGTTGTCCGGGTTTGTTTGAAATTGCGGCTTTTTCTTGGGCAGATCTTACAATTAGGTTTTCATCTTCTTCCATTATGCGTTTAACTTCCTCTACTGGTACCGCAAATTGATTCCGTGAAGCTTCGATAATTCTTTCTCTATATGATGGGTGTACCGCGGGCAAGACTTTTAATGTCTCCGCGGAGAATGGGTCATATGATTCCCCATCAATTGTCATTTTTATATAAAATTCACCAACACCCAGGTTAATCATGTCTTTAACATCAAAAATTGGAGCATATTCGGGTTTAAGTTTAACAGCATCTTCCCCACCAATACGAAATGTAATCATGGATCCCACATTACCCATTACAGCTTGCTGAACTTTGGGTAATAATTGGTTAACATACTGGTGAGCAACAGTTAAATTAAGACCATATTTACGAGCCTCGGATAAAATATTTTCAAAAGTATCAGTAACCAAGTTTTGGAACTCGTCCACATATAGGTAAAAATCATTTCGGTCTTCTTTAGCTAATTTAGCTCGAGACATACCAGCTTGTTTGATTTTAGTAATAAACATCGCTCCAAAAAATGACGCATTCTCTTCCCCAATTTTACCTTTGGAAAGATTAATCAAAATTATTTTTTGATCATTCATTAATTTTTCCAAATCAACTTTGTTACCTTTTTGCCCAAAAATATGTCTTAGCATTGGGTCTGATAGAAATTGTCCTAATTTATTAACCAATGGAATAATAGCATCAGTATCAAATTTTTCTGACCAGTCGGCAAATTCAATTGCCCAGAATCTTTTTACCATATCATCTTCAATATATTCCACAACCTTTTGACGATAGTTACGGTCAGTTAGCATTGAAATCATCCCTCGCATTGTGGCGTATGGATAGTCCAGCAGCGCCAATGTTGTAAAACGAAAAACGTGTTCCAACCGGGGTGTCCAGTTAGACCCGAATTGTTTCTTTAAGACTTCAATTAATCCTTGGGTTAATTGGTGTTTAAATGTTGGGTCAACATTAGCTAATGGATTAAACGATACTGGGTAATCATCATCTGACGGATCAATAATACAAACATCATTAATTCTATCTTCTGGTACAAATTCTAAAATATCATCAATTAATTCACCATGGGGGTCAATAACACAAACACCATAGCCATAAGCTATGTCTTGACGAATCATTAATTCTTGCAGTTTAGATTTACCAACACCAGATTTACCAACAATATATAAATGGCGGCGACGGTCAATTCTTTTAATTCCAAATACATATTTTTTTTCTTCAAGTGCAGCAACATAGTTTGTTCGTCCAATAAAACAAACCTCGCGTGGGTCAATATCACCCAATACTGGCAGTTCTGGTGGTGGTGGAGCATATTTAATTATTTGTATTTTATTTGAATTTCCCATAATTAATTATCAAGCTCGTGTGATTCTCCTGTTAATACTGCAATGCGGGCTATTTCCATAGCGGCATCAATATTTCCAATATCAAAAGTTGCTTTATGCATTTTAGTCCAAACAGATTCATGCATTAAAATACTATTAACTTCAGATATAAATAAATGTGGCAATGCGTTGACTTCTTCCATTATAATACCTGCTCCAATTTCAGCATAATGAATAGCATTTTTATGTTGATGGTTACCATTAGAATGAGTTATAGGTATAACTATTGCTGGTATGTGCCAAGTTGCAATTTCAAACAAGGTTGAACCAGCTCGTGACACCACAAGAGACGAAATAGCTGCAGCATGCCTTGTATCAACTGCATTTAAAAATGGTTTTATAATATAACGATTTTTATAAGGATGATTTTCTAGAATTACGCTGGATTCATTCTTAACATTAATTTCATTATTTACTCCACATTGATGGATTATTTGATATGTTTTTAAAAGTTCACTTAATGATTCCATTACAAGATCATTTATTTTTTCAGCACCTTGGGACCCAGCATATACAAAAATTGTTGGTATATGTTGATCTAAATTATAGTATTCTGCACCATCAGCAGTTGTGGGTAAATGCATTAATTCATTACGGATTGGTAAACCAACAACAGCTGTTTTTGTTTTGTCAAAAAATTCTTCAGCATCTTTATAAGAAAGAGCAATATTTTTAGCAAACTTCCCTGCCCACATATTAACTCGTCCAGGATGAGTATCTGACTCATGAATAACTACTGGAATATTTAACATTCTTGCAGCAAAAAGAGCCGGAAATGACCCATGTCCACCCTTGGCAATAACTACATCTGGATATAAGAAAAATAATTTAAATAAAGCTTGCACTAAACCAATTGCAACTTTGAACATATCCGTAAAATTTTTAAACGAAGGATATATCCGCAATTTACCAGTGGAGACGGATATAAATTTTATTTCATTTTCAGTCAAAGCCTTTTGATCATAAGGATCACTAGACATATAATAAAGTTCTACTTTCCCAAGCTTGCGCTCACGAGACAAAGTATGTATTCTCTCTGCTATTGCTATTAGTGGATAAAAATGTCCACCTGATCCGCCACCAGTTAAAAGTATTTTCATATTACAAACTTGCCTGTTTAGACAGGTCATCATTATCTTTTTCGAATAATTTTTTTAATACATCTTCCGGAACTTCCTTTTTAGGTGTTCTTTTGCTGTATTTTTCCGGAGGCTTGGGAACCTCTAATTCGATCTTATCTTCATAGAATTTTTCAACTTTTGTTACTTCTTCTTTTACAATTTCATCCTTCTTTTCATTAACTATATTAGGTGTGTTATTTATATTTTCAGTTTTTGTCTGATTTACAATAGGAGCTGTTTTAACATTAGAAACATTTGCAACATTATTCACTAAATTTTTTAGCATCTGTTGTGATTCATATGTTGCGGCTTTGGGAGTAACAGATGCCACAGGCTTTGGAACTTCAATTTTATCTTCTATAACCGGAGTATTAACTGTTTGTTTAAGCTCGGCAACTTTGGGATGAATTGTTATTTTTTGTGGATCAGACTTTATTGGTGTTACAGGTTTAGGCGGATTTGTAGATGATGTTGGATTTGCTTGTGTAATTGTACCTAATAAATCCTTTAAAGTCGTAAAGCCTTCTTTGTCTTTTTCATCTTTAATTGGAACCATAGCTGGTTTAGATTGAGTTAGAGTTTGGTATTTATTGTTTAAGTTATTATTTGAATTCAACGTAGGTTTACTATTTTGTACAAATGTTTTTGGTGTTGGCGTATTTGAAAATGTTTTGGGTGTTTCTTTTTTATAATCTTTTTGTATAAAAGATGGTTTGTTATTTGTAATAATTGTTGGTTGATATTCAATACCCATTGCCGCTAATGCTTCGGCGGGTTTAGGCCCATCATTTAAATTTTTATCATAAAATCCTTTGGCTGGTTTTAGTTCCCCTACTTTTATTTTACTTAAACAATCTTTACAATAAATAGGTTTACCGGCTTTGGGTTCAAAAGGTACAACAATTTCCTTGTTACAGTTAACACATACAGCAGGATACATTTTATTTGTTGGAGTATTACTATAAGGATTTGAATTCGTATTTTCTTTATTAGCAATGATTGTTCCACCAGCAGTTGAACTCCAAGAGTTAATTGCCGCTTCAACAACATTCTGCGGGCGACAATAAATTTCACGAGATCTTTTAATTGCAGCTTCGGTACTGTCTTCTAATCCATCGTTAATTCTTATTGGTGGCAAAGTATTTGCTGAAAAAGGCCGGCTAGTAATACCATCAATCATTAATTTTAAATAAATCTCATAGTTTGGAAGACCAATAAAATCTTCAGGAATAAATTCTGGAGCAAATTCTTTTTCTAAAACCTTGGCATCTTCTGCTCCGATACGAAAAATTATCATTGACCCCACGTTACCAAAAACTGCATCTTTTAAATCACCCCCATCTTTGGTTTCAATTTGAGCAGTATATTGATGAGCCAGTGTTAAACAAAGACGGTATTTACGAGCTTCAGACAAAATACTTGCAAAAGATTCTGTCGCAAAGTTTTGGAATTCATCAACATATAAATAAAAATCGCGTCTCTCTTCTTCTGGAATACGAACACGCTCCATGGCCGCTAGTTGCAATTTAGTAATAATCATTGCACCAAGAAGAGCCGAGTTATCTTCACCAATACGGCCTTTGGATACATTAACAAGGAAAATTTTTCCTTCATTCATTAAATTAAAAACATCAATAGTACTTTCTTGTTGACCAACGATATTTCGAATAATCGATGATGAAAGAAATTGCCCAACTTTATTTTGAATCGGAGCAATGGCTTCGTTACGGAATTGTTCTTTCCATTGTTCGTATTCATGAACCCAAAAAGCCTTAACCATTGGGTCTTTTAAATTATTAATTATGACTTGGCGATAGTCTTTATCAACTAACATCCGAGTAATACCCAGTAGTGTTGTATTAGGAGTATCCAGCAGTGCCAAAATAGTATTGTTCATAATGTATTCCATACGAGATGACCATACATTAGCCCAAATTTTTGTAAAAATACCCATCAGCCCCGAAGCCACTAAATGTTTGTATTTAGAATCGCGTAATTCTAGTGGATTAAAACCAATACAATATTCTGTATCAGCTGGGTTAAAATAAACAACGTCGTTTAGTCTATGTTCAGGAATGACTTTTAATACAGTCTCAACTAATTCTCCATGAGGATCAACAAGACACAAACCTTCACCATTCCAAATATTTTGAATAACAAGGTTTGAAATAAGCGCTGATTTACCAGTACCTGATTTACCTAATATATATAAATGTTGGCGACGATCCTTACGCTTGATACCAAAAATTTCATTCCCACCACGAAAATTCGTACGAGCGAAATACGTAATATCACGATTCATTGGAATGTCCGGCATGTGCGGATTTTGCATATATTTGTATCTAAATTATAGCATAAAAGTTTTTTGTATAGTAATTAAATCCCCTTTTTAAAAGCACCCCAAATAAAAAACCTCATACTGTGCATGAGGTTTTTTAAGAGATTATTTTATTGCAGTAATTTTTACTTCAACAAATGGTTGTCTGTGACCATTCTTTTTAAAATATCGAGATTTTTGTAAATACTTAACTACCATTACTTTATCAGCACGGCCGATTTTTGTAACTTCAGCTGTAACGCTTGCTCCATCAATTAATGGCATACCAATAGTTGTATCTTTACCATTATCGACTAGCAAAACTTCATCAAAAACTAATTTTTGACCAACTTCTGCAACGTCTTTAAGTTTCTCAATACGAACAACGTCGCCTTTTGATACGCGATATTGTTTTCCGCCTGTCTTTATTACTGCAAATTCCATAGGGCAAATATAGCATAATCCCCTGTTTTTTGCAAGTCTAAAACGGCTCGACTTGTTTAAATTCTTGCTCGATTATAGTTGTATTATCTCCACCAAACCGGCAATACCCCGAAAAAGCTCTATTTTTCAAAGCATATGGGTACCAATATACATCATCTGGCCACATATCTTTATAAGGAATTTCATCTATAAAAAACCATTCTGGGGCCATTTCTTCGGTTTCTTTAGGCTCACCAACTATATCTTTACCTATATAAACATGAACAAAATGGACCTCACCTTCATTTTCATTTTTATTTAAGTAAAAAGTTATTTCTCCTATTTTTACAATATCTTGAACTTTAATTTGGGCTTCTTCAAATAATTCTCTTTGTACTGATTCTAATGGATTTTCCCCAGGAATTAATTTACCACCAAATCCATTATATCTACCCTCACCAAATCCGCGCTTTTTCTTACCTAAAAGTATCCTACTACCATCACGCACTAAAATTAAAGTTAATTCTTTTTGCATAATTAAACTATTTTTTATTTAAAAATTTTTTAACCTTGATTTTTAATTTAAATCTAAAAGATTTAAATAAAACCGGGATTAAATATTTAAAAGATTTTACTTGTTTTTTTATTTTCATTATATAAATTTTTGCTGATAACAAGTCTCACAATATATTATTTCTTTTCGATCCTCAGAAATAGCAGTTTTAAAAACATTCTCACAACCTTGATTCATACATTTCCTGTCCCATAATTTTTGTGGATTTCTCCATTTTAGTCTTTTGTAAAATCTACAATTTGGACATAATCTGGGTATTGCAATATTCATTTTTTTATAAAAAAGTAATTCATCTGGCATTATTTTAAAAGCCATAGTGCATTGTTCATTACACGAATAATCATTTTTATAATGTTCACATAATATGACTTCATTTAAGATAGACTCATCTATGTCTTTTATATTATCGGGTAGATCTTCACTTTTTAGGGATATTTTATAATCCCTATCAATTGGCTCTTTATAATTATATTGATTATTTAAAATATCTTCTTTACTCAAAGGAAACCATTGATTGGCTAAACTTTCATTATACGGCCAGTTAGAGAGCTCTATTGGGAAAAAATCACCATATTTAAATACCCTACCCTTTTTATCTATATATGGCATATCTATCATATGTTGTTTTATTTTAGGTAAGATTTCCTCATATTCGACTTTCCCATATTGTTTATTTAAAATACAATATTTTTTATGTCTCATTTTAGTACAACCAAAAAGGTTATTACCGTTATAGATATTATCTGAATACTCTACATTTATTGCATTATTACAAGATCGAATAAAAAAAGAATTCTGACAAGATGTGCTGGCTAATGTTTCGTATAATAATTCTGATGTATTACCACCAATAACTACATCATAACTATCTTTTAACAAAAGACCACAGAAATAAACAAATTTACATTCTTCCACGCCATGTCTTGTATCAAAACAATATTTAGAATTTTTAGTATTTTCAATATCATCGCCTAAAACATTCACAGAATTAATAATCGAAGCAAAGCGTCTTGGTGTTTTATAATATAATTCTAAAAATTTTTCTTCAGCTTCTTTAATTTTTAAATGGCTAGATAAATCCCAATATTTTATTTTTTCTTTATATTCTTCTTTTGTGTATTTAACATTAAAAATACAATATTTTTGATTTCTTAAATTAACACACCCGAAACAGTCTGAACAACCAACACAATTAAATAAAAATGCACAATCTATACAATCATTAGAAAAATATACAAATTTTGTATTATAAACATGTATGGTATTTACATTTTCATATATACTGTCTCCATTCATTACCCCATCTGAATCCATTGAATCTTTTGTAAAAATCGGTGACTGACAATAAAAACAATTCACAGACTGAATACCTGTAAAAACAAAAGAACAATTTTTACACCTTATCAAACCATGAGAATATGTACAGTTATTACAATTTCTTAAATTAATACCCTGAGCAGGTACTGTTTTTTGTAGTTCATTAAATTGTTCAAAAAATGGCCTATTAAAATCATAATCTCTACCATAATCCATAGGGTCCCAAGCATCGCTCCACCAACATTCTGAACAAAAAACATTATATGGTGAATCTTTAGGATAAACACTTATCATGTCCCTATTACACAAATTACAAGTATTTTTATATAAAGATCTTTCTTCTCTATGCGCAAATTTTATTTGAAACCGACAATCCGGGCAAAATGTTGGAGCTGGGACATGGATTTTGTCATAAAATGCAAAGTCCTCGGCTTCAATAATAAAGTCATTTTTACAGTTTTGGCAAATTCGATTTTCTGATTCCATAAGTTAAATTACTTCTTGTTGGTAACATTTTTCACAATAAATAATTTCTGGTCTTTCTGGCACATATGAAGTTTCAAATTCATTCGGGCAAACACCATCATGATTATGATTTTGCTTATCACACATACACTTTCTATGCCAAAGCTTCATTGGGTTTCTTTGCTTAAGTCTATTAAAATGTCTGCAATTAGGACAATAATGTGGCAGTGGTAAATTATTCATTTTATAAAATTCTAATTCTCTTAGAACAATTTTAAATGCTCCAGTACATCCAGTCTTTTCATTATTATTACCAGCACATTCAATAATTTGATTTAAAATACTTTCATCAACTTGATCTATTGTGTCTGGAATATCTTCTTGTTTTATATCAATATTATAATTTCTAGATTCTCTATCATACCAAGAAAACCCATTTTTAATTGCTTCATCTTTAGATAAAGGATAATATTCTTGGGCTACGGTTTCATTATAACTAAATGGTGAAATATCATAAGGAAAAAATTCCCCATATGTAAAAATACGACCCAATTTATCAACATACGGCATATCCATCATATGCTGTTTTATTTTAGGTAACAATTCTTCATATTCACTTTTTGTATATTGTTTATTTAAAATACAATATTCTTTTTTACGAAGCCCAATACAACCAAATAAATGAGATGAATTATGACAGTTTATAGAATATTGAATATCTAATGAATGATAAGCTACACTTGTAAAATAACATTGACTTACGCCTAATGCTGTATCAAAGCTATCATAAATTAATTCAGACTGAATCCCAACACCTGGACCCGAACAATAACTGTCTCGCATACCATAACCACCCCAAGTAACATTTTTACAATCTTCGGCATCATAAATATCATATCCATTAATTACATTTTTTGAATTTTCTATATTATCTCCAGTACTATTTACACATTTAAAAACATTTGAGTATTTATGAAAATTTTTTAATTTAAAATCATCGAAGATTTTTGAAAATTCTTGAATTCCTGAATGTGAATTTAAATTTAATTTATTTTTTATTTCTTTGTATTCTTCACGAGAATATTGTTGATTTAAAATACAATAAGATTTATTTTTTAAATTTATACAACCAATACAGTCTATACAGTTTTGACAATCAAATAAAAAATATGAATCACTGCATTCAACAGAATTATTTGAATAATATATTTTATAAGAATTAGAACAATTTATTGTTTCGTAAGAAGAATTAACTTTTGTTAAGATATAAGAATCAACACAATTTGTATTATTACTTAGTCTATTACCATACAAACAATCTTCATTATTGTTTGATGCTGTAGTCATAAAGCAACCTTTGTCACCTTCTGCAACATTACAATATTCACAATTAACCATGTTAGTAACGGATAGATTAATTAAGGGTATATTTTTATAAAGTTCATGAAATTGCTCAAAGAATGGTTTTGAAAAATCATACCCACTACCATGGTCTATTGGATCCCAAGAATCTCCCCACCATGTTTTATCATCGTAAACTGTATATCCTGTTTCGGGTCTATGAATCGATACTATATTTTCTCCTATTTTACTTGGAGCATTATTTTGTCTTTTATATAAAGTTCTTTCATTACGAAACATCATTCTGCGTTGTAACATACATTCCGGGCAAAATGTTGGAGCTGGGACATGGATTTTGTCATAAAATGCAAAGTCCTCGGCTTCGATAATAAAGTCATTTTTACAGTTTTGGCAATTCCTATGTTCCATATATATCCAAACTATACCACAAATCTATATACAAATTAATAGAATATTTGCTATAATAAACCCATGCTTTCAACATATAAATATCAAGGTGTTACTTGGGTTGACCTCGAAGCCCCGACAGAGGACGAACTAATGCATGTTCTCGAGGAATACAATGTCCCCGAGGGTTTACTGCACGATCTTATGACAGAAACACTGCTATCTCGTGTAGACACTTACAAAGAAATGCTTTATTTGGTTTTACACTTTCCACGAGTTCATAATGAAAAAAAGATGCCCGATTTAGAAATAGACTTTATTGTTGGAAAAAACTTTTTAATTACTGTTCACTACGAATTTTCAAACGCAATTCATGACTTTGCTAAAAGACTTGAAGTTGATGTAATGCTTGCTCGCAAAATACCCGGAACTCATGCTGGGCATTTATTCCATTCTTTAATTATTGAATCTTATCACCAAGCAAGCTCGAAACTTAACGACCTTTATCAAATGATGGAACATGTCAAAGACCAAATCTTTGATGGCCATGAAGACAAAATGGTTACAGAATTATCTTTAATTAACCGTAAAATTCTTGACTTTAGACAAGCTATTCGTTTCCATTCTGGAATATTAGATTCATACGAAAAAGAAAGCTTCAAACTTTTTGGAGAAGAATATTCTTACTATGTCCGCTCAATTCGCTCGGAATATCATAAAATAATTGGTGTACTAGAAGGCCACCGTGATTTATTAATCGACCTTCGCGAAACCAACGACTCTCTCCTTTCCGCAAAAACCAATAAAACAATGCGTATTTTGACAATTATGTCTTTTACAACCTTTCCTTTAACTTTAATTGCAACTCTTGTAGCAATGATTACAGATGTTCATATTATTAGCACATTTGCTCAATTTGCATACATTAGCAGTGCATTATTGTTAATAGGTGTATTAATTCTTCTTCATTTCAAAAATAGAAAATGGCTACTATAAAATTATACAATTCATTAACTAAGAAAATCGAGGAATTTATTCCCACAAATTCTGAAAACAAAGTCAGTATGTATACTTGTGGTATAACACCTTATAACACACCTCATATTGGTAATTATAAAGCCTATATTTTTGCTGATATATTACGCCGAACTTTAGAATCAAATAATTACACTGTAAAACAAGTAATTAATTTAACTGATGTTGATGATAAAACAATAAAGAAATCTATAGAATTAAACACTTCTCTTTTTGAATTAACAAAAAAATATGAAGATGAATTTTATAAAGACCGAAAAGATCTAATTCTATTGCCACCTGAATATTCTCCTCGCGCTACAGATTATATCCCTAAAATGATAGAAATCATAGAAATACTGATTGAAAAAGGTTTTGCTTATAAAACAGATGATGGCAGTGTTTATTTTAGTGTAAAATCAGACAAAAATTATGGTAAACTAATTGACTTTAAACCAGAAGATTTAAAAACAAATGCCGATGGCCGAATGAATAATGCCGATGAATATGAAAAAGACGATGTCCAAGATTTTGCATTATGGAAATCATGGGACCCAAATGATGGCCCAAATAAATGGGACTCGCCTTGGGGCCCTGGTCGCCCTGGGTGGCATATAGAATGTTCTGCTATGGCAAGAGAATTCATTGGTGAAATTGTAGATATCCACACTGGTGGAATCGACAATATGTTCCCCCATCACGAAAATGAAATTGCTCAAAGTGAATGTGCTTATGGTCACGAATTTTCAAGGTTTTTTGTGCATTGTAACCATTTAATGATTGATGGTAAAAAAATGGCAAAACGTGATGGAAATTTTTTAATGCTTAGTGATTTTAAAGTCCGAGGTATTCACCCACTTTCTTATAAATATTTTTTATATGGTACTCATTATCGATCACCAGCTAATTTAACTTGGGATGCATTATACGGAGCTCAAACTACCCTAAGTCGAATGTACGAAAAATACATAAACATCATGAATACTGCTATGGGTGAATTTGATAATGATTATTTAGAAAAAGTTAAAGAATCTCTAGCTAATGATTTAAATACAGCCGAAGCTATTTCAATCTTAATAAAACTATTTGACGACAATAGTATCAATGACAGTATTAAATTAGCAACAGTAAACGCTATTGATAATATACTGGGTCTTGGTTTTAATGAATATTATTTATCTGACAAAATTATTCCATTAGATGTACAAAAAATTATAGACGAAAGAAATACTGCTCGAATAAACAAAGATTACACTAAAAGCGATGAACTCCGTGAAATCCTAAACATCCAAGGCTACTTGGTAATTGATACTAAAGAAGAATCAATAGTACTACCTAACCCATTAGGGTAATAGTTATCCCCTTTTAAAATATTTTTTAAACAAAGTATTTGGTATAATGTATAAGTCGAAAATTTTAATAAAAAAATTTAATTTTTCATGAATAAATTAAACGGATTAGATGTACTAGCATTAGTACTAATCATAGTTGGTGGTCTTAATTGGGGTCTAGTTGGACTTTTCAATTTTAACCTTGTATCTGCTATTTTTGGTGATATGTCTGTATTATCTAAAGTTGTATATGTTTTAGTTGGAATCTCAGCATTATATGCTATTCCAATGTCAATGAAACTTACAAAGAAATAATTTTTGTACATCTTTTTAAAAATAACCCCAAAAGGGTTATTTTTATTTATATTTGGCAAACTAGATTTAATGCATCAATATCAGATTTTGAAAGTTCTAAATTATTACTTTGGTTTTGTTCATACATTATTGAATCAGGGTCTGGTAAATGGTCTATTCCCAGTGAATGCCCTAATTCATGAGCTAATACCCGGACTAATTTTTGATAATCCGAGAATTCATAAATATCAATTTTTTGACCAGTCTCATCTTTAGTATACAAGCCTTCTTTAAAAGTCTCCCCGCGCTGTTCCCCTATTGTATTATAATTTTGAACCTTAAGATTAAGCTCGCTAGCTAAACGATTTAATTCATTTGCCAAAGTATTAACCGAATCAGCTAATGTATTAACTTTTTTCTGATCTAATTGCAGTTGAGCTGCTTGTTTGTCTAATATTAATTTTTGGCTTTGGAGTACATCATATTCTTTTTTAGGGGCTCCACCGTGTGAATTCCAATAATTAACTTGTTTTTGATAATTAAGACTTTTTTGGTTGTACGATTTAAGTTTGATATTATAAGAATTTATAGCAATAGTGTATTTTGATTTTATTGTATTATATTCAGACTTAACAGCATTATATTTTGTTTGATCATCTTTTAGACTACTATTTATACTTGTTAATTTATCTGTGGCTTCTTGGCGATAATCATAAATTAAATTTATTTTTAAGTCACCATCATTTTTATGATATTCAAATAAATTTTTATTTATTGAATTTTCCCATAAATCCTCGGCTTGTTTTAAGGCCTTTTCAAATTCCTCGGGTGTTATTTTAAATTTAGTATCAAAATTATCAATTGTATAAATTATTGGTCTACCACATGGTTTATTAATATCAATAAAAGGAATATCCAAATTATCAATAAAGACTGATGCTCTATCAACCAAAGGAGAAACTATTGGTTTTATTTCGTCTTTAGTTTTAAGACTTTGAGGCGAATTTAAAAACCAAATTAATAGTATTAAAATGATTAGTAAAAAAACCTTTTTAAACATATTTACAAACTAATTCCTAAAATTTTTAAAACATATGGTGTCAAAGGATCAAGATTTGGACCATAAACAATAACTCCACCCAAAAGACCTGTAGTAAATATTGCAACTAACGCACAAATTGCTAATATAATCCGAATTGATTTTATTTCTAGAATTTTTAAAATAAAATCAATTAGTTTTTTCAAAATACCCAACTTAGAATAATAAATTTCAAATCTTGAAATTAAAAATCGTAAAACTATTTCTATAGCAAAAATTCCAAATAAAAATGTACTAATCCCAGCAAAAGTTGAATGAGTTTCAATTAAATTTCTAAAGTTTTGATCTGACACGCCCAATAGATGCTCGGCATTTTCACCAGTGGCCCTAGCTACTACGGCCCCTAAAAATCCAACAATCACAAGAAAATTTTTAATTGATTTCCAGTTAGCATTGGAAAACCATTTTTCTACAGGAAAAATCTCGCAAAGACTCCATATAAACAAAAATGCTATTGGAAAATGCACAATAATTGGGTGTATATTCATATATAAATATTATAACATAAAACCCCACTATGCTGTGGGGTTTTATGTTAGTTCTTCTTTGCGGCCTTCATTGCAAACTTGGTTGCAAGACGTTTTGCTGTTTTACGAGAACGAGTTGTCTTATTTTTTGTGTTTGTTGCTAATCTTTTTGCCATATAGGTCTATTATACACTATTTTAGATTAATGTATAGTTTTAATTAATTATTTTTTAGCTTTTAAGGTACATATTCCTGGAGAATTCATAATATAACCTGTTGGAATAGTAGCTTGAGCACCTCTTAGGTTTGCACAAACATCTAACGAACATTCACCATTATCTCTTGGGAAAGACCCAGCTGGGCAAACATTATTAGTATAAACTGATGGATCCTTAGGAGTACAAATTGTACCTTCGTTACGTCTTACAAAACCTGATGGTAAAGATGTTTGAATACCTTTATAGTTAGAACACCAATCAACACTTGTATTTTGTACTGTATCAGCTAATAATGAATTTGGAGCACCAATAACTACAACTAATAACATTATGGTAACTGCTGCTAATTTTTGAATTGTTTTAAATGAAATATTCATGATAAGTTAAGCTTAACATATAAAATTATACTAGTCAAGCGTAAGAATGTCAAATAGACTCTCTACTCCAATCTTTTTAAGGGCGGAAAAAGGTAATATTTTAAAATTCATCTTTCTTTCTACTGATTCTATGTGTTTTTTATATATAGATTTTTTAATCTTATCAATTTTGTTTGCAACAACTAAGATATTCTTATTAGCTTTTCTTAAATCCAATAGCATTTCAAGATCATCTTTTGTTGGGCCAACTTCAGCATCTATAATAAGCACTACATATCTGGGCTCAACACCCGAATCAAAAAAATACCAATTAATTAATTCTTGAATCTTTTGCCTTCCTGCACCACTTGCCCGTGCATAGCCATACCCCGGTAAATCCATAAAATAAATACTTTCATTTATAAAGAAAACATTTATTTGCTGTGTTCGGCCAGGAAAAGAACTAGTTACGGCTAATTTTTTTGTATTTGTAAGAGTATTAATTAAACTTGATTTACCAACGTTAGATCTACCAATAAAAGCTACTTGAGGCACCCCATCAGTTAAAATATCGTCTGGGCCGACAATACATTTTATAAACTTGGCTGAAATTGTTTTCATATACCCATAATAGCAAGAAAAGTAAATTAAACAAATAAAAAACCCTAAGATAGATTAGGGGTTTTTTATTTTATTTTTTAACCGCAGCTTTCTTTGGTTTTTTAACGTCTTTTTTACCTCGATTGTCTCCTTTTCCCATATGATTTACCGAAATCATGTCGCGCAATCGTCCATTGAAGCGCGACGCTTTTTCTAAATTATTTGACTTTTAATTATGAAAGGTGTTTTGAAACAAGTTTTGTCATTTCAAACATATCTACCATTGCTTTGCCTCCAAATACTGCTTTAAGATTTTCATCAGCAATGATGTTTCTTTTAGCTTTTGGATCTTGCAAATCATGCTTTTTAATATACACCCATAGAGCCTTTACAACTTCAGATCGTGGCATTGGGCCAGCACCTACTACTTTTGCTAATTCTGCACTGATTTTCATCGGCTTCATGAAAGCTGATGTCTTTTTTACTTCTGCCATAAAAATTCTTTTATACGTTAGAGTTTAATAAAAAACAAATAACAATAATTAGATTAATAATCGAACTTCTTTATTATAACATAAATTATTAATATTTTCTAATAACCCCCTTTACAATGGCTCTTATTTTTAAATCTGTTACTGGGTAAATTGGTTTAAATTCTTTGTTTGCAGGTTCAAGCCAAACCTTGTTTCCGTCTTTTCTAAAATATTTCATAGTAAATTCCCCATCAACTTCGGCTATAACTATTTGTCCATCGCGGGCAAATTCGGTCTTTTCAGCTATAACCATATCCCCATCAGCTATATGAGCATCAATCATGGAATTGCCATCGACTTCTAATATATAAGTAGAGTCTTTTTTGCGAATTAAAAAGTTATTTAAATTAATTGTTGTTTCTAGTACATCTTCAGATGGTGATGGGAATCCAGCTTTAACTAAGCCCAGTAGCGGCACATCACCAAAAGACGAACTTGGTATAAGTCGTCCTAGTGGGTCTTTCCCTACAATGCCTGTTTCTATAAGCTTTTCTACTAAACGAGCTACTGTGTTTTTAGATTTAAAGTCAAATAATTTCATCATCTCGGTATATGTCGGCATCCTGTTAGATGAAGAATAAAATTCTACAAGCTTGTTTTTATATTCGTTAATATTCATATATTAGAATTGTAAAGATGATGATGAAAAAAATTTAGAGAAAAAACTTTTTACAGAGTTCTTTCCAGTGTGTTGATAAATCCTTTTTAATAATAATTTGTGTTCTTTAGCTTGCAAGACATATTTCTCGCCAGAGATGATTTTCATATCAATCTCTTTGTTAAGCTTTTGCAATTCTCGTTGCAAAGTTTGTATATATTGTTCTCTTGTCATGTTTATATTATAAGTGAACGCTCGTTCACATGCAAGAGATACTGCTGTGGATAACTCAATTAATTATTCTTTTCTTTATTACCAACATTGTTCCCTGCCACAAATCCTGTAGTCCAGCATAGTTGTAATGAAAATCCACCTGATGGTCTATTAATATGTAATAAATCTCCAGTGATAAATAAATTCTTAATTTTATTAGATCTCATTGTACGCATATCGATTTCATTTAGTGGCACACCACCGTCAGCTATCACCGCTCGATCAAACCCCATCAGCCCAGTAATAGTCAAAGGTAACGCTTTTAATGTATCCACAATATATTTGCGTTCATCTTTAGTAATAGAGTGAACCTTTTTATCAATATCAATTTTGTCTTGGAGCAATATTAAAATACCTTTACTCATACCTTCGGGTACTATTTCTTTAATCATATTTTTAAATAATTTATTTTTATTATCATCAAATATTGTAACTATTTTTTTATCCAGTGCGCCTAGATCAGTATCTGGATACATATCTATTTTTGCTGTAACAATATTGGTATGTAATAAATCCGAAACCAAATACGCACTATTTAGTATTAGTGGCCCCGACAAACCAAAATGAGTAAACAAAACTTTACCGGTTTTTGAAAAAGCTTTTTTACCTTCAGCATAAAAAGTAATCTTCATAAAAGATAATGATGTTCCCGATAATGCTTTACCCCATTTCTCGGCGGTTGCTAGCGGTACAATTGATGGGGTTGGTTTAGCTACATTGTGACCCAAATCTGTAAGCCATTTAAACCCATCCCCAGTGGAGCCAGTCTCTGGGTGCGACAAACTACCGGTAGCTAGTACATAATCTTGCGCTGTGTATTCTTTTTGACCACACATTATACTTGTAATCATGTCACCATCAGTATTTATTTTAGTTACCGGAGATGATGTAATAATTGTGACATTTTTATTAGTTATGTATTTTTCCATAACTTTATAAACATCTTCGGCTTTTTCAGTATGAGGAAATGCCCGCTGCCGAGCTTGGACAACTAGTGGTAAACCATGACGCTCAAAAAAATCAAAAGTATCTTGCGCGTTAAATTCGGCAAATAAAGAATATAGGAATTTTTCTGCTTTACCATAAATTGATAAAAATTTTCTTATGTCTTTTTCCGCATTTGTTACATTTGAACGCCCACCGCCACCAATGCGGATTTTTTCACCCATGCGTTTGTTTTTCTCAAGAAGTAGAACCTTTTTACCCAGCTCGGACGCTCGTCCAGCCGTCATCATACCTGATGCTCCTCCGCCAATAACAATTACATCGTATTTTTCCATATATATAAAAACTATAGCAAAAAATCATTTAAAAGTCTTTAAAATAAAAACAGGGGTATACCCTGATTTTTAGATTATTTTATACGCCCAGTGGAGCAAAGCTTGGCGTTGGCGTGGGCGACACGCAGTGTCGCCCGCCCTACAATTAGCCCTGATTTGGCCTATGTGCCTCCTTATAGCGTTCCATCTCTTAATCTGTCTAGTATCTTCATCTGGGATTCTACGCCCCATATAGTACCGACAGTACCATTGGAACCAGCCCCGCGGATCGTCCTTATGTATCCAGCCTTTTGACCGCCATATAGCTAATGATTGTGAAGCATTTACCCCAAAATAGTTTAATTCTTTTTCGCGTTTGTTACCCTTTGCAAACTTGGCTTTTGTAAACCAATCTTTTGGAAATTCGCCTGTGCAGTCACGCATATAAATACCACCAAATATTCCCATTGATAACATTTGCTTGGGCGTAACGTTTGGTTTAAATTCTTTAGCAAAATTTTTACCTACAGGCTCGGTTAAATAATATACATAACCTTTTTGCATTTTATCGTTTACTATAACTTTCTTTGGTTTCATATTATTAAACTATTTTAACATAATATTTATCTTTATTTCATCGCCTGCAAAAAGACCTTCTTGTTTTAGAATTTTTTTATTTATACATAATAAATATTCTATCTCTTTACTAACCTTTTTATTGGGCATATGCGGGAAAAGCGATGTAGCCCACTCGCTTTTCCCGCACCTAGCAACAATTGGCACAAAGCCTTTGGTGTATTGTTTACGAATTTGCTCTGATAATTTTTTATCAAGCGTAACAAAATGCCAACCAGCATTACCCGGCCACCGCCAAATTTTTGTTTTAATAGAAAAACTTTTTCCCATACGCCATAAATAGTTTACTTAAAATTACTAAACAAAACATCAACAATAGGCAAAACATCAAATAATGATTGCTTGATAATACATTCGCTACGATTTGGTTCATCATAGTTTAAGCATTGCACTGACTGAATTGTAAAATTTAATTTTGCGGTTTTAGTACCATAAGCTTTGGAATAATTATATTCAGTATATGTACTACCTGCTGCACCCTCGGATGACTTTGTAACACAATAACCCTTTACTAAACTAGTACTGCAGACAAATTTACTATCAACAACAGTTACCACTGGTGGCCATTTTATAGGATGAATATATTTATCATTAACACTAATTGAATTAATCAAAGTCTTGCTATCAGTCTCACCTTCAAAATCCTTTACCCATTCACCAATGGTGTTGTCTTTAGCGTTGTAATATATCCAGACTGATTTACCAATGCTAGGTGGAGTCGTCATTGGGTCGGTGCCTTTTCTTTCTGCAAAATTATACACTGCATGAGCATCTTGTATATTAATTGTTTGCGGAGCAATACGGTCACCCAGTAACATTGTATTAGTTGCAACATAATTACCATTATTATTAATAGCCAAAACTGCATAATAAAATGTACCACTGCCACCCGGATTATTTACCAGCATTAATACAGCATCATTGTCACCATCTTTATCTAAATCACCATAAACAGGTTCACCAAATACATTTAATGTATTTTTAGTATTTGAATTCTCTATAGCTATTTCAGCTTTGCCATTAACTAAATTAAAAACCTGACCACCTACAGTATAAGAATTATTTAGTACACTAGAATTAGTTGGTGTTATCACGCCAACATTTTTATTATCATAATTTATAAACAAAACTACCCCAACTAAAGCTATTACTGCGACTATACCCCAAACTAGTTTTGTATTTTTCATATATCCATTATAGCACTATCACGCAAATTATATTAAAAAAACACCCCCTATTTAAAGGGGGTGTTTTTTATTTTCTAACAGTTGGAACTATTGGCACTACTGGCATTACACAATTACCACGATCATTTCGGAAAGTATAACCTTGGGGTAAATATGTTTGAATACCTGCAATGTTTAAACAATAGTCAGGGTTTCTTGTATCTGGTTGACCAGGAACATGAGCAATATAACAGTTGCCAGATTCTTGATAGTATTTATCTGAAATACTTGTTTGTAAGCCAGGAATATTTTTACATACATCTTGCACTTCTGTAGATCCTTCTGTTTTTATAATTGTATAAACACAAGAAGCGTCTACTAATGCATAGTTTTTAGGTACACTAGATTGAATACCTGACAAATTAGGACAAACATCTACTGGGACCAAACATTGACCGCGGTCATTACGTACATGGTCTACTGTTGGTAATGCTGTTTGAATACCTTCGATATTTAAACAATAGTCAGGGTTCTTGGTGTCTGGTTGACCAGGAACATGAGATATATAACAGTTACCTTCTGTTTGATAGTATTTAGCTGGTATTGTTAATTGGTCGCCAGGAATATTTGCACATTGGTCAGTGTCAGATTGTGTCTCTAAAGCTAAAGACATACTTGGCATAACCGCCATAAGAGCCACTAATAAAAAAGCAAAAACTTTTGATGTATTTTTCATAATTACATTATAAGTTAAAAGCACAAATAAAGCAAAAATACAAAAGTACCTTAATTTAATTTATGGTATGAATAGTAAGATACCTTTAATATAACCAAAGCAACTATTGGAAATACTAAATACATTGAAATACCCATTACAAAATACATACTAACTAATGCTGCTATAAAATCAAATGTAAACCCGGCATAAGCCCATTCTTTCACCCCCTTTGGTACCTGTGGCACAACTAACGCAATAGAACCCAAAACTTTGGCAATTACAATAAACCCTACAAAATATACTGGGTAACCCAGTCCAGTAACACCAGGGGCCGCTGTACCATTAAAATATGCAACCAATTCCATTACACCTTGGGTAATAAATATTAAAAGGGTCGAAACCCAAAACATTATTTTATACTTTTTCATAAGAAATATTATACCACAGAGATTTATTTTAAATAAGAATCAAAATATATTGCATGGCAAGTATAGCCACCTGGGTTTTTTTGTAGATAATCTTGATGATAATCCTCGGCTGGCCAGAATTTAGTAAATGGCTCAAGTGTAGTAACTACCGGCATAACTTCGTCCATTCTATTTACCCATCGGCGAGATTTATTTACAATCTCAATAAAATCTTGTGCTTGTTTTAATTCATCTTCATTTTGATAAAATATCGCACTTCGGTACGAATCTCCAATGTCATTACCTTGCTGGTTTAATGTTGTAGGGTTATGTATTTGAAAGAAGAAATCTAGCAACTTCCAAAAACTGGTTTGTGCATCGTCGTATTCTATCTCCAATGCTTCTGCGTACCCCCGATGATTTTCATAAGTCGGATTTTCATTTTCACCACCAGTATACCCTGCTGTAATATTTACAACACCAACCTGACTACGCATCAGCTCCTCAAGCCCCAAAAACACCCTCCCGCTAAATATGCTTTTTTGATCATATCTATATTATACAATATTTTTTATCTATGTATTAAAAAAGTAATAAAAACTAAAACCATAGGAAGTATCCAATCAACAAAAAATGTTGGACTCTTTTTTAAAAATTTAGGTAAGTATTTTATGTAATAATGCCTATCAAATCTTCTTTCGTAAGATCCGAATTCTAATTTAGTTAATATACAACCACCTAAAATTAAATCTTGTAACCGTAAGGCTAAAAAAATTGCTAGTATATAATACCAATCTACAAAAAATATAAGTACAACAACTAGTACAAAAAATAAAACATGCAACCAAAACCAAATGCTTTTTGTCATACTATTTCCCTTCCACAAATTTTAATGATATCGAATTTACACAATGGCGAATATTTTTGTCGGTTAGATTATTTAATTGCATTTATATGAAATTTGTTAGTAGCACATTAATCACTGCCATTGCTAACATTAGTAATGCCGGCACAGCACGAATAAATGGGTCCTTAACTTTTACATGCATTGCCACAGCGCCAATCATTAATAATACCAACAATGCCGATGCTGGGTATACAACAACCGGCAACCAAAAACCTATTATCATTAATGTTGCAATAAATATTTTACCCGCACCTACCAAATACATAAACCACTTAGGCAGTCCATACGCGGCGAATTCATCGGCCATGTTGCCTGCACCGGCGCCACGATATTTCGTAGGTTTATGAAATCGCACGATCCACACATTTACCAAACCAATAGTAATAATTATTTGAAAAGCGTAAACAATATACATTTCTATTATTTGCGACATAAATTAAAGATTAATTTTAATAACTTAATTATAATATTTACTATACCAAAGTACTAGCATCTATTTTTGTATAACCTTTGGCTTTTAGACGAGCCAATTCTTGCTCGTAAAATTTACGAAATTCGATACCCTTTACACCCAAAGTTGAAATACCGTCATTTAAAATAAATTGCTCTTCTACTAAACCCAAAACAGTCATCATCGCGAAAAACTTGGCATTGCCATTAGGATCCTTTTCCGGAACCCATTTATCATTTTCTTTAACAATTTTACCTGGCAAGCTAACAATATAAGATGCTAACATTTTATCTCTATTTTTGTTATAAATATTTTCATACATTGCAGGGAAACCATATTCATTAAATAGCTCTTTGCTAGCCTTTTTGGCAATTTTTTGCTCTTTACTGTTATAAAAATTGGAATCATTCTCGCTAATGTCATTACCATAATCAATCATCTTTACAGCTGGCAAACTCAATACGCCATTACTAAAAATTTCGTCTTCTTTAGAATTTTGAGCGTACTCTCTAAAATCGTCAGGTATTGCATCTAGATGTATGTCTTCTATTTTTTCAAAAGAATCAATCTTGCGAAAAAAATCTTTAAACACAACAATATAGTCATCCATTATTTGTGGCCTGACCGATTCTTGGAAAATTAAATGTCTCTCGATGAAATTCTTTCCGCCTTTATCCGACAAACTATCCATTGGCTTTTCGTATCCCATATAAATATATTATACTCCTTGGTTAAATTTATTACAAAAGCCTAATCATTTGATTAGGCTTTTGTGTTACTTTTTATTCTTCCACCGCGGTGCGAACCGTATCATGTATGTATACAATTTGGCCAATAGGTACGGAGTACCGTTTTTGCGCATTGATTCGTAGCACACCTTTTGAAATTCTTTTAAATCATTGCCCTCGTAGCACAGCTTGCCGTCACGGTAACACAGACTGCAATATATATCGCTTTCCCGCACGCCTTTGTCTTTACTAAAAGGCATCATACAACTTTGGCAAGTATTACATTTGTTATTTTGTTCCATATAAATATATTACCAAATTAATTATTTAACAATCAAATTACCTATTCTTCTAATATAAATAAACCCTAAGCCCCAAACAAATGGTAGCCACACCGGCACACCCCACAAACTAGCATTGGTCCACATTTGCTGGCGGTGTATCAAGCCCAATCCAACTTCGATTACCAAACCCAACACAACACCAATAAGATATAAATATTTTTCATTTTTATTCTCAGGCTTTAATAGTACTGAAAATATTGAAAAAATAATTACCACAGCAAAAAATTGCCATTCAGTTAGAAATAATTCAAAAATAAATAAAACTATTAATAAAAGACTTGAGGTTAAAATTTTCGGCATGGAAATTTTTAAATAAATTTTACTTCTTTTAGGTTAAAATTATTTTCTAAAAATTCATTTTTTAACTGGCTTGGTAAAAGATTTATATCATCACCCTTGTTCATCCAAAGAATTTCAAAAATTTCAAAAGCATGAGATCGATCATTATTGGTTAAATCAACAAAGTCTTTACCATTTTCTATTAAAAACAAAAATTCAATATTGTCTCTATTTTTATAATCTTCCCATTTATAAATATAAGCTAGTTTTGGATTTTGAATTTTTACTCCTAATTCTTCTTGAATTTCTCTTATTATGCATTCTTGTGGATTTTCTCCTTTTTCTAATTTTCCACCCGGCAGTGCATAATAATTATCATCAATGGTATGTTTAACCACAAGAAGCTTTCCTTCGTTTAAAATCAAAGCTCTACAACGTATTTTAATATTATTTTCATTCATAAAAATATTATAACATTAAGTTAGTTGTCAAAAAGTTTTCTAAATCTAATAGTTGCCCATTTTCTTTATCCCAATTAAAAGTTTTTATACCGACAGATTCGGCGCTTTTTACGGCATCGATATTATGCTCGAAATACACCACATCATCTACGTTTAAATTAAAATGCTCAAGCATTATTTTGAAATACTGCGGGTCAGTTTTTTCAGGGTTATGACTTAATGAAAAAACTTCGTATGGCATATTATGCAAACCATATTTTTCATATTTATCATAACTTGCATTAGTAAGAATTATTTTATTATTAGGAAGCCCATCAAGCATTTTTTGCATTGGTTCATTAATTTTAAACCCTTCAGGAGTTTCCTTGATAAAGGTATAGACAGCATCTACAAGTATTGTTTTCATATTTAAATTATAACACTAAAATTAGTATTTAATAATAAATTTGTATGGGTTAATTATTTAACAATTAAATTACCTATTCTTCTAATACAGACAAAATATCACCTAACCAGCCTTTTGTTTTTTCATTAAACCTTGAAACTGTATAGTCATTACTATCACCAATCTTAACGGCTTCAATATTATTATCTTTCAATTTTTTTAAAATATCATTTAATTGTTTTTCTGAATAATATTTGACATCTCTACCTTGGATATTAATCTTACCTATAGGTTTTATAGATGGATCTAGTTTAAATTCTTGAACTGGTTTTTTGTAAACAGGGTAAAAATCATCTTTATGTGTAACACCCCAGTTATGTATACCCATTGCAATACGTGCCTCTACGTGCAAAACGGTTTCAGGTTTTATTTTTCTTAAAATATAATCTTCATATTTTATATTCAAAAAAGAATCAGTTTCTGGGTCATAATATTGGTCTGAAGTATCTCCGTAAATATGATCATGTAGATTTACATCCCCTATCATATCAAGCTCAGAATTAGCTTTATAGTTTTCTACACTCAAATCTTTATCCTCATCTAATTTTATGGGTGCACGAAGTTTTTTGGAATATTCTTCAATAGACTGTCGAGCTTTTTCAAGATTTTTTTGACCTTGGTTGTATGCATACAAACTATCATTATATTCTTTTAACCTTGGGTCATCCGGATTATTCACAATGATTACTTCATGATTTCTAGATGTTTGAGCTTCAGCCTTAGATGGTATAAGTGCCGACAAAGCAACCCCTGTGGCTACAATTGTACTCTTTGCTTTTTTCTTAAAATCCCAAAATTTTACATTTTTAGGATCTTCTTTCTTTACTTCATTATTATTTATTCTAAACTTTTCCATATAAATATTATACCCCGTAGTGAAATTTTAAACAAAATTCTACTACAGGGTTATAACACACCTTTATATTTCAAAAACCCTTTCCTCTTCCTCTCTTCCATTCGTTCAATTGCATAGCGCAATGTTGTGCGGGGTAGGTTTTTATAATTTTTTATTAAGAATTCTTCGCAAGTTTTTGCATCCCTCTTC
>CALAYS010000158.1 GCA_937895515.1 uncultured bacterium
CCTCATCGTCTCTTGTTATGAAATAAAGATAGCCGTATTTTGCATCCTTAAAACAATCCCTACCTTCGTAATAAACTTCTCCCTCATAAAGGTACATTGCTGTTCCGTTATTAAGACTAGTCCACATGTGACCCCCCGATGCATATAGGAGATTACAATATTTTTCAAAATGCTTACCCATCATCTCCGCAGTCGTTCATATAATCACCAAATTTTTCTCTCATCTCCTCGTCCACCCTTCTGTGGATTTCCTCTACATCCTTCTTGTACTGCTCCGGTGTTTTATTGGGATCATGGAATGTGCCATCATTGAACATAAATTTACCATCAACCAAAGGATGAGATCCTATTTTTTCTAACTTGTCAGGATCATCAACCCATTCTCCATTCTCGTTTACAGATCTCATAAAACCATTTGTTACTCTGTCGTGTAAACCGTGATATGCATAACCACAACAGATTATAGTATTGCACATGACCTTATCCGAAACCTTCGAAACCCAAGCATGACAATATTTTGGCTTCTCCTCTATTTTTGGTGTTTTTAATTTTATCATTTTATTCAAAATATGACATTTCAGTATTATAAAGTTCACATATTCTTTCTTTTGTAAGAATATGTAAGGATGAGATAGGAAGACAATGTATACCACTTCCATATATAAGCCATTTAAGAATTTTTGCTTTCTCGTCTAGTTGATCTAAGCAATCCTGCACTGTCATTTCCATATTGATTCGAGATTATCCAATAAATTCGTTTTTATAACATTGGAAAGATGTGGATTTCTACGGATCATCCTGGTCATTTCCTCCTTGGTGTATCTACCTGGACCTTCCTTTATTTGCATAGATAGCCATGAGTCTATTCCCTTTATTCCGTATGGTGTATAGAAGGATGTCATATATCTGTCTCCAACTTTTAGATTCACTGCAGAATGATCCAGACCAATCTCATCAATTTCATCTGGAGATAAATCCTGCATGTATGCTTTTTTGAATGTGTCGGGATAATCCTTACCGTACATTTCACATTCGAGTGAATGCTCCATGTCGATGATCTCCTCCCTGGTCATCTCTGATCTATCCTCAAATTTCCTCATCACGCTAATTTAAAATTTCTATTTGTAAAGCTGGATCCTCAGCCTCTAAACCCCATTTTGACAAGACCTGTATCCCACCTTTTACGTAACGGAATACAATTGGATCCTTAATGATTCTAACTGTCTTAGCTTCATAATATCCTTTCTTTTCGTCAAAAGTTAATTCGCTTAAATCAAAATGTTCTTTTGGAGCAGCTATGAATAGTCCTGTTCTATCGTAGGTAGTCTCTATTGCATCAGCAATAAATGCCTCACTAATTACTGGGTCTTTTATTTTACCTCTGCTTGCAAGATATCCATAGTACCAAAATGTATCAGGTAATCTATGATTTATGATACTACCAAAATATTCTAGGTGTATTTTTTCTAATTCTTCTACACTAAAAGTGTCTCCACCAAACAACTCAACCAATTTTTCAAAATCCGCGTTCTTTGCAGTCCATTTGTTCTCAAACTTATATGTTACCAGTGATTTTTGTACATCCCCTGATTTTAGTGGCTGTGCATTTTCAATCTCTTTCAAATTCTTTTCAGGAACTGGCATTTTATAATGTTTTACCGGTGCATATACTAAACCGTATTTGTCACAAATCCTATCAAGTTCACTTTCCGGAAGAAACTTCAAGAATGGATATGTACTTGTGTAATATCTAACCCTGTGTGCCATTTCTCCATTCATATCGATAAGTCCCTCTGACCTCCTGATTTCTCTCTCAGTGTGTGTAAGATTGTGAACCAAAGCATTTTTTTCAAATCCAAGGGATTTTAATCTAAGGGCTTTTTCTACTATATTGCTTTGAAGCCCAATTTTAACATCGGATTCTCTATTGATGATCTCCAATGCTTGCTCCAGAATACGCTGCGGAGCTGTATCAAATTCATTATGGATTTCGTCAATCAATCTTTGATCCTCTGAAATATCAGTGATCACGGCCGTGATTTCCTCACCTTTTTCTGGTGCCGATTTGTGGAAACTTTTAAATAGATTTCTTATCATCTTTTTATTCTTTTTATTGATTCGTCTATTGCCTTAATTAATACAGAATTCTTGGAACGTAGTGATTCCTTATATGATTCCATCTCCTCTATAGCGACAGTTTCAATATAAATTAAATCTGGTTGTGCGAACTCAAAAATATCACATGTCCAGTGATTATCGTCGAAGTTTGGTATTAATAGAATCTCGTGTGATTCAAGGAGCCATTTTTCAACCTGTTGTATGGTCGGAGCAAGAACACCAGCATGCTCGATATTGAAACTTTTCTTATGAAACAATTCTATTTCACCACCGTTTATTTCACCATAATATGCAAAACATGGTTCATTGAAGCCTAATTTCATAAGCTTCACTGACAATTCAAATCCAACTAATAGGTCTTTCATCAATCTATTATTTCTATTAAATTTACACCTTTAAGATTATGAACTTTCCACCATTCCATCTCAGTAATGCTTTTGAATGATTTGTTAACATCTTCGCCACTTGACATCGTGATGATTAAATGTGGATAGTAATATAATCCGCCTTTTGGCTCCTTCTCGTAGAGTCCCTCTTTCTCCCACTCCTCCTTAGTTCTGTACGTAGGTAGGAAAGATGAATAGTATCCAGCTTCCCATTTATTAATGGTTACGAGGCCAAAAAACCATGTGTCCCTTCCCGCTTCTGTCCATTCATCATAATATCGGCAAATTTTCTCGTTATGCTGGGTAATACTTGATATCTGATCTTTATTTATTTGTAGCTTCATACTTCAATTTAATTACATCACAAATATAATAAAAATCCTCGAGAATAAAAAATATTCCCGAGGATTTTTTAAAAATAAAAACAATTAATACTAATGATAAATTACAAAGGTCTCTCCCTCAACAAACTTGTCAATAATATTTCTTTTAAAATCTTCACGCATTTCATTGTCTTCCTTATTGTATTCAACACCTGATCCCCATCCTCCCTTACTTTCGGGAGTTTGTTTTGAGAAATATTTCTTCCAATGTGAATTTAGAGTCTTCATATCAGTTACACATGGTGAATCCCACATCCCATCTTCATAGAACTTTTTATTAGCTCCCTTTCTTTGATATCCAACCTCTTCGAATCCTATACATGTTTCAATCTTATCTACTACCGGAGGATCTACTATTGTTATTTTTACCCATTTCTCAGCAAAATCCCTTGCTGAATTGAGATTATAGTAGGTCTTCATATCCCCGCTTGCAAAATATTTGTATCTAGGTCGATATCCAAATTTCTTCATCACAGAAGCAAATCTTCTAACATAGTCATTATATAAGCTGGAAGAGAATAGCTCCTCCTTACTTTCGAAATATGTTGAAGCCCAATTTTCATTTAGAAATTCATAGGCCTCGTATAATTCATGTTTTGTGTCAAGATAGCTAAAAGATGCAATCTCACCATAAGAAGAACCTGTCCATAGAAAATCTTCCGGATCTCTACCCAATTCCTTTAAAGCGGCATCCAGATCGTGGTATGAGTTTTTTTTCTCAAAGGCTAATTCTTTGAATACATTTAATTCTGGCATCTCATTAAGAACATAATAGTCCTCAATTTTCTCGGCGTCCGTAACCTTTATTGGTTTATAAACTGTTATATCTAGTCCCATAATTAATCAATTTTTTCAGCTACAGAATTTCTGACAGCTGTTAAGTTTTCTAAAAATTCATCTATCTCGAAATCCATCAAAATCATATTTGCTTCCATGTCTCTAGCAAACTGGTGTATGAATTCAGCAGTATTAGCTGTCCATTCTCCATAATCCCCACCTGAATGGAATTCTTCAAATTCACCTCTCAGTTCATCTGGTATCGAATATTTACTAATTAATGAGGTACCCGAGATAAGATAGAATTCTTTAACACCACTCTCGTGGAGTTGTCTCGAAAGATCTGCCATATCTTCTCTAAATTCACTTACAGTCATAATATAATTTTTACATTGCAAATATAAAACAATCTTTCGGATAAAAAAAATTATGGATATATAATTCATGGATAAATTGAAAAGACTTTATAACTACATTAAGAAAGACAGGAAAAAGAAAATCCTTTTTCTAACCACCTCAAATAGATGGGAAGGAGAGAAGGAATTACCAAAGTCATCCATGATTGCTGCTGAGCTTAAAAGGAAATTGGAAAATGCAGAAATAATAGATGTTAGCAAGCTTAAAATATTTCCTTGTGAAGGCAACGTTTCTGCAAGGGAAGGAAATAATTGCGGGGTTAAAGAAGCAATGCTAAAAAGCAACAATCCTGAGAAATTTATAAGATGCTGGGCATCAATAAACAACAAAACGGATGAGATGCATAGGGTTGCAAATGCCATTTATGATGCTGATATAATTATATTCTTTGGATCTATTAGATGGGGAAAGATGAATGCCGTCTATTCTCAGTTAATTGAGAGATTAACGTGGTTGGAAAATAGACATACGACATTAGGTGAATCTAATTTACTAAAGGATAAAGAATGTGGTGTAGTAGCAATCGGTCACAATTGGAATGGAGAGACAGCGATTAAAACCGAAAGGGAGGTATTAGGGTTCTTTGGTTTCAAAACCCCTCCACAGTTATCGTTCAATTGGCAGTATACAAAGGATGCAAACGACGAAACCCAGCGAGGATATAAAGCAGATTTTCCTAAGTTCCTAAAGGATTTTAATTTTAGAGAAACCTTAAATGAATCAATCATAAGATTCACAGAATGGGTAAAAAATATACAATCATGAAATATCCAAAGAAATATTTAACAACAAATCCCAACATAATGAAAAGGGAAATAAAAAAGCATGGGAACAAAGCTGATAATGACGATTCAGCCTATGGGCCATGGGATGCGGATTACAAAAGCGGTAAGGCAGGTAAAGGTAAAAAAGTTCCAACCAAGACAAGTAAATACACCAAAAAATTCAAGGAGCTTTATGGTGAGAGCGAAGAATTTAGACACCTAAAGGGATTTAATGATTTTATCCCTGATTGATTCAATAAAAATATAACTTTCTACAAGGGATTGTAATTTACTGTTATAATCCTCTCTTCTCCATTTTTTTAATTTTTTAGTTTCTAAAATTTTTTTAATTTTAATATATTAGCAATTTTAAAAAACTTCATTTATCAGCAATTTTCTTAATGACCATTGAAATTCTTCAAGTTGACTAGCATTTACTAAATGCTGTTTAGCATTATTGTATTCAAGTTTGTCAATTAGTTCATTATGCTTTGTTTTTTCTTCATTAATATCATTTTTTAAACTTTCAACAACTTCATTGATTTTTTGAGTTATTTCATATGGATAGTCATATATTAATTTCATTTTTATCTCCTTAAATAATTGTAATAAAACAAATATTAACTTAAATAAAAATATATGTCAAGAAAAATACACAAAAAAATAAAAAAAACTTTGAAATAATAAAAAAATATGTGTAATATTACACACTTTACACAGTTTGAAAAATGGGGAGACACAAGCCCTTGGTCTCCCCATGCGTTAGCAATAAAATGCAACTAAATCAATAAGTTAAAATTTTAAAAAATGGACATTATGTTAAATTTCCTACACTTCCTACAGTTATTTTAAAAAAACTCTTTCAAGTAAAAATCAATATAATTTTAAAGAAAA
>CALAYS010000159.1 GCA_937895515.1 uncultured bacterium
CTTGAATATCTTTATAGTTCTGGCTATATTTTCAATTATCGGAATGTATATTTGGTTACCTTCCTTCGAAGGCTGATTGGATTTCAAATCAGCAGGTATGTCAACATTTAATGGATAAAATTTACCCATGAACCTAAAATGAGCCTCCATAATTGGATATCCAGTTGCTATTTTATCTGAAAATTTTAACCATTTAAGTTTTTCATTTAGCCTAGAATCATACTCCTTTGCAAGTAACTTAGAGCATTCTTTTTTTATCTCCTCTATCTTGATATTATTAAAATATTTCGATAATATGGCTGGGAATACTATGTTTTCTGGCTTATATATTTTTTCTAGCTCTTCTACGTCAACTTTTATTGACAATTTTGCCTCGTTGATCCATCCTTTAAATTTTTGAATGTTGTCCATTATTCTTTCTTCTTTGAGTTTTTTTCCTGGAATGATATTTTTAGATATTCCGTTATATCAGATCCTGATTTTTTATCTTCGTCTATAAATTTGTTGAATTCTTCTGATTTTCCAATCTCGTCTAGGAAGTCATGAAAATACGAGGATTCGTACATTGCGTCTATTGTTTCTGGCATGTTTGGATCAGCACTCTGATAGTTTCTCCTGTTTACCCTTGTCTCGTATGATTGGCCAGGAACGTCCACGCTTCCCGGTGAGTCAATCCACTCGTTAACAAAACTTTTAAATTTCTGTAAATTTTTCATATTATTTATATATCTGACCGGAACATATGTTTATTATGACGTAAAACATATACATTAAAATATTTCTGAATGATTATTGATATAGAGAATAAAGGAAGCTACTTAAATGTATCACACTTTGGTCCTGAGGGAGAACTTGCATTTCTACACGTTCCAATTCCAGAGAGTGAGAGATTCAATTGGGAAAGATGCAATCCTGGAGATCCTAAGAAGGATAAAGAGTGGACAAACTGGAAGGGAGAACCAGTTAAGAAAGTAAAATCTGAGAGATATGACAAATATCGGATGGCTCAGATTTTAATGGAAGCTCCAGATGAATTAACAAAGCCATTATGGGAATACCAAGAACCAAAGAAATATTTTGTCGATATAGAGGTTGAGATAACGGAGGATAAGGCTGCATCTCTCGATACTGAAAATGCAAAAAATCGTGTACTCTCCATAGGGATTGGTACGGATAAAAGAAAATTGCTGATCCTTGGTCTAGATCCACTAACTCCCGAACAACAGGGTAACATATTCAACAAGATAAACAAGTATTTCGAAAAAACCGGTGACGAATGGAGCTTTAAATATAAGCAATTTGAAACCGAGTATGATATGATGTACACTTTCTTCCGTGAACTTGGTCCGAAAATGGCAACGATGACTGGATGGAACTGGTTAGGATATGACTGGCCATATCTTCTTAATAGAGCTAAAAGACTTGGTATAGATCCAAAAATTATATCACCAGGAAAAACATTGATTGGTAAGGGACAATTACCACAACATTTATTAATGTTTGACTACTTGGAGATTTATAAAAAATGGGATCGTGTTATAAAGATCAAGGAAAGTAATAGACTTGATTATGTTGCTGAGAAGGCTGTTGGATTTAAAAAGATTGCCTACGATGGAACTCTTAGAGATTTATACCAATCTAACTTTGAAGATTTTATATACTATAATGCTGTCGATTGTGCTCTTGTTCATTACATAGATCAAAAGCTTAAAACTATGCAGACTTTCTTTAAGATTGCTATGATATCCGGTGTTGAAATAAACAGATGTCTTTCTCCTGTTTGGTCGACTGAAGTTCTCATGATGAAGAAATTTCTGGAAAGAAAGCAGGTACTTACTGCTGAGAGAAAGGAAGAAGTTCACGTCAAGTTTGCTGGTGGATATGTTAAGGATCCAATAAAAGGTTTACATGGTTGGGTAGCATGTTACGATTTTGCTTCACTGTATCCCAACACTATGGTTCAATGGGGTATTTCACCTGAATCATACAAAGGAAAGAATCTACTTAATCCCAAGGATAATTGGATTAAGTGTGCATCAGGAGCTTATTTTGGTAATGATGACGAAAATCCAATACTTAAGATAATAATTAAGGATCTGTATGCAAGAAGGAGAAAAACCAAGGATAAAATGCTTGAATTAGAGCTAGAAATAGATGGTTTGAAAAAAATTCTACAGAAAGAGAAAAATTAACGTATTACTCTCGATAGATGGGAATTCCGGTTGATATATAAAATCCAAGAATGATCTAGAGTCTAGTAATAAAAATTAAAAATTAACAATGGGTCAATGCTGCAATAATGATAAAATTGAAAATTCAGGAGAACTATTTATGAAAAGCGATGCCGCTCTTCCTGCCAGGGAATTGCCTAAAACCGACCCGCGTGTAAAATTAATTGCAGCCAAACTTAAAAAAGAAAACTACAGGGCTGATGCCCTGATTGAAATACTGCATACAGCACAAAATGCATATGGATACCTCCCCATGGAGGTGCTCAAATATATCAGCACCTCTTTAAACCTGCCGCCTTCAAGGG
>CALAYS010000160.1 GCA_937895515.1 uncultured bacterium
AGGTTGTTTAGCTCAATTTTTGCAAAATATAAAGTCCAAATGTTCAAAAAATCATGTCTGACCTATTATTCATAATGCCGATATTTGAAAGAATTAGTCGAAAAACTTTTTCGACTAAAAAGTAAAATAAGAGCTGAATCAGTTATTTTTGACGAGGTTATTTTGTTCAAAAGTTTTGCTTTAAATACCACCCTAACTACGTTTGACCTATTATTCATAATGCTTATATTTAAGCTAAATCGTCGAAAAAGTTTTCCGACTAAAAATTAATTTAAATGCTTTTTGGCTCTGCTAATGGGTCTCGGAATGTGAACAAAGTTTGAAATGTTGGATAAATCATGTCCAAACAATTACATAAAAAAAATGCATTTGAACATAATAGGCAGGTGCCAACACAGATCGACAAAAACAACTTATTTTATTCGGAATACAATTCCTAACATACAAAATTGTTGTCCATCCCTTTTTTATAAAAAATGTCAACAATCATACGAATATTGAAAAATTTTTATAAAAATATCTTTTCCAAAAAATGCCCATTAGAGTTATTTATAACCACTGTTTTAGAGGCTCCTCTTTCGAAAGAAATGCTGAATTTTTTAAATATTTATCCAAGAAAAAAATTACGCTTTCTAATCCATCGACCGCAATGGCATCCATGATATACAAAAAAGATCTGACAAACTAATAAATACATGTCTCTCTTTTTCTGAGGATGATTTTTTATTCATCGGAAAAGGTTCAGGTGCATATGTATCTCTTATTTCTTCAAAAATATTAAGATCAAGACTTAGTGGGATGATTTTAATTTCGCTTGTGATTGATGTCGAACGAGATCTAAGAGCACCATCAGAAGTTTTAAACCTCAGAAGTTATTCTTTGCTTGGAAGTAATTACAAACAAAAGTATCCTGTCCCAGTCATGAAAAGTAATATGAATCTTGCAGTTATTCATGGTACAAAAGACGAAGTTATCCCGTATCTAATTGTCAAAGAATTTGCTAGAAAATTTGATGGAACAATTTTTCCCATAAATGATGGAAAGCACCATCTTCGTGACATTTTCCCCATGTTAGAAGAAACTTTTAAGAAAGTTTCTTCTAACATGGATCTTGCACTCGATTAATTGTAATCGAGTTATAGCTATTTTGCTTCAACTGAATTTTCATCGGAACGGGACGAAAATAACTCTCTTCCCTTTGAAGTCTGAATATATCCCTTGATGGCAATGGTTCCATTATGTACTTCTTGATGGCATTTTTTACATAATACAACCAAATTACACAAACTATGAACAGGAATATGAGGTTTTTCTACAACAAATCCATTTTCACAGTTTTTTTGAAAATTAATGTGATGAGTGTCCAAATAACTAAAATTTTGTGAATCTTTGGCATGACATATCAAACACTCATCAACAACTAAACTTGCATTATATCTGGATTTTCTTGTTGAGACTAACAAATTTGTACTATCGTTAAGGTCGTGACAGATGTCATTTGTTAATTTCATAAAATCGTTATTTTGAATGAAAAATTTTGCAACTGTTATGCCATAAACGCTGTCGCCCTGTCCTTCTTTCAAAATACGATCAAAGATTAATTTTTTTGTTAATTCATCATAAATAACACTTAAATGATATGACTTAATATTCGTTAACTCTTTAATGAGTTTTATCTTTGAAATATCATGAAGATGTGTTGCGAAAATAAAAGACGACTTTATTCTGGACAAAAAAATTAATGTTGCAGCGACCAAAGAATGTGCTGATGTCGTTTCTGTACTCTTGCACACTTCATCGCCTATCACAAGAGTATTAGGAGTCGCTCTCTTAAGAATGGAGTCTATTTCTGTTAATTCTATTGCAAAAGATGACAATCCCTTAAACAAATTGTCACTGCTTGAGATTCTAGCATACAAAGACTTATACGGTTTAAAGTTAAAAGTTTCGGCTGGAACATACATTCCACATTGGGCCATTATTAAAGAGACACCAACAGACTTCATGAGAGAGCTTTTGCCCGCACTATTTATGCCATATATTAACATTCCATCCACAGAATCTTTTCCCAAAGAAATGTCATGAGGAATGTATTCAAGATCAATGATTCTTTCTATCAAAGGATGTCGCAACTTTGTGGCTTCCATAAAACTTTTACCTTCATAATTAGATAAAATTTTTGGTTTACAATAGTTATATTCAACCGCAACCCTCACATTTGAAACAACATAGTCAAAATATGAAATAAAACTTACCAAACTGTCGAGGTAATCCTTTGATTCATAAAAAATATCTAAAAAGCTAAGATAGTATCTTTTGGCTTCTGAAATAACTTTTGTTTTATTTTTATTGATAAGATCGGAATGTTTGTCTAACTCAAAAAAAGTAATTTTTGAGTTGCCTTTGTCCAATTCTCTAATTTTAATTTCATTGGGTTTTATCTTTGTGCCCTTAATTTCTATTTCTTTAATGTTGGCGACCAATGTTTTTGCCCTCAATTTTGTTACAGACAAGAAATATCCATCTTTCTCTGTTTTCTTGGCTTTAATTTTATCTTCAAGATTATCTATAAACGATGAAAAAATTCTAGCACTTTCTTCTATAAAAAAAACACTTTTATCAATTTCTTGTTGGATTTCATCTAATTCAGGGAAAGAACCTTGTTTAAACAAGGATGTTTGAATATCATCAAGATGATATTTCTTCATTTCTTCCATGTCAAAAATAGAGCATTCAGAGATTAGATTTTTTAAAATGTCTACTTTGGGAACAGATAGAGAAAGTTGTTCTGTTAATTTTATAATGTTAACAATTTCGCTGTAACTTGACAAAAGATTCACAAATTCATAAGGATGCAAAATACCCAGAGAAATTTTCCTATGATATCTTTCAATGTCCATTATACATTTTAGATGTGCTTGTATTTTCTCGTAAAACTTTTTCTCTATCAAATCCTCGATTAGTTTGTAATTTTTGTTTAAAGTTTCTTCATCTATAATTGGAGAACAAATTCTACTTTTAAGATATCGCTTTCCCATAGCAGTTGACGTTTTGTTGACAACATCAAAAATGCTCTTGTATTTTCCTTTGGAGGCACCACTTGAAGTTTCATTGTTGCTAATAATGTTTAATTGATAGACAGCATCATTTCCAATAGTCATATGTTTATCATCCTCGAGTATTATTGGCTTGCATATATTTTTCAAAATATTATTGTTGTGTTGATATGCATAATCCAAAGTTAAAACTAAAGCCATCACAGCGTGTAGCATTCTTTCCATGTCCAGATATTCTATTGTTGACAACATAATATTTTGATCTCCGTCATTATTATAAACTTTCTTCAAGAAGGCATTTTGGCATGAAATTTTAAGGAAATCACTTCCTACATTTATTAAATGAACTTTCTTTTTATCTATATCCAGTTGAATGTCTAAATTCTTAGACTGAGTGTATACAATAACTTCTGTGGGAGAATTATTTATTATAAATCTATTTGTTTCATCGATTGCGTATTTTTTATCTGTATGTGATGACATTGTTTGATGAACTACAGTTTTGCCTGTTGTTAAATCTATACATGCTATTCCAATACATGATAAATCATCTTCAAAATAGAGTCCTATAATATTATTTGAATCTGGCGTTTTACAATCATCCAAATATGTTCCCGAAGAATATATGCCTGTTACTTCTCTTTTAGGATTCGGAGCAGGAGTAACTTGATCTATAACCACCACTGTCAACCCTTCATCCAATAAAATCTTTAAATATTTTTGTAGAGATATTGTTGGGAAGCCTAACATTGATGGAGAATCCTCCTTTTTTTTATCTTTTTTTGTACAGATTATATTGCAAAGATCTGCAATTTCTGTTAGATTGTATCCTTTTCCTTTTGTTGAGTATGCTTCATAGAAGGAACCAACTTGCATAAAAACAAGAGTCATTGGTCCATATTTAGTTTGATATTTATCTTGGTATTTTAAGTAATCGTCAACCAATGACATATTGGGCCAATTTTTACTTATTATATCAAAATCGTGTTCTATTTCATTTAAGGGCAAGTAATGATCACTTAAAAAAATTTTCTTTCAAAGCTTAAGGACATAATTCAGAAAGCCTATATTTTAGTAAAATGATCGAAAATTTTTTTTGAATAGACTTTAAAAATATGACTGAATCAGTTATTTTTGAAAAATTGTTTGGCTCAGCTTAGCTTAAATTAGCCCAAGTCAAATATTGAGTTTAAAATGTTGGCTTAAGCTAAACCATGTTTGACCTATTGTCTTTTGGATATATTATTCATAAAATTATTTATGAATACAAAAAATTTAAAATAAACTTTTTAAATGTTTTTTGGATACAGCCAAAATACTATTATAGTTGGCATTTGTTTTGTCATATTTTTTATCGGAGCTTTTCTTTACAATTTAAAAAGGAATACGGATAAAAAGTTTCCTTTTTTATGGTCATCAACAGACGATTCTTCTCTTATTGACAAGTATACACTTTGCCATTTTGGCACAGGTTTCCTCTACGTTTTTATTGGCAGAATTCTTGGATTACAAGGTGATGCTCTTCTTTTTCTGGTTCTTTTCGGATCAACTTTATGGGAAAATATAGAAAATAACCATTACATCATTAAATATTGCCTCCAAAAAGAATATCCCGATTATGAGGGTGATACTCTTGTTAACTCTATTTCAGATATTTTTATGGCATACCTTGCATGTATCATTTCTGAAAAATTTCTTCCTCCCTCAGAAGGATATTTTTGGATTTTTCTTTTTTTATTTCTGGGGATTGACTTATGCTCTCAAATTATTTTTTCCGATAGTGCCCTCTTTAGGTTTCTTTTCCCCAAAAAAAAGAAACTTTCCTCCTGAAATTTTTTTTGTTTTAACTCTAATACTTTAGAAAGTATTCTAAAATGCAAACGATTGACAAACCTGTTCCAGGACTTTCGCTCTTTCAAACCAGACTATTAGCTTTTTATCTCATAGTTTGGTCAAATGAATTATTTCAATAAAAGTGAAAATTTTCACTTTTTCATATCTGGTCGCTAAAATATACCCTCTTTTTAAATGAAAATAGATACAACAATGTAAAATATATTTTCCCAAGTAGAGGAAGGGAGACTATTGTTGGTCTTGATGGTATAAAAAGAAGTGAAAACATATCTAGAGACCGCGGTCGCATAATTTAGGGAAGAAGTTGGTGATGTCACGACGGGTGGTAGAAACAACGAATGGATGGAAAAAAATTACTGAAATAATCCTAAAGCATCCTGTTCTAGTCTTTTGGCACTCATCAGGAAAATATATTTTAGTGGTAGTCCGAATCTCGTCCAAAAGAGCTAAAAAACTTTATTTTACAAGGGATATTGCTTGGTTGTCAAAAAAAGAAATTGGAGAAGGAATCGAAAACAAAAAATTATCATGAATACATTTTCTTGCAATACAAGAAAAAAGAGTCCGTTATTTTTATTCAAAAGACCTCAATCGTTTAAAAGGAATTTTTTGCAAGTACCGTGGAGTCCACGGGACGTGCGGTAATTTTAGCTCCGTTGACTTTTCTGTTCACTCTGAATCGTCGATCTGATCTCCGTTTTGCTCCAAAGCCTCGATTAGGAGACTTTTAAGATATTCCTTTGATTTCTCGACGAGAAAATTTTTGTAACGCGCATTCGTCTCCAGAGCCTCAATAAGCCTCTTAATGGCATATCCTTCCCGAGTGAGGGGGGGAATTTCCTGTGGTAGAGGGGCATACTGTTTGCCGGGCTCATCAAGCCAAACACCAGTAAAAGGTGAAACGTGATCATCGAATCTTGGTCTGGTCTGAACATTCTTATTTGGGCCAAATGGCTTAAGATGAAGAGACGTGAGCGACAAAACAAAAGGTTCCTTCTTTGGAAGACGGACAGCATTCGACATGTGAGTCAACATCTGAGAGAGTGTCTTGGGAGACACTTCCTTGTCATCAAGAGCTGCAAGAACGTAGCGACGCAATTCAAAAACAAAAGCAGGGTTTGCAATGTTAGTCATAGACAGTAATGGTTATATTTTGTTTGATTGGAGAGGTTTTTGTTCAATTTGAACAGCTAAGCCTTCCCATTAAATCTAAAGCATAAAAATGATCCTTTCAAACCAAGAAAGTGCAATCTCTCTCTCCGAAGAGCATATATCACTTCCGAGGTCGCCGTCATCTCATATAATAAACAATTCAATCCAAATTGGAATAGCTATACCTAACCCTATTTCAGATTCATTAACAGAACAATCTTTTGAAAATTTTGTCGGAAATAATAATATTCAGGAAGATGCAACCGTTGTGAATTTCCCAATAATTCTTCAAAGTAATAGCTAATTTGAAATTTTTTGCCCACAATTTATCCTCGTTTTTTTATTTACTATCGGTCTTTATTATATATAATTATTTAGAGTACACAACATAAATTAAACATTGGTCTTAAAGTTTACTACAGCCATATAATATTTATTACAAAGTGTAATGCGCAATATTGCTTCCAAAGTTAACCATGACCACATAATATTAATTATAGTCATGCGATTTTAATATAACAAAGTTTGGAATTTTATTTAAACGGAATCCGTTTAAATAAAATAGTCTTATTAGTAGCTTAAGCAGTACAATCAAAAAATTAAAGTGCTGTTTAAATCCATTATTTCCTCCAAAAATAATATTTTAGACATTTGCGTGCTGTCACTTTCTTGCGCCAGTTATAATTATATGAATGCAAATATCATGCTATTTGGTTAAAAATCCAATTTTTTAAGTCTTTGTATGAAATAAAATGACGAATTCTTAACATTGGGAGATATTTTTACGTCATAATTATCAAAAAATATAATATTGTCGTTTTTTCTTAAACTCGAAAAGATTATATTTAAATCTAGTTTATTTTTATATATAAAAATGCTAAGCTTTTTTTCATGGGCATCTCCATCATCATCAGTTTCGATAGCTGATAAAACAACGGATAGCTTGCCACATATCTTATCAAGTCCGGAGCAATGGATAGAGGCATATCGACAAAAAATGGTTGAGATGATTGTTGCTGAAAATGAATATATGGAAAAATCCGTGAGTAGAATTTTTATTACCCACGAAAATGTCCGTTATGAGTTAGAAATTTTTCATCAACGTGAAGAAATAGATCTATATTGTCTATCCGAAAAGAAAGAAGAAGGACGTCGCCTTGATGGTGCCATTACCATTAAAATACCGCGCCCACAAGAAAATGAAGCCCTACTTCAGCGTTTGGGAGAGCCATTCTTTCCTTCGACAACCATGAGACAATGGGTGATCGTTTCTCCCGAGTTTCAAGAAAGCCGTAATCAGTTTATGTTGGCAAAAGAAAAATATATGGAGATGCGTAAACAATTTTTATCTTTTTTTAGTTAAAAATTGTTCAATCATTATTTAAAAGATTAACCAAAAAATGTTCAACTTCTGGAAAAAAGGAAATTCGACAAATAGCAAATCGAATTTGACTGATGTATGTCAGTCGGACTGTGTTTATGATGTAGAGATGGGAAAAGGGGATAACTGCATTTGTAGTAATGGCTCCACTATTGGAAACTTTTCATAATAGTTATCAAAAAATTTTTGATAACTACATTCTTGGCATACCAAGTTCATTATTTAAAACTTTTTCCTTGATAGAAGCAAAAGATATAACTTCTTCGATAGGCACATTGTTAAATTTAAGAAATTCAAGCGAAAAGAAATCGTTTACATCTTTTTCTCTGTATCGAATATACATAAGAAATCGTTATCAACCCATGCCATAGAATCAAGTTCTTTTGAACGAGATGAGTCTGGATTTAGGTTATATGTTTTACAGAAATCGAGATAGTTATCTTTCATTATTGAATGGCAGTTTTTGTAACTTTCGAGAAGTTCTTTATAATATTGTTCCATATTCTTAATATTTTAGATCACAATCTTTTAATGGAATCAATTTGATCAAAGTAACGAAGTCGTTGGTAATCTAAAAAGAAATAAATTGACATTGCCTTCTTTCCAAATTTATTTGCATCCGATTTTGCTGTCAACACAAGTTAATGACTGCATCCAAGTTTTTTTCCAAGAAAACTAAAATCTTGCGTCTTATCCGGGGCATCAGCATTGCTCGCGCCGCCCGTCTTCGCGAATGTGAGGCGAGGAACGCGGCTCTGGAGGTTCAGGCCGAACGCCGGCTCGATGCCATATTCGAGACCGAACGTCAACAGAAAGCCTTCGACGACTTCAAGGAAAAGGCTCTTCTTCTTCGCAAGGACAAGGCTTATGACAAGTTGCGCAGTCTCTCCAGCTCCATTAGCCAGGATGATTTTTCGCAACAGAAGGGAGAACTCATCGTTCCTCTCCTCAACGAACTTTTGATCGTGAAGGCTCGCAAAGCATTCTTGCAAGGTGATCTCCGCTTCGTGACCATGTTCTCTTATGCCGATGGTATTGTCATTGGAGGCAACGATTTTATCACGTCTTTGATGATTGAAGACACCTTTGTGCCTAGCGACAATGATGTCGCTATTTACCGTGAACTCGGATATCAGAACCATCAGTTTCCCTGGAAGAAGCCGGCTCTTCGGCGTAAGAAGAGGAGCGACTGTTCGGACTAAGGATTGTCTACAAAAGTATCCTAA
>CALAYS010000161.1 GCA_937895515.1 uncultured bacterium
TCTTTGGTAAAAGTTCTTTTTTCAATCAAATTAAAACAAGACTGTTGTTGAGATAAAGGCAATGCTTTCTTATGCTTTAGGAGGAGTAAGAACAAAGAAAATTTTGATTGGGGAAGAAAAAGATCCAGAAATCAGAGAAGATGAAGCCGCCATCAAAGAAAGAAAAAGGTACTCTTATCGATGGGGAACGGGTGAAGCAACAAAAGATAGGGAAATAGCTGTAAGTAGAGAATTGCAAAAATACCAATCCCAAGTAAATCAAACTCTCGTCAATCGCCTTGTTAGAGTTTTGGCCGACAACAATCTTAATATCCGTATGCTTGTAGCGGCCGACTATTGGTTTCGGGGTAATGAAAATCCAAAAATCTTTACCCAAGATATGTATTTAACATCTAATCTTCCATTCAATAACATGTCAAGAACAAGTTTTCCGGATAAAAATCTAAAATGGGATCAGGATTCTTTGATAGCTTTAACGTCTTATGCTCACTTTCTTCGGGAAAATGTATATCGTGAAACAGATGATATTGTTGTCATTACGGATTCGAGCGATGACGATAACTATGGTGGAGCGTACAATTATGATGGCGATGATGATTAAACTGAAGAGTATCTTTTTCTCTTTAATGCCTTAAAAGTAGCATTACTATGTCAGCTGATGATCAACCTCGTTTTTTGACGGAAGATGAAGTTACTCAAATTTTGTCTCGGATACCACCCCCTCAAATAACTATTTCAGAGTTGCGTAATCATGTACATCAAGAAATACTCACCATGTACAAATACCAACTTGGAATCGAGCGACTTCGTCCATCCAAGATAGAGAAAATGGGAGATTATTTATCGAACAAAATAGCTAGATCTTACTATCAAGCCGGATTTCCTGTTGGTTTCAATGTATCAGAATCTGTTTCACAACCTGCAACACAACTTGTTCTTAACACTTTCCATTCGGCAGGGCAAAGTGGGCAAAATGGATTTGATCGGTTTAAGAAAAATGCATTTTTCTCTTCTTACAAAAAAAAGCAGCATCGTTTTAACATGAAAATTCATATGAAAAACAAAGATATACCCTATGAAGAGCTTTATTTGAAAGCTCAAAGTTTTGTCTCTGTTAATATTTATGATCTTCTAGATCACTCATTGATGATTCCAGAAACTTATCCTTTTGAAGATATGAGTCCTTATACTAAAGATTTTCAGGACCTAATTCATTATGAGGACCATGGTTATGCTCTCCGTCTTAAATTTGATACCGGGAAGCTTTTTCTCAATCAGATTTTACTCGAAGAAATAGCCTTTGCTTTAGAGGATATGAAAGATTGTCCTTTCACTGCCTTTTATGGACCCCAATTGTTTGGAATAATTGATCTCTATATTAAGCCTTCATCCATATCTCAAAATATGGATTCGGATCTTGAAGAAGCAATTAAAATTTTCCGTTATGGGAGACTTGAAACTTACATGAAAGAACATTTTCTTGGTCAATACAAACCAATAACATCTGCTCGGGTCGAAAAAATGGCAGTATTAAGTTTAATTTCGAATGTTGTTCCCGATTACAATCTTAAACCTGAAGGAGATGAAGTTTCAAAAGAAAATGTTCAGGTTTGGATAGATTGGGTTGCCCAAAGAAAAAATGGTATTCCAATAGAAAAATTAGAGAATTTTCTATCTCTAAGTGGGTATGAAATTGTTGGAATCGATCCTTATGGTAGTGTTGGGGGGAATTATCTCGTTGTCAAGGCTCCGGGTGATGGATTAAAATTAAAGAATAATTTAGAAAAAATTTTGAAAGAAGAAGATGAAAAAATGCAGAAGAGCTACGATGAAACTGGTGTCTTACGTTCAAGTGAGCTTTATTGTGCTGGTTATTACAATACCATTGCTACAACAGGCAGCGATCTTCAAAATGTTAGACTTAATCCTGATGTTGATGAATACTACACTATATCAGACTCTCCTATGGAAATTTATGATGTTTTAGGTCTTGAAGTTCTTAGAGGATATTTGGAAAAAGAAATTTTCGATCTTTTTGCTGATAATGGTGAAAACATTGCTCCAAAAAACATTTCTATAATGGTTGATTGGATGACGGCTAACGCAACACCATCATCATTGCATTCTTCTTCTGTAAAACGTTCTTACAATTCTTTTATAAGGGCAATGTGTTTTGAGGACCCTAAAACTGCCATTGTTAAAGGGGCATTACTTGCATCGGAAGAACCTCTTTCAAATACATCGGCTCGAATTCTTTTTGGTGCTAGACAAAAACTTGGAACAGGTGCTTTCACCATCGAACGCGATGAAGAAATAAGCCAAAAATACCGCGATCTGTCATCATCAGGTGAAATGGGAGCTTTTAGATTAACAAAACAAACACTTGATCTAACTTCCCCAGGTTCTCTACCTGTTTCGAGGACTCGACTCCCAGCTCCAGCCAGCGATCTTTTTACAAAGTCAACATCATCAAATTCAGTTGATGAAGATCGTCTATCGGTACAAGATGAACTCGATTTTGGGGCTTGAAATTTTTTACACGTCAACAAATTGATTTTGCCCCTCCTTTAACATCATCCGTACCTTGAGTCATAAGAATCGAATAGCTCATGTCTTCCCTGCAGCCATCTCCTTCACACATCTCGAAAAATGACAATCTCTCGTCTCAATGCGAGGTCGGGCGAGTCTCCCTCAAAGAGATCAGCATCGCCGATCCTCATGTCCTCAGCCACCAGGACATCTTCTACCTCGCTAACTTCTTCGACGCCCAGCTGAAAGAACTGGAGGAAGCCTCAGTCCTCCGCGATTCCGAATTCATGACGGATCTTCGCAAAGCCAGGACTCGTCTAGAACAAGCCAATGTCAAGATGACCACCGAAATCAGCGTCGAGTCTTGTTCTGACCTGATTCGGGCCCATTTGGACGTGGTGAAGTATACCATCAGGTTGCCGACCCGCAATGGGAAGCGCCCACAGGTGGACTTCACCTATGTGGCCACCGTCATCAACCAGCTTCGGTCATTTGCGACCGAGGATGACTCGTCGAGCTGCTGCCAGTCGGAGGTGGACCAATCCGAGGTGGGTGACGCTCACACCATCCAGGCGACCCAAAGTGTTTGTTCGTGAGGACTATCCCAAAAAAATAACCGTTGTGACGCAATGTGTCTCAAATAATAAAATATGCGAATATATTTTCTGAAGTATGATTAAACAAAATCTTTGGGAAGTTATTTTCTCAAAAAATAAAATCCCTATCATTGCGAACCGCCATTTTTCTTCAACAATGGATTTCAAGTGCTTGGAAAAACTTGTCTGCTCCGCGCGGCCGCAATGTTGCCGCTGACCTATTATAGCGAACGAAGTTCGCCATGAAGTTCAGAAGGCCTATATTTGATAGAATTAGTCGAAAAACTTTTTCGACTAAAAATTAAAATATAG
>CALAYS010000162.1 GCA_937895515.1 uncultured bacterium
GGTCACGCGAAGACGATGATATTAATTTGCTTTTAGTTGAATCATCGTCTTCGCCAGGGTTTCAAATGCTCTCCCGGTTGTTTGCGCCAGTTCAATTACGACATTATCACTTGTTTTTGATGCTTCCATACAAGTACGACAAGTCGCCATTCTTGTTCGGTTGCCATATTTGTCATAACCATTAGTTTTAAATTTTTCTTCTGGACGAAGTTCCTTACAAGTTTTACATTTGCGAAGGTTGTTTCCTCCGGCGCCCCCGGAATCTCCGAGTTGAGAAGAAGTCGACGACATTAATAGCTTCGAAGCTCAGCTGGTCTCTTTATTGAATATTCAGGAATATTCGGGAATATTTAATTCAGTTGTAAAAATGGAGGTGGCCAAAAAAGACCTTTTTGGAAGCCAACTTTTTGGCCACCTCCATTTTTAACTATTTATTTAGGAGTTTTATCGATAACATTTTTTCTAATACTTTAAATTTTGCTTTGGCCACCTTTGGCCACTTTGGCCACCTTCATTTTTTAGCCAATTAAAATCAGAAACAACACGATAAATTAATTTTAAAAAATGAAGGTGGCCAAAGTGGCCAAAGGTGGCCAAAGTGGCCAAAGTGGCTTTTCTTAAATATTTGCTTTTCCTTCTCCTAAAAAAGCTGACCTCTATATCTAAAAAATTAACAGACTAAGGTGGCCATAAAGTTGGCCTCTAAAAAGGTTTGTTTGGGCCACCTTAATTTTTTGTCCATTTTTTTAAGACGACAGGCCTTCGGCCCTGCCGAAGGCAATAATTTTATCGTCTAATCTATACGATGAGGAGGACCAATTCTTGGAATCCTTCCATTTAGGCCAATGCTTCGAAGGTATTCTACAAATTGAGGACTACTAAGATAGAAATCGATAACCTTAGAGCGGGTGGTAATTCGAGGAAGACTATCGTCGTATCTTAAATCTTTGATGAAGAGAGAATTCATATCTTTGATAACATTTATCCTCCAACGGTCAAGACTTGTTGCTGTAATCAAAGGAACCGAATTAGCAAAAACAGCTGCACACGGCCTGTCGGCCATGGCCGCAGGCCAAAGAAGCCAAGCTGTAGCTAGGCAGCTGTAGTTAAAATAGTAGAAAAGTGTTTTCGAATAAAATTTTTAAAAATTAACTTTTAATGCACCGGGGAGTCCGCGGGGCGGACGAGCGTGGTAGCCGAAGCTTTTCGCTCCTTGAGGGGACCGCCATGATTAGCGGCTGGTACCCAGGACATTAATTTCTAAAAGTATTACGATAAGACAAAAATAGCTAACTTCTTTGCTTACTACGCTTTTCTTCTTTTTTACTCATCCCTCGACAGCGAAGCTGGCAGAGCAAGGCTCGGACAAAAACTTTTCCTAGTTAACATTTAAAATAAAACTCCTCTGGGCTTATTCTATCGCACTCCCTAATTTCTCCGTCTTTTCTTCTCTCTCACACTACTCACTCACGGTCTCTCACCTCTGACTCACAAATCGCTCTCTCGGCTCCATTTTTCTTTCCTCCTTTCCGTCTTCTAAGTCCTATACTTTAATCCTTCTTTTACTCACTCACCTATGTACAAAATCTTTTTCCTTTGCTTTTAACATTATAAAACACCTCACCCGACCCCCGCGCGTATATTCTGTTTCAAAATTTACATATATCTCAACCCACTCACTCACTCACGCATTTTTTTTTGCCAGCCATTTTTTTAAATGGAGCTGAGAGAGTGCACTTTTGCTTCTTTTAAGCTATTTCTTATATTCTGACATTATTTCTTTGTACCTTTCCGTCTCTCTTCCTATATATTCTCTCCCATTTATCGTTATCTTATATTCAAACAATGGGTTTCCCAACTTGCAATCTGATGGCAAGTCTTGGCCCGATAGCACATATATATTCGGACACTCAAAATCTATCGATTCTATCGTACTCCCTTTCGGTACTAATAATCCATAGTTTAACTTCTTCAATGCTGAATAAAAATCTGCTTGTACCGTCTCTTCTGATGTTATTAAAAAAAATATATTTGATATTTCTTTCCCATTTGACATCAACGTAAATACTTTCGTCGCTATCTCGTTCTCATTCCCCACTGACAATAAAAACGATTTCGGTATATATCTGTTCACAAACTTTGCGAAGCGAATAAAATCCCCTCTCTCTCCATAATCATATACCCAGTTTATCTTTTCCGAACTGTATAGAGGGTCCATTATATTCTTGTATATCTCTTCCAATATTGCTGACTTCTCAAACGGTAAAACGTCCGGTATCGCCTCTTTCGGTCTATCTGATATCATCGATCTTGCCAACCTCTTTCTCTCATTCACGCGTAAACGATCCCCTTCTATCATGTTTGATATACTTCCCCCGTA
>CALAYS010000163.1 GCA_937895515.1 uncultured bacterium
GGTATTTGTACATAATCACATATAGAAACAAATTTTTCAGAAAATGAATATTCAGTATCCTCTAATTTTTCAAGTATCTCCTGAAATAGATGCGGAACCAAATCCTTCGGTATCTTTTTTTTGTAACTCAAAGGAAACCATCTAGAAGTTTGGAATGCCTCATATACGAGCTCTTCCAGTTTCTTACGATGAAGATATTCCTCTTCGTCGTACGTTTCACTTAATATGTTATGGCTTTGATCTATATCAAAACTATCATTATAATCGTTATCCTTAGTGGGATTATTATGTGCTCCAAATATCTTATCACCAAGCTGTTTTTTTGCAACTTCCGGAGTTCCATTTTCATTTTCCGGAGTTTCTTGGGTTTCTTCCATTTTTTAATGGTTATTTTTACTCTACGTGCATAGGTACATTAACATCCTCAGTAATTCTCATATACTTGTAATCAACGCTAAATACCTTGTAGGCATTTTTATAGCCATCATCTCTATTTGCTAATATTTTTAATTTATATTCCTTATTAGCATACATTATTGGATCTTGAATTATACCGAACATTCCGTCAACGGTAGCAACAAGACCTGATGATTCAGCTGCTGAGTTTATACTTAAATCAGAAGCATCAAAGTCACCTTGTTTGGTTTGTGTAGCAGTAATAATAGACCAATTGTTTTGCATGGCCATACCCCTTAAATCCTCAGCAATTTGTTTTATCTTCATGTAGGTATTCTCAGAATTTGCATTCCTCCAATTCTTCATAATATTAATATAATCAACCACAATAACCTTAAATTTAATACCTTTAATTTCCTCCATCTTTTTGAGATATCTCTCAATGTCATTAACAGATGCTTGTGAAGTTGGAAACTCCTTAATTGCTAAATGACCAGGGACCTTCAGATTGTCATACATCATAGATCCCAATTTTTTCTTCATTGCTTGTTCATCATCAGCAATTTTATTATATTCAGAGACAGGGACACCTAATATATTTGCACCCATTCTCTTAACGTATTTTCTGTCACTCATTTCAAGAGATAATACTGCAACATTATGTCCAGTTTTAACTGCCTGTGCTGCTATATTACCAAGCCATAACGATTTACCAACTTTTGGCATTCCCATAAAAACATATAATGCCTTGGCAGAAAATCCTCCACCCAGGACAGTATCAATAAAAGGAAATCCACTAGAGAATGTATTCTGTGTTAATTGTTTATGGTTCTCAGGATTAAAGAAATCTAACCCTTCATCGAAGCTGAAATTTATACTGTTTCTTTCAACTATAATATTCTTAAAAGTGTCAATAACAGTCTTAATATTCTCTGATGAAACTGGGGTTGATTGTATATACTTAAGAC
>CALAYS010000164.1 GCA_937895515.1 uncultured bacterium
GACGGGGGTTCCACAACGGGTAAGTGTAGCCTTGCGGGTTGAGCCTCTCGCCTCAGAACTCGACTCGAGAACCATCGTTTCTTTCCATTAATGCAGGACTATCAAGACGTGTTTCTGGAAACAGAAGAAGACCTAGATTGGAGTATTCCAGTGATTATGGTAATTCCTCAGACAATGGTATAAATGTACCTAATAGAAATTTTGATGGTATTATAACCAATAGTAACATAACAACACCACCTGGAGTTGATGTTGCTTCGATAAGAGCTAATCTAAACAGTCTAATTGACGAGAGAACAAAAAAATCACAATTGTATGCTTCTCTTGTTGATGAGGTTAACGTTCTTGTTAAGGATGTACCGCAAATAGTGGAAGCTCCTAAATACAGGGTTAGAGGATTTTGGCCATTTCCTGCTCCTAAGATAGATCCAACAACAGGACCTCAGGAGGTTATACAATTTAATATTAAATATAGATATCTTAGTAACGGAGGAGCATCTCAGCCAGCTGAGCAGATAGAATTCGTTGATAATGATGGGGCAAAAAAGAATGCTGCATTCTCAAACTGGACTGAATTTAAAACAGATATTAGAAAAAAAGTATACGACGAAACAAGAGGAATATATGTTTGGTCTGCAGAAGTAACATCTGATGCCAATGTTCAGAATGTTAACCAATTAGATATACCAATAACAAAAGGAGAAAGAGTCGAAATACAGATATCTTCAATATCTGAGGCAGGATGGCCGGAAAATCCTCTTGTGTCGGATTATTCAGAATCTGTTATCATACAATTTCCTGATAGTCTAAGTGTTACCGGTGTTGCTGATACACTTAATGCTAATACGCAGGATGCTGCTGTAGTGAAGATGCAAAGAAGCCTAGATTCCCAAGGTTTACCATCCCATCTTTCGCAGCAATTTACAGCGGGAGATAGTACATATTATCATGATACCACTGGTATAGCTAGTGGATTCTTTACTAGTGCAGGTACAGTAATAAGTTTATTTGATAAAATAACGGATTTACAGAACCAGATAACACTTCTAACATCTCAGCTATCTAAAGCTAAGGGAGTTTTAGAGGTTTATATACTTGACTCTAATAATAATAAGATTAAAGTTTCTAAGGGATCTACTGTTAAAATAACTGCCGGATTCTATGCCGATATATTTTCAGATTCCCTTGGATTTGATGCTGGTAAAACTGCTTCGTTTACATATAATTTACAGCTTTTTAATCAGCAGGCATCTAGTGTTGAGCTTGCTTCCATTATACCTGGAGGATTAGCACAAAAGGCTCCTTCAACCACAAGCGCATCATATCCTGTTGGTTATAACGAGAATCTTAAATATGGCGATTGCCCTATATCAATTACTGCATTAACATTAGCTGATCCTTCTATAGTAAATAATAAATCTTTTAGACAAGCACCACCATTTGCTTCGTCCAATGCATTTTCACAGTACATATATCCTAGATATAAAACAGTCGGTTACGATCAGCCTCTATATCAGAGTGATCCTAATATAGCAACACTGTTTTCAAATCCGGCTCAGAATAATTCATATAGCGGGGTTTCTGCAACAAATTTTGGGGTTACCAAGAGTACACCTGCAGCAACTTATCCTCAGAGTGGATCATGTATGATTCCATATAACCCAACATCTACAACACCTCCAGAATCTGGTCCAGTAAATAGTGCGATCTGGGATGGAACATATTCATCTGGTACTGGAGGAGCACCTAACGGCGGTGGGTACATAACGGAATTCTGTAT
>CALAYS010000165.1 GCA_937895515.1 uncultured bacterium
TAATTTAATAACACCAGGATGTACAATAGTTGAAACTGACGGAATAACTGAGGGTGCAGCATGTACGAGTCTATTAGCAAAAAATTACATAAATAATGATTCACCATTATTTTTTGCAAATTCAGATCAATTCGTTGAATGGGATTCCAATGAATTTATGTATAAAATGAATGAAACCAACTCCGATGGAGGAATAGTTACATTTACGGCTACACATCCTAAATGGTCATTTGCAAAAATAGATGAAGCTGGAATAGTTACAGAGGTAGCAGAAAAAAATCCAATATCGGATATAGCAACGGTTGGCTATTACTATTGGAAGAGAGGTTCAGATTTTGTAAGCTGCGCAGAGGAGATGATAGACAAGAATATCAGAATAAATAATGAATTTTACGTTTGTCCAGTTTTCAATCAAGCAATCGAAAGAGGATTAATAATAAGAACCTTCAATACAAGCGGTATGTGGGGATTGGGAACTCCTGAGGATTTAGATTATTACTTAGAAAATCATAAACAATAAATAGCATTATAAAATGAATAAATTATTAATATTTTATCTAACAAGCAATGACAGATACTTTGTATTTGGAAAGTTTATTGATGAAATTAAAAAGATGAAAAATAAAGAGGATGTAAAAATATTAATAGTTAATTCTAGTAACGATCTTTCATTCTATGACAACGAGCTCAGAAATAGTGGGCTAGATTATGATTTGGCAGGAGTTGAATGTCCACAAAGTAATTATCTACCAAAAGTTAGATATGCTATAGACTATGCAAAAACTAATGGGTATAAATACATCATGAAATTTGATAATGATGTAATAGTTCCAGCATATACAATGGATTATATAATTCAAGAATGCGAACTTCTGAATGACGACTCAACACTAACATTATCACCTACGATCTCAACAGGAATACCATCGGTTGAATATTTTATAGATGATTTTTTTGATCCTGAATATGCTAACGAAATAAGGAGGGAATTCAGTAGATGTGTATTTCAGGTACAGGATGGAATAATGGATTATACTCCATTAAATCAGCACACAGTAAATAGTCAAGAACCATGGGATTATATAAATTATTATAGGTCCATTAATTCTTACATGGATGGGCTTACCGATATAGGTAATGGGAGAACAATAAATAACTACTGTAAATTTTATAAGGGAATGCACCCAGTAAGACATGGATTTGGTAATAAGCTCATAAATGATGGAATTATAAATAACAGGGAAAAATTCTTTGCCTCTAAAGATTGCAAACCAATTAGAGCAGAATATTCAACATATCTTTGTGATATGTGTTTTGTTATAAGAACTGACAAATATGATAAAATAATAAATCACGAGAATCTTATAATTGATGGGTGTGACGAGGTACCAATCAATAGATTCTCATGGATCAACAATCTTAATCATATAATAATCAGAGGCGGTTATGCAATCCATATGACATATAACTGGAGATGGTATCTAAATGAGGTAGACGGTGGAAGTAACATAGAGAAGCCGGAAAACTCGTTAGATTTATACGAGATGGATTTTATAAAATCCTTATATGAATAATATGGAAAAAATGTTACAAATAAATATACTAGCTCATAATACAGATAGAATAGAATTTACAAGAAAATCACTGAATGAGATTAGAAAAATAAGAAATAATAAAAAAATATATGTAATTCCTTTACATGGGAAATTTTTTTTTTTCTTGATTTTTTTTTAATTTTGACTAACATAAATTCCTCTGGAGAAAAGGTGATCAAATATATTTTTCAAAGAAGTGGCAATGCAGCAACATTTGATATGGTTATGACGCTGAAAAAATTGAATTAGCATCCAAATCAATCTAATTTACTTCTTTATGTATGTTGATGAATACACAAAACATCCTAAGAAAAATTCAAATCAAATATTTTTAACGATGAATTTATAACC
>CALAYS010000166.1 GCA_937895515.1 uncultured bacterium
CACAAGAAAGAGAAGAATACAAATCAAAAGTCAAGAAGCTGATTGAGAAGTTCAATATTAAAAAAATTAAGAAAAAAGAAATTATTATCAAAGAAAGCGTAGGATCTGGAGGTCAAGCTACAGTCAGACATGGAACATACAACAATGAAGAGGTGGTTATTAAGAAGCTCTCGGGAAGACTAGACTGAAATGCTTAGCCGATGAACTTGAAATTGTACAAGTATTAGAACACTCCTGTATTCCCAAATTTTATGGTTTGATTCTAGATGATACTATCTTATGTATGGTTTTTCAATACATTAAGGGTGTTACCCTAGATAAACTTGATGTTATGGCGATGGAAAAAGAGGTAAGAATAGACATTCTTAAAAAGCTAGCTGACACTTTCCACTACATTCATACAAAAGGATATATTCATAGAGATTTCAAAGCTGACAATGTAATGGTTGACAATGATCTTAAAGTATGGGTAATCGATTTCGGAATAGCTAAAAAAACTCAAGGTACTGATAAGGAGGTAGTTCACACTAAGGCTAAAGGAAATGTTTTCTGGGTTGCTCCTGAAAACTTTGATATGGACGATTCCAGCAAGTCGGATGTTACTAATAAGGTAGATATTTGGGGCTTCGGTCTTCTAGTTAGTTTCATGTTTTCTGGAGTTGAACCTTGGACGAATTACTCTAACAACCAAACTAAAGTTCAAAATAAAATACTTGAAGGCTACTCTTTTCCTATTCCTAAATCTATTGAAGACAAGGAAGTACTTGCCATTATAAAAACTTGCACTAACTATGATCCTAAGCAAAGACCCACTTTCCTTGAACTTTTAGAAATGCTGAAAAAAGTCTCTCTCAAGTAAATAGCTATTGTTAATTAAAATTTAGTTATTTGATGCAAGTTGATTAAAATTTTAACATTTGGGGCTGTTTTTAACCCCTACATGGCGGCCATTTCAATATTTGATACATGCTTTTATCCGGGCCACACCCGTTTTAAAGTGCAGCACCTACCGATCCCATCCCTTTTCCAAGGGCAACTTCCATCATTACCACCCATTATGTAGACTGTTTCCAAATATCGCCCCCGCCAACCAGTTGACAAACGCGTGACACTGCCCCCACGGGCCACTGGTAGTT
>CALAYS010000167.1 GCA_937895515.1 uncultured bacterium
TGTTAAGGCTGACCCTACACCAGATAAGAATACAGCTATACTCAAAAGACCTAACTTAAGCAGAATAATAAGAATCGAAGAAAAGGCTCTTGATAAACTAGAGGAATATTTTAATTCAAAAATTGAACGAGGAGTTAGAGTAAGTCGAGATGGAAGACATATTGAGCTTGATGGATTAATACCAAGTGTTGTAGATGACATGGTTTTTGAAAAAATAATTGAGATTAAATATTTAAGAAATTCCAATAACAATTTTTTGATAAAAAACCTTTTTCCAAGAATTGAGCAACTAGCCCGCACGTACTGCCAAATTACCAACAAAATAGCAAAACTTTATCTTGTTTTGGTCGTTGAAGGAGATCAGGAATTAAACAAAAATCAATTACAAGAACTAAAACATTTAATTGACTTAAGTGATATTGCAATGGGTTATTCAGTCTTCACAACTAAGCAATTAGGTATCGAATAAGCTGTGTAGATTATACTTTACTGTATTTGGCTTGCAAAGTATATACTTGCCTTTTTTAAGATATCTAGCTCCATTTTAGCTTTAGTTAGCTCTTTCTTAAGATTTGGTATCTCTACCTGTTGTTGAACCACTGCACTTGCAACCCAGCCACCAAGTATCTTTTTAGAAATATTGTATGCAATAGCACAATCTTCTATTGTGGTATAAATACTACTTCTGTTGAGTAAACTCAGGATCGTAACGTTTACGCTGTGTATTTTGTGATTGTTGGTCTAATTTAACTGATTCCATAATAACCTCTGACATAAATATTAACTATTTTACATCACTAGGACATAATATTGCGTAAGGTTAATTAGCTATACTCCACTGTTTAGGGGGTATTATCATGTGTTTTTCTTTGAGGAAAAATTGCATTTGGTACCATATTCACATTTCTAAGCGAAGGTAATTTATTATAGTCACTTTCTTGTTTTGCAATAATTGTTTTTAACAAAGCTTGCATATTTTGCAGATCTTCTTGATTTGAATAGCTATATTGATACTCTTCCTCTAATATATGTAAAACTTGAGACATAAAGTAAGAGTCTTTATCTGTTTCTTTTATATAGTGCAAAATATAGTTATACCACTTCAAAGGTCGTTGTTTAATGATTAAAATAATCAATGATAACTTCAATATAGGATTTTGCTCACTTTCCAATTTATTATAAATTAATGGAGACATTTTATTGGAGTATAGATCATTTGAGAACCAATTAATAATATTAAATGGAATCATCAGTAATATTGAGATTAATTGATCATGATAAGATTTTTCATTGTTATCTTCAGATAAATTATGATTTGTTAACACAAAACCAACTCCCTCGTAAGAAGCATAACCTTTTGATGCCATAATTGGTGCAATAACCATTATTACTTTAAAGATTTGTTGCCAAGCTAGAGTGATTTTTTCAAGTAGGGTTTTCTTTATTATAGGATCTTCGTATTCGCAGTTTCTTAGTAATCTTGAAGCAGCTATAATACTTCTCATGAGAATGATGGCAGAAAGGTCTCTCATAACAACTTGTATTTCTTGGTTAAATGGTTTCATTTGATCATATGATGAATCCAAGTAATTATCTTTAATTTTGTCAGGAAGATTTGACTCTTCAACACTTTTGTTGATCAACTCTTTCATTTCGCCTATTGATTTTTCAGTCATTTTAAATTTAAACATTTTATAAGGATTTATATCATTTGATATTCCTAACTTTTTGCTAACTTCATTAATTGCATTATCCATGTCCTTAATAATTATTTCCAAGGCACCATTACCCTCTCTATTAATACCTGTATAAAATTCTAATATTTCAGGATAATCAATATATTTTTTTTCATCATAAATGTACTGTGAAAATAATTTATCTCGATGCATCCGATGTGCTGCAAAATAAAATATCCAATAAGAAGCCTTAAAAGCAAACCCATGTTCTCTTTTAATAATTATTCGATTTAAATGCATTACATCAAAAACTATATGACTTTCTAAAGAGATTAAACGCTTATCACAAAATGCATTGATATCTCGAATAAATTCTTCTCTTGTAAAAATGGTTTTTTGAGTTGTAATTAAATTAGCACAAAAGAAGCCTAGTACCTGAGTACAATCCGTGATGTCTGGTCTTGATTTTGTCAAGCCCCCATAATTAGTACCAACCGAAATTAGACATTCTCCATATACCTCATTTCATATTGCATAGGCGTTAACCCATCCAATCTGTTGTGTGGTCGCTCATTGTTATATTCATCCATCCAAAGTTTTATGCGCAGTTTTGCCTCGGCTAAGGTGTTAAATTCGTAAACATTTAGTAATTCATGTCTAAATGTTCCGTTGAACCTTTCACAATAACCATTCTGCATTGGCTTTCCTGGTTGAATGAATTCCCATTGCA
>CALAYS010000168.1 GCA_937895515.1 uncultured bacterium
ATCGGGGCTCATATCTTTGTTAAGATTTAAAAATATGAATTATTTATCTTTGAAATAGTAATAATTGATAAACAAAACCAAGTTGCAAAATACTATCGGGGCGAAATACATCATAGATGATATTGCATACACTAGGGTAATCTACTTGGTTTTAATTACATTATAGTCACAATAGTACTTAAGCACTTGCTTTAATAGAAAGATGCTGTATAAAAAATGAGCAAAGTCTACTGTAATTTTTTGTTTATCTAAAAATCAAAGAGTTATGAATTTAAAGTATTCTGTAGGACTTGATGTATCAAGTAAAAAAATTGACGCTTGTATGAGTATTATTGATGAGAAACAAAGAGTTGTTGTTAAATCTAGTACTCAAATTACTAATACAAGAAAAGGTTTTGAAAATTTAGCGCAGTGGATTATTAAACACAAGAAAGAAGATATACCAGTGGTTATTTGTATGGAAGCAACTGGTATTTATCATGAAAATTGTGCGTATTATTTGTTTGAGAAGGGATTTGATACTTCTATTATTTTACCCAATAAGGCAAAAAAGTATTTAGAAGCAATAGGGTTAAAGTCAAAGAATGATAGCATTGATGCTAAAGGACTATCTCGAATGGGAGCTGAGCAATTCTTAGAAAGATGGCAGCCTATGGGCACCTTTTTTTATGAGTTACGTTTATTGACAAGACAGTATCAAAATATTACGGAATTAAAGACTGTGATTAAAAATCAATTGGATGCATTGAGTTTTGCTATGCATAAATTGGATTCTGTTACGGATCAATTGAAACAAACCATACAATTGTTTGAATCACAACTTAAAGAGTTGGATAAAGCAATTTTACAACATATTAAATCAAATCAAGAAGTAGCAGAAAGAGTTAAAAATATTTGTACAATGAAGGGTTTAGGTGTTTTGTCTGTAGCAACAGTTTTGGCAGAAACAAATGGATTTAATCTGTTCAAAAACTACAAACAAGTTGTATCTTACGCAGGATATGATGTTGTAGAAGCGCAATCAGGAACACGAGTAGGTAAAACCAAAATTTCTAAAAAGGGAAATTCAAGAATACGAAGAATGTTACATATGCCATCACTGGTAGTTATACAATGTGAGGTTAAACAGTTCAAAGATTTATTTGACAGAACCTATAAAAAACATGGTATAAAAATGAAAAGTTATGTAGCTGTTCAAAAGAAAATATTAACAATGATTTATTATTTATGGAACAAAAATGAACCTTATGATGATAACTATAAAATAAATATCCAAGAAGAGGAGCAAAAGTTATCCTCTCGGGCATGTGGCTTCGTAGAAGACAAAATAGAAAAAAATAGCCCCAAACAAGTTGAGGCTACACAAGGTAAACATCCAGTGAATAATCGCAAGAAGCTTCCTCTCGGTGTAACAAAGTTAAAAAAAATAACAACATAAATTTGCAATTAAAGATAGTACCTAGATAGTAAGCAAATGGCTTTCTTGGTTTCTTTTTCTAATAGGAACGCTTCGCTAAGTTATTTGCGCCCACCCAGTCCATTGCTCCCCACCGCACAAGTGGTATTTTGTGTGTTTTTAGCACTTGTTTTCCCCACAGTAAGTCAATAAAAA
>CALAYS010000169.1 GCA_937895515.1 uncultured bacterium
GTGAAAAACACCCATGTATTACTTGGGTGTTTTTATTAATCTGATGCTATAAAATGCTCTGTGTGGAAAGCTAATTATTGTAATCATTTATTTTCAGTGAATTGGATGTGTTATGCAAAAAAAGGTAATTGTCACAGGTGGCGCATCTGGAATAGGAAAATCAATAGCAGAACTTTTCTTAAACAATGAGCATCAAGTAATTATATTAGATATAAATCCTGATCCAATTTTAGATTGGGGAGAAAAGTTTAAAGGCTTAGTAAATATTTTCAAGACTGACGTGAGTAACTTTTCTGATTTAGAAAAAACTTTTATTCAAATAAAAGAAATATGGGAGGACTTTGATATTTTAATTAATAATGCAGGAATAAGTATTCGACACGGTTCTTTTATGGAGATAACTCCTGAACTCTGGCAAAAAGTTATAAATGTTAATTTAAATAGTGTTATTTAGTTGTTGGGAAGCACTTAGTCAATCAATTATATCGTGACTTTCCGTACTTAAGAAAAAAAATAGCTAACAATGAGATTAAAGTCAACTTTGAATTAAGAGATAATAGTCTTTTTGAAAATATTTAAGGGGAACATAAGACATGCAATCAGAAGATAAAAGTGTTTGGTATTTCTATTTAATTCCTATTATTTGGGGATTAGGGTTTACATTAACACACAATGCAGTACGAAATATTGATCCTGGAAAGTTTGCTTTTTTTCGACAATTAGTGGCACTTCTGTGTTTATTACCATTCGCATTTAGTTACTTAAAGAAAATTTCAAAGCAAGTTATACTTTGGTCTATAATTATTTCGTTATGTAATACTTCTAATATTTTATGTCAGGCATATGCATTAACCCAGATTAATTCAACCCAAATTGCTTTTTATGTCACACTAAATATTATCTTTGTCCCATTTTTTGCTTACTTGTTAAAGATTTGGGTGTTTGATTTAATTGAAGTAATTGCTGTAATAATTGGAGTTATCAGCTTAGTAATAAACTACCAAGGAGATCTACAGGGGATTGGTTCTGGTGATATATTTGGTTTAGTTTCATCAATCTCTATTGCTTTAAGTATCGTAACTACTCAGAAAATGCTGCAGAGTATAAAGGCTGAAAAGGTCCTCATGACTTTTTTAAGTATTTTTTGGAGTACTTGTTTTCTGTTGTGTTTTCTTTTTACCAACAGTGTCAATGCAGCTTCTGAATATAATGCCCAAGCAATATTTGCTATTTTATTCCAAGGGGCTATTTCTACAGCGTTTGCATATTATATACAATTGAGGTATCAACAAAGAGTAGGAGCAACTAATGCTGCTCTTATCTTGAATCTTGATCTAGCTTTTGCTTCATTTTTTGGTTTTTTAAACCATGAGATTATAACCATTACACAATTAATTAGCGGTCTTGTAGCATTTCTTGCCTCAGTTTTTAAAGGTTTAGTTAAGCATTTTTTTATTAAAGCTTCCCGTTGATATAAAAGACATGGTAGTGTCTCTCTAAAAAGACTATATTACAATATAATGCATTGTTTTTCTCTGGAGTTTTACTTATGTATAAGCGACTATTTCACCATCAATCACTGAACACAATATTGTTAAATATTCTACTATAGGAAAAATCTAATTGGGTAATACCCCCTAAAAAAAGTGCTATTGATAAGTAGAGAGATTTACAATATCG
>CALAYS010000170.1 GCA_937895515.1 uncultured bacterium
TTGAAAAATATCCAAATTATGTTATCAGAGCTAGGAATATTAGCAAATTTAAAAATAGGTCAAGAAGAAAGAATAACTATAATTGATAAAAATTATGGGCCAGTAAAATGTAATACAATTTATGTATTATATATAACATGTAATGATGTTATTAAATTAATAAAATAAAACCCTCATTGTAATGAGGGTTTTATTTTATATATCAATATTTGCGTATTTGGCGTTGGATTGAATGAATGATTTACGAGGTGGGACTTCGCTACCCATCAGCATATCAAAGACTTTGTCAGCGGCTTCGGCATCATCAACATGAACTTGTTTTAAGATACGAGCAGCAGGATCCATTGTTGTTTCCCATAATTCTTCAGAGTTCATTTCACCGAGACCTTTATAGCGTTGAACATGGATTTTTTTAGCCTTTTTATCTAATTGTTCAGGTGTCTCAATATCGCCTTCTACTGGTTCTATCATTTCAGCTTCATCTTCAATAATAACTACTGCAGCATCTTTTCCAATTAATGCATCGCGCTCTTCGTCAGAATAGGCATACATTATTTCTTTTCCTTTTTTAATTTTAAACAATGGTGGTTGAGCAATATAAATAAATCCACCATCAATTAACGGACGGAAATATCTATAGAATAAAGTTAAAATAAGTGTTCGAATGTGCGCTCCATCCACGTCCGCATCGGTTGCAATGATGACTTTATGATAACGCAACTTTGAAATATCAAAAGTATCCCCAATAGCACAACCCATAGCAACAACAAGGTTTTTAATTTGCTCGGATCCAAGCATACGGTCCAGCCGTGCACGTTCGATATTTAAAATTTTACCACGTAGTGGCAAGATGGCTTGGGTGCGTCGGTCGCGACCCATTTTGGCTGTACCACCCGCAGAATCTCCCTCTACAATAAATAGTTCAGATTCTTCAGCTGATTTTGTAGAACAGTCAGCCAATTTACCTGGCAGTGTCATACCTTCAAGAGCTCCTTTACGCAAGACTGAATCTTTAGCGGCTTTAGCAGCCTTACGAGCACGCATAGCAAGAAGAGCTTTGTTAATTATGGCTTTAGCTTCATCAGGATTTTCTTCAAAGAATGAATTTAAGGCATCTCCAAAAACAGCATTAACTGCACCTTGGGCTTCAGTAGAACCTAATTTACCTTTGGTTTGACCTTCAAATTGAATCTCTGGCATTTTAACTGAAACCACCGCAACAAGACCTTCTAACACATCATCTCCAGTAAAACCTCCGTCGGCGTCTTTACCAATACCAGCTTTTTTAGCGTAAGAATTAATAACCCGAGTTAAAGCTGTTTTAAAACCTGTGACATGAGTTCCGTATTCAGGGTTAGCAATGTTGTTAGCAAAAGCAGTAATTCTTGTTGTAACATCGTCAATGTAACGGAAGACAACTTCGACTCCAACATTTTCATAATCTTTTTCAATATGGAAAATTGTTGAGTGCAGTGGCTTTTGGAATTCAGTATAATGTTCAACTAATGAAACAAGACCTCCTTCAAAATAAAATGTATGTGATGGTAATTCTAAACCTAATTCTTTAAACCAAAAAACATCCTTGTCATCTAATTTATTTTTATTATCACCCCCGCCTGCTTTAGCTAGGCCAAAAGCATTGCGGGCAGGCATTTGGCGAGCGTCAATTGTTGTTATACGAAGAGCCTTAACAAGATATGCTTGCTGACGAAAATGATGAACAATAGTATTTAAATTAAATTCACGGTCTTTAAAAATTTCTTCATCGGGTTCAAAAGTAATAATTGTTCCGCGCATTTTAGAAGATTCAATTTTTTTAACAGGAGCTTTCTTTTTACCTTGTGAATATTCTTGAACATAGCGCCCACCATCACGATGAACTTCGGCACGAGTATAAACAGACAATGCATTAACAACAGATGCACCGACACCATGTAGACCCCCAGAGACTTTATACCCACTGCCTTCACCACCAAATTTACCTCCGGCATGAAGAGTAGTCATGACAGTTTCCAATGCAGAGACTTTGGTTTTAGAATGAATATCAACAGGAATACCACGGCCATTATCCGCAACACGAATACGATTACCAGGGAGAAGTGTTACTTCGATATTAGTACATTCACCAGCCATGGCTTCATCACGAGAGTTGTCAAAAATTTCCCAAACTAAATGATGAAGACCTTCAAGACCAGTAGACCCAATATACATCCCGGGACGGCGGCGAACCGGCTCGAGACCTTCTAGGACTGAGATTTCATCTGCACCGTATGATTTTTTTGTTTCATTTTTTGCCATATATGTTTATATTATAGCAAAAATAGTACTAACCACCAAGCTTTTATAATGGTTTTTTACCTTGGAATATAAGACTTTTCTAGCACTTTTTTGTTTATATTTTCCATAATTTCATTTATTTCAATGTCTGATAAAGTTCGATTATGCGATTGGAATACCATACGAAACGCAAAAGAAATTTTACCTTCTTTTTCAAACCTATCTAGAACTTGTGGTTCTTTTATCAGTAGTTCCTTCCCTGCTTCTTTTATTATTCCTAATACGGTATCTTTATCATTATCATTGTTTACCCACAAAGAAAGATCGCGCGTTATAAATGGGTAAGCACTCCAGGAAATAAACATACCTGTATCAATTTTATTTGCTACGTTTTTTGAATCCTTGTAATCTAAATTATTATTTGTAATATATTCATCAAGAGTTATTTCTTTTAATTCCTTTTTGTTTGCATAACCAACATTAATTTCTTCTTTATCTTTTTTAAACACAGTTCCTATTTCAAAAATTTTCACAGTATCAATTCCAATTAGTGGTGCATTAAGGCGATTCAATTCAAAACTTGCTTTCAGTCCATCTGTAAGATTTGTCCTCAAGAAATTCTTGTCGGATGCACTTGCTAATACTTCTACTTCACCCTTTTTACCAAAAGCATAAGTCATTACCTCTCTATACCCGTCATTGATTAGATGTTTGCGGACTGCGAGAATTTTTTGGTATGTTTCATTTTGTTTTGGTTCAAAAGAAATTTTTGGCAATATTGGTGTCAATTTATCATATCCATAAATTCGCCCAATCTCTTCTGCCATGTCGATTGGATTCTCTAAATCAATTCTTAAACTTGGTACAACAACTATAAAATCTCCATTATTATTCTCGTATGAAAAATTATAATTTTTTAATATTTGTTCTACATCGTCGGTTGTTATATTGCCACCAACTTTTTTGTTTACGAATTCTGTAGTAAATAAAATTTTTTTATTGATTTGTGGATTTGGGTAATACCCTACCACATCTTCAACAATTGCATCGGGGCACATTTCACAAATCAGTGCTGTAAGTTCAAGCATTGCAAAAGTACACAACTCGGGAGACAAATCATTCTCGAATCTTTTCGCAGAGTCGGAAAGTACTCCTATGCGACGTGCAGTTTTACGGATACTTGTGGGATTAAAATTAGCGACTTCGAGTAATATATCAGTAGTACCATCAGCAACTCCAGAATTTACACCACCCTTGATCCCAGCCAAAGAAAGTGTCTCTCCAGAATTATTGGCAATCACAATATCAGTAATTTGAAGCTTGGCTACAATACCATCACGCCCTACTAGCTTGAGCTCCTCGCCATCTTTTGCATTTGTAATTACAATTTTTTCATCAGCAAATTTACGTAAGTCGAAAGCGTGCGTTGGCTGACCACAATTAAACATTACTAAATTTGTAGCATCAACGATATTATTGATAGTGCGTGAACCAATACTCTCGAGATGTTTTACCACCCATTCTGGACTTGGGCCCACTTTGATATTACGCACAATTCGTGCAGTGAATCGCCGACAATTTTCAGTACGAACATCAATCAATAAATTTGTTTTCTGGATTTCCTTTTTTGCCATTATGTCTATATAATTTTTTGTCGGATCTGTAAAAGGAATGCCTAGTTGCCCAGCAAGTTCACGGGCAACTCCACTATGCGACAATAAATCATGCGCTCGATTCGGAAGAATATTTATATCAAAAATAGTATCACCATCGGGTAACTTATCCATCCCTTCAACCTCTGTAAGATGATAAGTAATAACATCCGCAAGCTTGTTTGCTTCCGGTGCTTCGGGTATGTACCATTTGAGCCAATTGTAACTAATTTTCATAAAATTATTTTAGGTAAGATTCTACTTTGTTTATTAATTCTTCTTTATGCGGTTTAGCTATAATTTTAGCCTCTTTTATTTTATTTTGAACATCTAAGAAATTATTATTTTCACCGATTCTATTCCAAATATCTTCTTTTGTTAATCCAACTTTCTCTAGTGCTTCAGTTAATGTGTTCTCTTGCGAAATATCAATTTCATTTACTTCAGCAGAGCGAAAATCGGGAGAATATATTTCAGAAACTGTTCCATAAATAATTGGTGCTTCACCTTCTTTTTTTGCATAAAATTCTGAAAGGCGTACTTTTGCTTCTTCATCTTTGGTAGCCATCTTTTGTTTTAATAATTCTGACAACTTTGTCGTAAAAACAGATACAACATTTTTTCTTATTTCGTAACCATAGTCCCTAAAAACTTGTCCGATTAAACCTCCGTTTTGGATTTTTTGATCGATTTCTAGTAGAGTTTTATTTTTCCTATCAAAATTAATAAAAGTCAAAGCGTACGTTCTAGAGATATTATTCTTATCAAGCATATGAATCTCCCGCACTTCGGAATCATGGCGAAGAACTTCAGAATGAATAGGACCATATTTTTCTTCAAGAACATCCGTGTGTAGTTTTTTGATTAAATTAAAATTTTCCATGTTTATAAAATTATTTTGCTATTACTATTAATCCACTCTTGCATGTAAAAGGATGTAACGACTGGGATAAACATAAAGAAATTTGAAACCATCATGAAGTTTATAATCTTAAAATTGGTTTAGTCGTAAATCCCCTTGATAAAATAAGCGGACATCAGGGATATTCCAGCGGATCATAGCTATACGATCAAGTCCTCCGCCAAAGGCAAAACCTTGGACTTTCTCTGGATCGAGCCCCGCATTGCGAAGTACATTTGGGTGCAACATTCCCCCACCCATCATTTCAAGCCACTTTCCATTGAACTTGGCATGCACTTCCACAGATGGTTCAGTAAAAGGAAAGAAGCTTGGGCGGAATTCAATCTCCACATTTTCACCAAGCGCCTTTTTATAAAATTCTATAAGTACAGCTTTCATATTAGCGAGATTAATATTCTCGCCAACCATACAACCATCAATCTGATAGAATTGCATTTCGTGAGTTGCATCAGTTGATTCGTTGCGAAAAACTTTTCCGATTGAAATATACGCTCCTTCTGTTTGACCATTTTCTGCCATTTTTTTAAGTGAACGAGCTGTCGAATTAGTAGCATGAGTACGCAAAGCTAGATCAGGATTGCCTTTAATATAAAAAGTGTCTTGCATATCTCGCGCTGGGTGATCCTTGGGCACATTGAGTGCATCGAAATTGTACCAAATAGTCTCAAGTTCTGGACCAGAAGAAATCTCGAAACCGAGATTCTGAAACACAGAATAAGCCTCTTCTGCTAAGAGGTTCAATGGGTGCAAAGTGCCTTTTTCGTATTCCATAAACTAAATATACCCTTTTTAAGGGTATATTTCAATATTATTTAAATTTAGTTACTTGCTAAAAGCTCGTTAATTGTTGTAGTGGTTTTACCACTAACGATCCCATCAACTGTTAATTTATACTCGGTTTGGAATTTTTTAACAGCAGCTTCGGTCATAGCTCCAAAGGCACCGTCGGCTTTACCTGTTAAATATGAATTATCAATTAAAAATTGTTGAAGGATTTTAACTTCAGAGCCTTTGCTACCCTTTTTAAGAGTTAAAGTTATTTTAGGACTTGTAGTGTTAGCTGGTGGTGTTGTTGGAGTAGTAACAACAGAATTTTTTGTAGTAGTACTCTCAGCTGGTGGTGGAGTATAAGCAATAACAGTATCGTCTGGTTTACCCTGAGGAGTAACTTTTACATCACCAGTTGTAGCATTTGTATTAGTATCATCAACTGGTGGTACAGTATTTTCAACTACATTTGTATTGTTATATTGGTTTGTATTGTCTACAGGAACATTGTTTACTGCGACATTTTCATCAGTAACACTAGCAACCTTGGCCCCAAATATTTTTTGAGACAAAGCCATCTCGGGGTGTGTTTTAAGATAAAAAGCCCCAAAAGTAGCACCACATAGTAGTAAAAGAAAGATAATTAGAAATGTTAATCCTTTGTTTGACATAGTTATATTTTATTACTTGAATACAAATATATTATAGCATAATAAATATATGTTAGACTAGTATATATGAATGAAAAACGTTTAAAAGTAATTCTTTTTATTTTAATGATTATCTTATTGGGATTTGGTTTATACACAGCGTATCTTGATAATGGCCCAAGAAAATTATCACCCCAAGAAAACACTACTGGTTTAGCTTAATTTTTTAAATATATCCTTGCACGAGCACAGTTAGGGCATTCTTTAGATGTACGATAAGATTCAAAGTTACATTTTCGGTTTACCCAATCCCCACTTGCAAGATCAGTATTATATTCGGTTATATCACGAATTAATAAATCAATTTCTTCTTCACCTATTTGAGTTTTATAAATTGAATTTTTATCATTATCTTTTGCTTCTAAAAATTCCAATTGAGATTCTTTAACTTTTGTTGATTTTTCAGAACCATTAATTAAATATGAATACATTGCCAATTGGCGTAAATACCCACTAAGTCTGCCCTCGTCATTTCTTTTTTCAATATCTGATTTTGTTTTAACACTCCCGGTTTTAAAATCAGTAACTTTGACAGATCCATCTTGATATCTTTCCGTAAGGTCAATTTTCCCATAAAAAGAAAGGTTTGGGAATTTAGGGTCACGATATGAAACGGACCTTTCTGTAGTATAGTCTTTTTCAATTTGAGGTAATCTATTTTTTATCCAATTATTTAAAAGCTTTTTAGCTTCGGCTAATAGTCTTTTGCTTAAAACTTCATCATAAATATTTTGTTTATGAATTTGGTCTTTTATTATATCTTCAATATCTTTTTTGGATTTAATTAAAATTTGTTCAATACTGCCATGAATTACATTACCAAATACTAAACTTTCAGACATAACATCTGGCAGTTTTAATAGATTTCTAAAATACCATTTCCATGGACATTCAAAAAAATTATTTAGCATTGTAACCGAGATTTTTGTTTTTATGTATTCTTCTTTAACCATATTAGTCAAATCCTCTATAGAAAAATCATCGTTAGTATGATTACCCGAAGTGACATATGATTTAGGGTCATTATTTAAAATCTGAGACTCAACTTGGTCTTTATTTTTCTTTTCAAAAATTTCTTCAGGTAGTTCTTGGATTATATGAGCTAATTCATTTTCTGCGCCCATAGCATTTAAATGAGAATAAGAAAAAGTACAAAATCTTTTAGCTCGAGTTAAGGCAACATATAATTGCCTTTTAACCACTTGTTCGTCTTTTTCTTCGATATGGTCTATCACTGTTTGAGGTAAAGTAAAAGCTTGACGCTTTGTATTCATTAGCGATCTTTCATCCATATGAGCAATCCAAACAAAATCAAATTCCAAACCTTTGGATGAATGCAATGTCATTACTTTTATACCATTCCCTGCGTTAAATACCGCCAAAGGCACATCTTCGTTATAATTTCTTAATCGGTCAATAAATTCTAGAAATGTTTTTAAGGTAAATTCTTTATTTTCTCTTTGAGATTTTTCACGTACCAAAAGTGCTAAATGAAGCATGCTTCGAACAACTTCGATTCTTTTTATTAAACTATTGTGATCATTTGCACTATCCAGTAGTAGACCTTCTCCAATAAATTGGATTAATTCATAAACGTCTAAACTGTTTTTTTTATTTAAATAAATTTCAAGCTGTAAGCCTAAATCAGTAATTGGGTCTAATTTTGATAACAAACTAGGTGTTTGGTTTTTTAATAAATCATTTAAAGATAATTTACGAGTATCAACATTTTGTAAAAAATTATGCGCCACAAGTGGAGAAATATTGAAAACTGGGTCAAACAAAATTTCGCCTATTGATACTGCATCATAAGGATTTTGGATTATTTTTAAAACATTTATAAAAGTTTTTGATTCTGAGACTTCAAATAAAGTTAAATTATTATTAACAGCTACTGGCAAATCCATGTCACGCAGTATTTGAACAGCATTTTTAACCTGATAGTTTTTAGGTACAAGTATTGCACAATCATTAGGGTCAATACCTTGTCCGCCAGCTGGCGGATTTATTTTATTTTTTATTTCTTGCCCACAAAAAATTATTTCATCCCGTGAGTACATACATTCAACTAAACCGATTTTATGTATTTCTTTATGGTTACTTTTTAGTTTTTCAAAAGTTAAACTACTGGTTAACATTTGGTCCGCAGCGTCAAGAATAGTTTGTGTAGAGCGGTAATTTTCAACCAATGTAATTAGTTTTGCACGACCAAAAAGTGTTTTAAATGATTCAAAATATTCAATAGATGCCCCACCGAAACCATAAATTAATTGCCGGTCATCACCAACAACAAAAATATTTGGTAGCTCAACATCACCCCAAATAGATTTAAGGATTTCATTTTGGACACCACTGGAATCTTGATGTTCATCAACTAGAACATATTGATATCTTTCACATAATTCAAATTTTACATCTTCGGATGTTTGGATAATATTCAAAGCATATTTTAAAATATCATCATAATCAGCTAAAAGTCTTTCTTGCTTTAGTTTTTCGTACTCACTGTAAAATTTAACAATTTCTTGGGTTCTTTCAAGCCCTGCGATTTTTGTTTCAACATCTTTTTTTAATTTACCTTTACTTTCACCTCGTGTAGAAATACTGGATTCATCATTTTCTAAAAAATTAATATCATTTTTAATAGAATTTAATAAATCATCTGGACTAATATTTTCACGTTTTAGAATTGAGATTAAAGATTTGATATCTCTAAAATATTTACCAGAGCCCCCCCGAGGACGCAAATGTACCCACTGCCCGTTTTCTAAAATTTCATCAACTAGAGATATTGAACCCGCTTCATCTAGCAATGTTGGAGGCGCAATTAAACCCAATGTGCTAAAAAATTCATCAACAATTGATCCTGCAAAAGCATGAAATGTTGAGATTTTGATTTGAGTAGCAGTGGCTCCAATATAGTTTGCTAATCGTGTCCGCATTGCTCTAACTCCAGAATTAGTAAAAGTAAGACAAAGTATACTGTCGGCTTTGGTGTCAGTTTTTACAAGAATGTTTGCAATCCGAAGAGATAAAACTTGAGTTTTACCAGTACCAGGACCTGCTATAACCATTACAGGGCCATCAATGCTGTCCACGGCATCACGCTGAGCAATATTTAGGTTTTTATAGGCTTTGAGAAATAGATTATCTTCCATTTAATTATTATAGCATTTTTGGCTTATTTTAAAATATTAGAATTAATAAGAATTTAAAGGATTATATGGTTAGAAACATATTAAACCTACACTATTGCAAATATTATAAATATGTGTTATTATTTTGACAAAATTTAAAAACTATATAAACAAAAAAACATCAACATTTATGAAGAAAATTAAACTTTTATCACTAGCCCTTGTGGCATTCTTTTGCGGTTTTTCAATAAAAGCCAAAGCTCAGACCAGTTATTTTGTAAATGGAGGGTCTATGACCTTTATCAAAAAAATTGCGAATTACCCAACATCTGGACAATATACATATTTATGGATATTAGATGGAAATGGATGGAACCATGACGGAAGTCATACCAACTGGCCAATAAATAAAGCCTGCTTGGATTCATTTAATTTCCTTGATGGAGGTCACTGGAGATGGAGTAGATCATCATACCAATTAAATTCTGACAAATCTAATTGGTCTTTTGAAAAAGACGGGTCATATAAAAAATACACCATGTATGCCATTAAACATGGCGGGCATGGTACACCAAAAGGAACAATAGATTCTCTATATTTTACATTAAGTAAAAATATCGAGACTGGTCCTGGTTGGGTATTTAATAAAGCTGGAACACCTTTTGATTCTACAAAGATGAAAGAGACAATACGGTTTGACTGCCCTGTACCTGTTAAATTAACTGCTTTTGATGCGATTAAAAATGGAAATTTTGTTTTATTAAGTTGGACAACTGCCACAGAATTAAATAATAGCCATTTTGAAATCCAAAAATCAACTGATACTAAAAAATGGTCAACGATTGGGATTGTTAAATCCAAATCAGAAGGTGGAAATTCACTAAGTAATCTATACTACAAATACCAAGACAGTACGCTTAATTTAAGTAAAACTTATTATCGACTATATCAGGTTGACTATGATGGTAGATCAGAATATAGCCATATAATTTCTTTAAAAGAAAAATCTTGGTATTCTAGCCCTTTCACAGTTGAAATGTACCCATCACCCGCTAATGGCGGATCCGTAGTAGTGAGATTAAATTCTCCTACGATAGAAAATGAAAACTATCTAGAAATCTGTTCAAATACTGGACAGAAAGTATTCACTAGTAAATTTACTGGAACATCGACACAAATTGATGTTTCAGGATTAATACCTGGATTCTATACAGTTTTTATTTCTTCAGGTGGATTCACCGAAAAGAAAAAATTGATAATACAGTAAAAGAATTTACTGAAACGATACCTAGTGCATTCCTCTACGAGGAATGCATTTTTTTATTTATTAACAAAACCCCTAGTCACCGGCCCAAAATACCCCACGGCTGGTTTAATCTTGTTAGCTAATTGATATTTAATCAAAGCATTACGAGTAGCTATACCAAAGTATGTAGTTTCTTTGCCTAGACTACCAATACCTGATTTTGAGATTGGGTAACCATTAGAGTTTAAGAACTGTTGAAGCTTCTTAACCTGTTCATCACGCATACCTAGTTTAAGGTTTTTGGTGAATGTGAATTTAGTTTGTTGATTGTTAGTGTTGTTAGATGGTTGAGTATTTGTGTTTGATTGATTATTAGAAGCCAGTTGGCTATTAGAATTAGATATAGGTAGAGCTTGATTAACTAATGGGTTTTGTGTGTAGAAATTACCGCCGCTACTAATGGGACTAACGTTAACAAAACCATGGCAACCATTTGTCCTAAATGTATTATCTGTACTATAAGATGTTCCATTTGAACCAGTGGCGTAAGCACGATAGTGGTATACAGTATCGCAGGATAATGAACTTACCGAAACACTCCAATCCCCACCCTTTGACAACTTAACAAATCGTCCATTATTAGAATCTGTTAAGTACAAATCTCCTGCTGTATTTTTTACCATAAAAGAAGGTCCGTAAAACTCTCCTTCTCCATTACCCTGTTCGCCCAATTTTGACATATAAACACCATTTGAGTTGAATTTTTGAATACGATTATTACCATTATCGACTACGTATATATTGTCAGAAGAATCAACAAGCAAACCAATGGGATTATCAAGCTGACCATTACCTGTACCGTTTACCCCAAATTGTGATAAATAAACACCATTGGAATCAAATTTCTGAATACGATGATTGCCAGAATCTGAAACATATATAGAACCAGACGAATCTATAGCTATATCATATGGGTAATCAAATTCTCCATTTCCATCACCACTTGTTCCAAAATTCATTTGATAGACTCCTTGAGAATTATATTTTTTGACACGATTATTAGTTGAATCAACTATGTAAATATTACCAGAAGAATCTATTGTAATACCAGAAGGGCTATTAAATTGAGTTGTTCTAGTACCTTGAGATCCAAACTGAGATAAATAGTTACCATTAGAGTCAAATTTTTGAACTCGATTATTATTAGTGTCAGAAACGTAAATATTACCAGATGAATCAATCACAATATCTGTTGGATAATCTAACTGACCATCACCATTTCCATAGCCACCGAACTGTGATAAGTAATTTCCATTGGAGTCAAATTTCTGAATTCGGTTATTATTAGCATCAACTATATATATAAAACCGGCTGAATCAATAGTTATACCCGAAGGGTAGTCAAGCTCACCATCACCATTACCATAAGACCCGAATTCTGCAAGATACCCCATTCCACCATTAAACAACCCATTCTCTGAAACTGTATTACCATAACTTGAAGTTAAACCGTATTCAATGCCACGAATAGTAGATACTGGTGCCAAATTATTTTCGATAGACCCGTTTAAAATAGCGCTATTATTAGTCTTTGACGCCAAGCTAACTGATAATTCTGGCACACAATCAGCAAGCGTAAATGTTTCATCACTACCATAACCGGTACCAATAGAGTTTGTAGAAAAAGCCCTATAGTGATAAGTTGTACCACAAATTAAATTACCTACGCTTTTACTAAAAATACCTGTATCAAAACTAACAATACTTGTAACACTATTTCCATAGCTAGACGTTTTACCGTATTGAAAACCTTGATCAGTATTAAGCTCTCCTCCATTATCAACCAAATCACCGGTTAAAATTACTGATGTTGTAGTAATAGATGTTGCAGAAACAGTGTCAACGGTTGGATCACAAACACTAGTAGTAAATGTTTGATCAGAACCATAACTAGTACCACTTTGGTTTGTTGCATAAGCCCTATAATGATAAGTTGCACCACAAGACAAACCAGATACGCCTATACTAAATGTACCAGAAGCAGGTTCGGGTAAGAATTTTTGAACACGGTGATTGTAGGTGTCTAAAACATACACATTACCATTAACATCTATTGTAAGATTGTAAGCCAAAGAAACCTGTCCATCACCATTACCAGATTGAGCAAAATTACTCAAAGGATTACCTTGCAAATCAGTTGCAGCAATCACACTATGTCCCTGGTCTCCGATATAAACAAATCCACTGTCACTTATTGCTATACCTACTGGATATAAATAGTTATTTCCGAAAGCCCTCTGAAAAATTCCCGATGAATTAAAAACCTGAATGCGATGATTAAAAGTATCTACAACATAAATATCTCCTGAGTTTGGTTCAATTGCAATTCCTCGAGGATTTTCAAACTCACCATCACCTGAGCCATTAACTCCGAATTGAGATAGGTAATTACCATTAGAGTCAAATTTTTGTACACGATGATTACCTCCATCAACGACATAAATATTGCCAACCCCGTCAAAGGCTATACCAAAAGGACCCTCGAACTCACCATCACCATTACCATTTACACCAAATTGAGATAGATAACTACCATTAGAGTTAAATTTTTGTACTCTGTGGTTTTGATTGTCAGAAACGTAGATGTTGCCAGACTGATCAATTGCAAGACCTGAAACACCAGCAAATTGACCATTACCAGAACCAAAAGATCCAAATTGAGATAGATAACTACCGTTGGAATCAAATTTTTGTACACGATAATTAGTGTTGTCACCAACATATATATTACCGGATGAGTCAGTGTCTATACCAAAGTTAAAATCACCAAATTGGCCATTAGAACCACCGTCAGTACCAAACTGAAGAGAGTAAGTATAAGATGGAGTGTAGCTTTGATTTGTATCGGTTCCATAATTAGTAGTCAAACCATACTCAAACCCCTGCATAGAAAGCAGTTCACCGCCGTCACCATTAATAGTACCATTTAGTGTTGCTGTTTGACTGTACACCTCAGTTGCAGAGTTTGTTTCGATATCTGGTGAAGCAGCAAAAATCTGACCTGTGTTAAAAGTCAAAAGACAAATCAAAATAAAGTAAGTTAGAATTATTTTAATAAAATATTTCACATTACTATTATATTACCAAAAGAACTTTATAACAAGAAGTAAAGTATTTAATAAGTCAATATTAAGGACAAGTAGCTGTTTTGAATGTCTTATTTAGACCATAAAACATTCCAGCTGAGTTTTTGGAATATGAACGATAATTATATGTAGTATTACATGTCAAACCTTTTACATTAGCAATATATTGACCCAAGGGTATAGAAGTTTTTTCGGGTGTGTTATTAGTTGTTTTACCATAACTAGTATCAGTCCCAATTTCGAAACCTCTAATGCTTGGAGTCTCTCCACCAAAATCAGTTATTGTTGCACTTAGTCTTGCAGAGCCATTTGTAATATTTGTAACAGAATCAGTTGTTACCTTGCCTGGACACACAGGTACGGTAAAAGTTTTATTTGCCCCATAAGCTGTACCAATTGAGTTAACAGCATATGCGCGATAATTATAATTAGCACCACAATTTAAATTATTAACATTAATTGAAAATAATCCATTTGTACTAATTTTTTGAATACGAGAATTTGATAATTCGGCAACATATATATTACCTACTTGGTCAAAAGCCATACCCTGAGGGTTAATAAACGAGCCATTAGTATTACCAGAACCACCAGTCTTTGCAACAAAAACTCCATTACTGTTGAACTTTTGTATACGATTATTTTCATCTGTCACATATATGTAACCTGAGCCATCAACTAGTATACCTGATGGAAAAACAAATTGACCGTCACCATTACCATAGCTACCAAACTGCATTATATAGTTACCATTAGAGTCAAATTTTTGTACGCGATTATTATTTCTATCAGCAACGTAAATATTGTTATCTTTATCAATTGCTAAATCATAGGCTGGCATAAATTGGCCATTACCAGAACCAAAACTACCCCATTTGGTGCTATATGTACCACTTGAGCTAAACTTTGTGATTCTAGAATTATCATAATCTGAAACATAGACATTATTATTTGAATCAATCACAACATCTTGAGGGTATGATATTTTACCATTGCCCGTACCGTAATTACCCCATTTGGTTATAAAGTTTCCATTAGAATCAAATTTCTGTATGCGATGATTCAACCGATCGGCTACATATATATTACCTGACGAATCAACAGCTACAGCTCTGGGTTGGTCAAACTCTCCATTGGCCGAGCCATACGAACCAAACTTTGAAAGGTACCCAAAGCTACCACCAAACACACCAGTTTGCTTTACATTTAGACCGTATGACAAATCAAGTCCCACATCAAAGCCCCTTTCGCTGACAGAGTCACCACCAACACTTGTAATGCCTGCATTTAAAGTGTAGCTTCCATTGTTATAAATTGATGAACCGGTTGTAATAGAAGGTTTACAATTATAACCTGTAGCAAATGTGCGGTCATCGCCATAACCATAACCAACCGAATTCAATGCATAAGCACGATAATGATACAAAGTATTGCACTCTAAATTATCAACCACTACAGAATAATTTCCAGAGCCAAAACTTCCACTGTCGTAAACCTTGATGCCGTAATTAGTATCAATCCCAAGCTCAAAACCCCTTTCAGTAACGTTACTTTGCCCGACATCTAAAATATTTGCATATAAAGTAGCCCCAGATACAGTTGTGTCACTAACAGAACCGGTATCTATAGCAGGAACGGCACAAACACTGGTCGTAAAACTACCCTCGGAACTATAACCCGACCTAAAAGAATTAGTACCGTAAGCTCTATAATAATAAGTGGTGCCACAATCAAGACCACTCAAGTCAATAGAGTAATCACCTGCCCCAAAAGATCCACTATTAAACACAAAGCTACCATAATCATTTGTTTTACCGTAAACAAAGCCCTTAACATTATTAGATTCTCCTCCCGTATTGTTAATAGTTGCGTTTAAAGTCACTGACCCATTTGATATGTTTGTATAATTTTTTATAGACACAGATGGCTGAGACAAGCCATCGCTAACAATGCTCATTAAAGGATCACCAAATACAATCGTTGTCCAGTCAATATACGGCAAAGACATGTATGCCGCATCGGCCCATGTATAACCCACAGAATATGCAGGCATCCATATATTTTCCCTAGCAATAGCTAAACTAAACGGCTCGTAAACATTACCAATACCGCCTGACCCGCCAGCACGAATAAATTGAGCTATTTGACCATGATTAGTATTATCAGGTTCGGTCATACTAAATGCTGAATAAGATTCATAAGTGCTTGCCACTGCTCCGTTTAGGTAACTTAAATTTAATTCATTATTGTAATAATTATTACCTAGACCACCATAAGTACCGTAACTAGTGTAACCAATAACATTTTGTGCAATATTTTTAATAGCACTACCGCCTTTGGTAAAAGGTTCTGGGTAAATATTTTTGCCTAGAAACTTAAGATTTTTAGTTGCGCTACTCATAGAATCAAAAGAAAAGTTGTTACCTCCACTATACTGGTCAATAACAAAGTATCCAGAAGCTGTTTTGTCAGCACTAGATGCACGATCAATCATACCCTCTACATCACTGACAGTATAGCCATCCAAGCGTGTAACTAAATATGATATTTTATAATTAGAATCTCCAAAAGTATTTTGTTTGAAACGATAGTTTAATGAAAAATCTGGGTCAACATTATAATAAGGGTTTGCAACCTGCGCGCTTGTACCAATATAACTATCTTGGAAAAGTAATGTTGTCGATGAATCAACAGATGCATAATCACCTGTTACATTACTATAATTATTAGCATTGCCTGATGTATCATAAACCTTCATTGGTACACCTTTAACAAAAACAATGTATTTAATAGTATCTTTTAGGTTATTATTGTTTAAATAACTCTCAAGTGGAGATTTTATATATGAATTGTATTGGCTTCGAGTTATAGCCAGAGTTGTCGGCATATCAATACCAACAATATTTGCATCAGGTATTGAGCGTGCGGATTTGTAATAACTAGCAATCTCTAAAGAATCCTGAACACTGTCATTATTTGAGTCTGTATTATAAGCCGAATTATAAACAACAAGAACCTCGTAAGGGCTGGCTACCCCCTCATTTGTTGGGCTTGCTGCAAATACAAAAAACGGAGCTAGTAAAGTAAGTACTAAAGTGGAAAATCCAAATATTTTATAAAAATTTTTCATAAGTAGATAATATCATAAAATTCTTAAAATGTAACACAAAAGCCCCTAAATGGGGCTTTTGGAATCTATTAACGATTGATTAGGTAACAGATTGTTGAACCATCACGTACACCATAGTTAGATGGAAGTTTTGGTTGGAATTGTGGTAGGTTTGAACATCGATCAAATGCTGTTTCATCTGAAGGAGTTGTTTCGGTTGAATTGATTGGAATACATACGTCACCTTCGTTAGGTCGTTTTGTATTAGCTGGCAATGATGATTGAACACCATCAAAGTTTGAACACCAGTCAGTTACAGCAAATGTTGAAACTGGAGAAACCAAAGAACCTGCAATTAATAATGTAGCACCTAAAGCTAACATTTTGTTAGCATTTTTAAATAAATTCTTCATATTATTTGTTTTATACCAAAAGGTATCTATTTCTAATATGTTTATATATTAGCATATTTAAATAAATAAGTCAATACCCTAAAATAGGGGTATTAGAGGAGGCTAATCTTAAAAACCAAAGTAATCTTTTATTAATAAATACTCGTTTAATCTTGTGGCAATAGTTGGGTCGCCGGAAATTGCACGACTTATATAATCTTTAGCGTCTACCCAAAGATATTCACCTATTTCTAAGTCATTGTCGTGTTTTTTAAAATCAGATTTTTTGATTTTAGCAATATAAATATAATCAAACTCACGGTTATATATCCCCCGCTCTTCAACTTTAAAAACATCAGTGATTGTCCCAACAAAAAGAAAGTCTTTTTCTTCAAGTTTTACACCACATTCTTCTTGCATTTCAATAATTGCAGTCTCAATAACTGTATCACTACCTTCAACATGCCCACCGGCTGTATTTTCATAAAGACCAGGTTTAGTTTGAACATTCATAGAACGCTTTTGAATTAAAAATTCTCCAAACTCATTCATAGCAAAAATATGAACACCTTTATGCCATGCACCATTAACATGCACTACTTCATAAGGCATTGATATTTTTGAGTCTTCGCCATTATCATTATATGTTTTTAAAAACTGTTGTTTAAATACACCTTTAATATAAAGTGCATGCTGGTTTGCAACTTCGAGAGTTTTAATAAATGATTTAACAAAAATACAATTGCGAGCATCTTTTAGTTTAAGCCAGCTACCATGCTGATTTGGGGTGGGCATATTGCCCAATACCCCAACATATAATGCAATATAACTAATAGGATAAGGATAACCATTATTAGGGTTTGTAATTTCTGGATTAACAATTTCAACATAACCAAATTGTTTTAAATAATCACACTTAATTCCGGTTTCTTCATATAGCTCACGGTATGCACAGTCATATGATGATTCGTTTTCTTCTTTATGGCCACCAGGGATTTCAAATCCATGACGTCCATCACCTGCGCCATCAGTTAAAATTATATTATCTCCATTAAATACATATGCGCTGGCTGCCGTGACCAAAGATTCATTTGGAATATCGCCAATATAAACTCGCAAATTCCTAAGACCTATTTCAAATGGAAAATTAAGTTTTTCTTCTATTAAATAATTCATAATTAATTCCAAAATAAATGCATTAAAATAAAAACCCCGGAAAATACAATAATTCCACCCGCGATTTTGTTAACAAAATTAATGTGTACATCACTAAAACTAGATCGTATTTTTGAAACAATAAAAGCTAAAGATGTCCACCAAACCAAAGACCCTAATAAAAGACCAGATAAGAAAATAACCGAGCTATTAAATGAATTATGGAATACCGCCAATGGTCCCAAAAGTGCAGTAAAAGAAATAATCTGTACTGGATTAATCATTGTTACAAAAAATGAAGAAATAAACTGCATAAAATAATTTTGAGTTTGATTAATTTCATTTTGGTGTTTTTTTGATTTTATAGAAAAATAAGTAAAAACTCCTAGAGTAATTAAAGCTAAACCACCAATTACATGCATTGGGTTTTCATAAGTACTAAAAAAATCAGCAGTGTTCCGAAGACCAATTATTACAATAATTCCATAAATTAAATCAGAAAAGACCGCACCAAGCCCGGTTATGAAACCAGATAAAAATCCATCATTAATAGTCCGCTTGATAGTCAAAAAACCAATCGGTCCTGTTGGAACTGACACAACTAAACCAACAAAAATACCTTTTAAAAGCGAAATGAAAAGCATAAGAAGATTATACCATAAAATATATTTTTATAACTTTATTTTTAATGCTATAATTATTATGAATTGATCCTTAGCGCTAAAAATTGTATATAAATTTTAATTAATATACAAAAATAAGTGCACAAGGCAAGCCCCCTAACGGGGGCTTGCTGTTGTTTAATTAAAGTATTTAAAAATTAAAGCGGAGGTGGGGGGATTCGAACTCCCGAGGGTTTTAACACCCTGCTACCTTTCCAAGGTAGTGCACTAGACCGCTATGCGACACCTCCAACATCTTTTAAGATACATTTTTAATCAACATAAAGCAAGTTTCCCCACCTCCGCAAGAAAAAATTATGCTATAATATATATATAGAGACAGTGGTTACTTATTAGTATTTAATTTTTTAATTTATGGAAGAAAACAAATGTATGTGTAATAAATGTGGTTGCGGAACTTGCACAGTAGAAAATGTAATGAATGGTCACAAAATGTGCGGAACTGGATACAATCATCTTATTAAATTTATTCTAAAACTTTTTATTTTAATGATAATATTCTGTTTTGGATTTAGACTTGGTGAAATCAGTGGAATGATCCATGGATCAAGATCACACATGATGAAAGGTGGATATGAAATGATGGGTCAAAACAAAATGATGGATAAAGATCTAATGATTAAAATGATGTCTGAAAAAACAAACCCTGACGAATCTGTAAAAACTCAATAGACCAATACAAAAATAAAAAACACAATTTAATTGTGGTTTTTATTTTTGTATTTTATTCAGTATCTTTTGTTGCGACTTTACCAAGAAGGGCTTGTATTCGATCTGCCACTGGTGGATGGGTTGAAAATAAGCTTTTTATTTTATTTACCCCAAAAGGATTTGCAATAAATAAATGAGCAGTGGCTTTACTTGCCTTTTGCATTGGCGCACCATACTCCGAAATTTTAGCTAATGCTGAAGCTAATCCTTCGGGATACCGTGTTAATAATGCCCCTGATGCATCGGCTAGAAATTCTCTTTTTCTTGAAATTGATAGTTGAATAAGGCTTGCAAAAATTGGAGCTAATATTGCCAAAATAATCCCAATAATCATTAAGATTCCCCCATTACTATTATTATCATCTCGACTACGTCCTCCAAAAATCTGCGATCGAATAAAAAAATCAGCAGCAATAGTAATAAATCCAGCCAAGACTACAGCAACAGTACTAACCAAAATGTCACGGTTACCAATGTGAGATAATTCATGAGCAATTACACCTTCTAGTTCGGTACGATTTAAAATTTGAAGTAGTCCAGTTGTTACAGCTATAGCTGAATGGTCTTTGTCTCGCCCAGTTGCAAAGGCGTTAGGTGCAGAGTCATTAATAATATAAACCCGTGGTTTAGGAATACCTGCAGTGATACTTAAATTCTCAACGATGTTATGTAATTCACGGTATTGATTTTCATCTGCTAGAAAGGCACCGGAGAGTTTAATAGCTAATTTGTCCGAATTCCAATAAGCATAAATATTCATCAGTAATGCAAAAACAAAAAAGAAATACAAAATATTTGAATTACCAAAATACTGCGAAAACGCAAAACCGATAATTACAATAAGTACCAAAAACGTGGTCATTAAAAACCATGTTTTACGAACATTTTGAGATTGATGTGTATATAGTGTAGCCATAATTTAAATTATAGTTTATAAGTTTTAAATTTCAGATTGCAAAAAACTAAAATTTTACTTCAACTGGATTATTTGCAGCGTCACCTTCAGCTAAATCGAAAAATTCCATTTTGCCAAATTTAAACATCCCTGCAATTACATTACCTGGAAATTGTTGTAATCCTGTATTAAGGTCACGCACATTACCATTGTAGAATCTACGAGCAGATTGAATTTTGTTTTCAGTGTCTGAAAGTTCGCGTTGTAGTTCCAAGAAATTTGTATTGGCTTTTAAATCAGGGTAAGCTTCCGCAATAGCAAAAATGCTTTTAAGAGCTCCTGTTAGCATATTCTCCGCTTCGGCGTGTTGTGGGTTAGCCCCAGTTGCGCCCATAGCCATACTGCGAGCTTTAGTAACATTTTCAAAAGCACTTGATTCATGGGTAGCATAACCTTTGACAGTATTAACCAAATTTGGAATAAGGTCATAACGACGCTTTAGTTGTACGTCAATATCCGCCCAAGCTTCCTTAGCGTTGTTTATAAGACGAACAAACCCATTATATGAAGCAATAGCCCATATAACTAAAATAACTACGATTCCTAAAATAATGTATCCAATCATAAAATATATAAATACTGATATAAGTCTATTATAACATAAATCCCTCAAATTTGAGGGATTTATATAGTTTATGCTTTTTTAAGTTTCTTTTTTCTTTCCGAATATTCTTGCCAAACAATAAGTAGTGGTGAAGCCAAGAAGATTGATGAATATGTCCCAAAGAACATTCCAGCAGTTAGCATTATAGCTAATAGTCTTGTTGATTCTGGACCCCATACAGCAAGCGCGATTAAGACTAAAATAACAGTTGTCGCAGTTGCAATGGATCGTTGATAAACTTCAGTAATACTTTTACCAACAGTTTCTCCAAAATTACCATTATTTTTAGTACGCAAATTTTCACGAATTCGATCAAAAACAACAATAGTGTCCGATACTGAAAGTCCAAGGATTGTTAATATCGAGACCACAAACAATGTATCAATTTCAATATTATAAAAATATGAAAGCGCTACGAAGACTCCGGTTGGAATAGCCACATCGTGCAGTAATGTAGCAATAGCAGTAATACCATATTTCCAAGATGAAACAGGGTTTGAAACTTTTCGGAAAGAAAATGCAATAAATAAAACAATACCCAATGATACTAGGATAATTGACATTATTGATTTACGAGCAAGCTCACGCCCAACTGATGGACCAATTGTTGTATAGCTTTTAACAACCATACCAGGGTTATTAGCTGCAATTACTGCTGTTAAGGCTTCTCTATCGGCTGGAGTAATTTCATGCATTTTTAATTCATAAGCATTAGCACCCAATGGTTGAACCAAAACTTCTGGAGAATTTGGAATTGCTTTTATAGATTGACTTAAAACATCAGCATCTGGGCGAGCTCCATTATCCCAAGCAACTTCAATTGCAGTTCCACCTTTGAAATCAATACCTGGTCTAAAACCAAATACAACCATTGACCCAATTGATAAAACAGTAAGAACGATAGAAATCGAAATAAAAATATTTTTGTGTTTAATGATATACATAAAATTTACTTTACAAGTGGTTTAGCGTTTTTAAATCCAGACCCAAATAAGAATTGAACCAGCTTCCCTTCTTTACCAAGCGAAATTGAACGGAAGAATGTTCGACTAATTGTATAAGCTACAAAAAGTGAAATCAAAGTTCCAAGGAAAAAAGTAAAAGCAAAACTTTTAATTAAAGCTGTACCTGTAGCGTACAGAATAAAAGCAGTAATAAGACTTGAAAAGTTTGAATCCCGAACTGAATTCCAAGCCCGAGAGAACCCGGCATTTAGTCCATCACGAATAGTTCCGCCATGAGCGACTTCTTCTTTCATTCTTTCAAATACAAGAATATTTGCGTCCACCGCAATACCAATAGAAATTACAAACCCGGCTATACCAGCTGCAGTTAATGTAATTGGCCATAATTTAAATACAGCTAACATTATAGCTACATAAATAGCTAAATTAACTACTGCAATAACACCTGGTAATCGGTACCAAACTATCATACATAGTGCAACAAGTAGAAATCCAATTATTCCAGCCATTACCCCAGCAGTTGTTGCGGCAGATCCCAAAGTTGCTCCAATATTAGAAGTTGAAACAAGTTCAATTGGTACTGGAAGTGCTCCAGAATTAAGACGATTCTTTAAATCACGAGCTTCTTTAATTGTAAAGTTTCCACTAATTACAGCTTGTCCACCAGTAATTTCTTCATTAACATTTGGAGCTGAGATTATTGCCCCGTCAAGATAAATTGCAATTGTTTTACCAACATTTTCTTTTGTGATTTTAGCAAAAAGCTTTGAACCTTCATCATTAAAAGTTATAGAAACTGTTGGGCGACCAGTAGTAGTGTCAGTAGTATAGTCTGCTCGTTTTAAATAACGACCATCAAGACCAGATGAAACATATTGATCAAGACTGTTAAGATTAACTTGACCGTCAGCACCAACAGTAACTGGAATTGGGGCACCTTTAGGAAGTTCGGTTTTAAATTCAAGTGTTGGAGTTTGTCCAATCAATGCTACAGCTTGGGCAACATCAGTAATACCTGGAAGTTCTACAGTTAGACGCTCCTCATTACCATTACCAAAACTTGCAGCTTGAGTACGAACTACAGCTTCACTAACACCAAAACTATTAACGCGACGCTCGATAATTTCACGCAGTGATGACATTGAACTACCAACATCTTCTGCTGGAATTTTTGAAACATCTGCACGATAAACTAGTTGTGTTCCACCAGATAGATCTAAACCTAATTTGAAATTATATTTAGACATCCAATGTGGAGCATTCACATGGTGTGGTATTTTATTAAGCTTTGGTTCTGAAGCGTAAAGAAAAAAACCAATACCAAATGATATTATTAAAATTAAAAGCACCATTATCCTTCGTTTCCACATATATAAATTAAGACTTTTCTGTAAATCTATTAGTTAATAACTTTTATAGCTTACCATAATTCCCCCTTAAAATCTACCTAAATTTAAATCTTTTTAGACTCTTGATTTTTATATTAATCTATGCTATAATATAAAAAAATAAACCACTAATAAATGAAAAAAATTATAGCAATTTCAACCGTACTTTTATGTTTTTTCAGTCAAAAAGCGATGTCACAAAATGATTCTTTAATATCTAATGGACCATTGGTGGTGAAAAAAGATACATTAAAGATAAGAGTTGGATTCACACTGGTTCCACAAGGCTCAATGAGTCTTGAAAACCCGGGGAAATTCACCACCTACACAAACGTGTTTGGTGGGGTGACCACGATCAAAGGAAAGTGGTTCAATACCACTTTCTACAGTATGACCTTTAACCAGGTTGGTACTGCTGTGGGATATTACTTCACTCCAGATTTCCTAATGTATATAGTTGGTTGTAAAACCACTATTGTAAATAAGGATTATGTAGGACTTGGGGTCGGTACCCCACTTGCAAATGGCCGAGCAACTGGGTTCGCTGAGTTTGGATCCGGAACTAAAAACTTTAAACCGGGTTTATACGTGGGAATGTTTATCCCATTTACCCGAAAAATTAAATAAAGCTACATTGGCAGTGGCGACAACAGGAGATAATCTTAACAGATGATTCTCCTGTTTTTTTTATTTTAATTTTTAAATTATTCTATACCTAAAAATTTCTTTTTAAACCATGGGCGGAAAATCTTGATTATAAAATATGAACTAGCAATACCAATAATATAACCAACGGCAACATCTATTGGATAATGAACCCCGGCAATTATACGAGCAAGCCCAATTGCAATTGCAGATATTAAAAACCACCAACCACGCTTTTTATGATAAAAGAACATTGCAAGTGCTAATGAAGCAAAAAAAGTAGCATGCCCAGACGGAAAAGAATTATACCCTCCATGAACAAAAAGTGGTGTTACCCCTGAAAGAAATGGTCTTGGAATATGTAAACTATATTTAATAATATAAGTAATTCCCATAGCAAGCACTACACTTGCCCCAACCCAAAAGCCTTCAGTAATGGCTTTTTTAATATTTCGAAAAGGACTTAGGTCTGGAGACTGGGCTACGAATTCTCGATACATCAAAAGAACAGCATAGGCAATAACAATATATTGAAAATATTTAGCAATAACAATTACCAACGCATCAAATACTGCCCACTTACCTGCAAAACTATGTAAAAATATAAAAAGTTTAGACATATTATTTGTTTATTAAATTATTCTTATTCTCTGCATTAATTAATACATTTTCCATTAAACACGCCACTGTTACAGGACCAACACCACCTGGGGTTGGGGTTACAAAGCTGGCTTTATCTTTTATGCTTTCAAAATCAATATCCCCGACTAAAGTATTCCCTACTTCTAATGTCCCAGCATCAATTACAATAACCCCGTCTTTAACTTGATCCCCTGTAATTATTTTAGGGCTACCTACAGCTGAAATTACAACATCGGCTTGTTTTAAGATTTGTTCTTTTGTAGATAATGGCGTATCAATATTAATTGTTTTTATTTCCCAACCAAAATCCAATAATGTTGATTGTGATTTTAATAAATGTGTAATTGGTTTACCTACAAGACGGCCTTGGCCAACAATTGCAAAATTTTTTATTCCACTAACTTGCGGGTTATCATTTAAAGCTTGGTTTAAAATTTTATTAACCGCATTAACTGTGGGTAATATACCCATACCATTGTGGTTTAACGTAGAATAAAAATTATCTGAATATTCAAATGACAAACCATCAACATCTAAAGAAACAGGGACAGCATTTAAAACATCTTGTGTATTAATATGATCTGGTAATGGTAATTGAATGATTATTCCGCAAATATTTGGCCTTAATGAAATTTCTTTTATTTTATTAATAACATCTAAAGTTGTGCTAGATACTGGCAAAACCCCAGAGATAAAATCTATCCCCAGACTTTCGGCAATATTTTTTTTCATATTTACATAACGCACCGATGGGCCATCAGAACCAACCAAAATATCAGAAAATTCTGGAACAAAATCTAAAGAACTGATTTTATTTTTTAAATCATCAAGTATCTTTTGGCTAAATTCTTTTCCGTTAAAAATCATATCTTTTTTCTATTCCTAAAAATTCATTTTTTACATCATCTCGATGAAATGTTCGACTATATTTACGCATTGCTTGGAGTATTCCCAATCCTAAAAATGAAGCCACAAGGTGTGATCCACCATAGCTCATAAATGGCAAGGTAATTCCAGTTACTGGCATTATACCCATATTCATTCCAATGTTAATAACAATATGACTTAAAAACATTAAAGCCAGTCCAATACCAAAAAGGATTTCAAAATTACTAGACCCATAAAGTGCACTCATTAAAATCCGCGTTATTAGAATACCATAAAGAATTAAAAGTATTATAACCCCGATAAAGCCCCATTCTTCAGCAAAAGCAGCAAAAATAAAGTCGGTTTGATATTCGGGCAGGAATTTTAAACGCGATTGTGTACCAAACCCAAGACCTTTACCAATAACTTGCCCTGACCCAACAGCAATAGTTGACTGGAGCACATTATAGCCTGATCCATGAATATCCGAGAGAGGGTTTAAGAAATTATTTATACGTTGTTTTTGATAAGTAGCAAAAACAAATGAATACAAAATCACCAAAACAACAACGCCCGCGCTAGTTAAAATTAAAATATGTTTTTTAGAAAGCCCCGAGGCTAATATCATCCCAAACCAAATACTTAACAAAATCATGGCACTACCAAAGTCTGGTTGCAAAACAACTAAAAAAAATGGAATAAACATATACATTCCCGAAACAATGATATGTCTTATATGTGCAATTTCAACATGCCGACGAGAAAAATATTTTGCTAAAATTAAAATCAAAATAACCTTCATTAAATCCACAGGCTGAAAACCAAAGATTCCAACTTTGAACCATGATTGCGCTCCATGGGTTAAATGCCCAAAAATAAAAAGTAAAACCAATAGAAAAATAGTTATTCCATAGATACTTAAAACAACACTTGATTTACGAAAAAATCTCGGGTCAATAATACTGGCTGTAAAAAATACACAAAACCCGACTAAAATTGAAATTAATTGTTTATGAAAAAATACACTATTCCCTGCTAATGGCCAAAGAGCCCCAAGTCCTGCAGCAAGGATTGGCAGTAATGTTAAAACCAAAACCCAATCTATATTTTTAAAAACAGATTTTAAAGTAAAATTATTGTACATAAGTAAAAGGATTTATACGTTTTACAAGCTCGTACCTTTTTGGGTCTTTTTTAAATTGATAAGGCCAAGAGAAAAATAGTACTTGGTCAGACCGGGCCCCAAGAGCTGATCTAGTTTTACTAGCGGCAATTGGTTCATCATTTTCATCATATACCACAACGATATAATCCGATTCTTCTATAGAGCGAAGAGAGTTATTACTAATGTTTACAGTTAAACGCTCGGTATCCAGTACTGTATCGCGCTTCCATAAAGAAACATCAATAGGTAATGAATTACTATTGAATTTTGTTTTTTCAAAATAAATTTGATTATCATCCCAGACAAACCGTACACGAGTTGGGGTACGCTGACCAGTACGAATTTGTGGTTCAAAAACCGCAAAAGAACTAGCTGGTGGAATAAAGGTACTGCCTTTTACTTCTTTGATAACTTTACCTGCTTCATCATAAAGTGTAAAAGTATAGCTAGCATTACGCGCGCCGGCAGATGGTGCTGTACTAGTTAGCATTGCTACAACATTATAAACATCTTCACTAACATAAAATACGCTTGCCCATTCTACGCGTGGCAAGGCAACAGTCTTAGGGCAATATAGCTGACATTGGCCGCCGCAATCTACCCCTGTTTCAAAACCATTTTGTTTTTTATCGGTGCAAGTTGGAGCCTTGAAAAGTATTGGATACACAATTATAAAAACCACCAAAACAACCAAGAGTACAAATACCCCCAAATATGCTCCTTGTCTCCGACTCCGCCATGACATATAAAACTATTTTACCATAAAGAAAATAAAATTGCTGTTAAAAAACTAAAACTATATTTTATGAGCTGTCCGAGGATCCACAGGCTGCGGACCGAATAAAATATAGTTTTAGTTTTTTACTAAACAAAAAAATCACCTTATAAATAAGGTGATTTTTTAGAATTTGGTTTAAGATCTCTGTTCTCCCGACTACCTACTTTCCCATCAAAATAGTATCATCGGCACTACAATGTTTCACTTCTCTGTTCGGAATGGGAAGAGGTGGTTCCACTGCGTCAAATCAGGAGAACAGAAACCTCAAACAAACTACATATTGAATAAAATGCAAATTAGCGTTAACTAAATAAGGTAATAACTTTCAATTATCCGAAATCTCAAATCCAAAAAGTGGACTATATGGTTCCTGATAAGATGGGGTCATTAGTACACCTTGGCTGAACACATTACTGTGCGTACACCTAGTGCCTATCAACGTAATCATCTCTTACGTCCCTCATAACGATTCATAATCTTGGAGGCAGCTTCCTTCTTAGATGCTTTCAGAAGTTATCTGTGCCCAACATAGCTACCCGGCAGTCCAATTGGCATTAGAGCCGGTACACCAGAGGTTAGTTCACCCCGGTCCTCTCGTACTAGGGGCAACTCTCCTCATGAATCAACGCCTGCAGTAGATAGGAGACCAACCTGTCTCACGACGGTTTGAACCCAGCTCGCGTACCTTTTTAAATGGCGAACAGCCATACCCTTGGGAGCTTCTCCACCCCCAGGATAAGGTGAGCCGACATCGAGGTGCCGAACTCCGCCGTCGCTATGGACGCTTAGGCGGAACTAGCCTGTTATCCCTAGAGTAGCTTCTATCCGTTAATCTTCGGCCTCATCTAATGAGAACCATCGGTTCACTAGGTTCTGCTTTCGCATCTGCTCGACCTGTCCGTCTTACAGTTAAGCCAGCTTATGCCCTTGCACTATCGGCACGGTTTCCATTCGCGCCTAGCTGACCTTAATAAACTCCTCCGTTACCTTTTAGGAGGATACCGCCCCAGTAAAACTACCTGCCAGATACTGTCTCCTGCCGTTTTTGCCGTCAAGATTAGAATGTACATTAATAAAGAGTGGTATTTCACTGACGAGTATCGTAGGACCGAAACCCTACGCATAACCTCTCCCACCTATGCTACGCAATATCAACATACACCCAATATCAAGCTGTAGTAAAGCTTCTAGGGTCTTTTCGTCTATCTGCAGGTAATCGGCATCTTCACCGATACTGTATTTTCACCGGGCTGGTCCTCGAGACAGTTTTCCAGTCATTACACCATTCGTGCGCGTCGGAACTTACCCGACAAGGTACTTCGCTACCTTAGGACCGTTATAGTTACGGCCGACATTCACCAGGGCTTATAGCACCAGCTTGATATAATCTCACCAGCACTAGTTGACCTTCTGGCATTGGTCAGGTGTCACCCCCTATACATCCTCTTACGAGTTCGCAGGGAGCTGTGTTTTTGATAAACAGTTGCCAGAAAAACTTTCGCTGCGGCCGATATAATTTTAGTTATACCGGCAAGCCTTATCCCGAAGTTACGGCTGCTTTTTTGCCGAGTTCCTTGAGGACCACTCACCCGTTCGCCTTGGTCTACTCGACCTAATCACCTGTGTCGGTTTACGGTACGGATTCATATATACTGAAGCTTAGAAGCTTTTCTCGGAAGTCTGCTCCTTTATCTCTAACTCGGCGAACCGAATCATTGACGTATACCTGGTCATTGTCATTAAAGACAGTATTCCGGATTTTCCTGGAATACAAGATGCGATATAAGTACAGAAAGCCATTAATCTGCATAAAGTACTAAACTCCGTCCCTCCATCGCATATATATGAAGTGCAGGAATATTAACCTGCTGTCCATCGAGTCCGGTTTTCACCATCCCCTTAGGACCGACTAACCCAACGTTAATTGTTATTACGTTGGAAACCTTGATTTTTCGGCGGAAGTGGTTTTCACACTTCTTGTGGTTACTTGTGCCAACATTCTTACTTCATTGCGCTCCACGATTGGTCACCCGCACGCTTCTGTGCGGCAATGAATACTCTCCTACCGCTTAAACTTTACGAATAAAATTCAAACCCGCGACTTCGGTACAATACTTAGCCCCGATTATCTTCGGCGCAGAATCTCTCGATGAGTGAGCTGTTACGCTTTCTTTAAATGATGGCTGCTTCTAAGCCAACATCCTCATTGTCTGAGAAATTCCACCTCCTTGAGTGCACTTAGTATTAATTTAGGGACCTTAATCTGCGATCATGGGCTGTTTCCCTTTTGACTGATGGAGCTTCGCCCCCATAGTCTAACTGCCGCGTTTTTAGTCACTGGTATTCGGAGTTTGATAGGTTTCGCGAGATTGCTCCCTGTCGAAACCTTCCAGTGCTCTACCCCCAGTGGGAACACGCGACGCGAGCCCTAAAGCTCTTTCGGAGAGAACCAGCTATTACCAGGTTCGATTAGCTTTTCACTCCTTACCACGAGTCATCCGAAGATATTGAACGGTCTATCGGTTCGGTCCTCCTTTCTCATTTCTGAAAAATTCAACCTGCTCATGGCAAGCTCACCTGGCTTCGGGTCTCATTCGTACTACAGATATTTCGCGCTATTAACACTTGATTTCTCTACGGCTGCGTGGGGTTTAGCCACTTAGCCAAGCAATACGAATGAACTCGTTGGCTCATTCTTCAATAGGCACGCAGTCATCCGAATAAATTCGGACTCCTACTCATTGTAAGCATATGGTTTCAGGTCTATTTCATTGTCCTCCCGGACTGCTTTTCACCTTTCCCTCACGGTACTAGTTCACTATCGGTCTTTAAGAATATTTAGCCTTGGCAGTTAGTGCTGCCGGATTCACACAAGCTAGTCATGTCCTGTGCTACTCAAGAATAAAGACAAAAGAGACACATATGTTTTTGTTACGGGACCATCACCCTCTACGGTGTATCTTTCCAGATACTTCACATACATATGTATTTTGTAACTCTTCTCGTAAAACGACGTCTCCATCTTACAACCCCCAGATCAAGATGGCGTGCTCGATATTGCTATCAAACAAACCATCTTGCTCTAGGTTTGGGCTTCTTCCTTTTCGCTCGCCGCTACTAAGGAAATGGTTCCAGACTAATGTCTGGACTTGTTTTCTATTCCTCCAGGTACTGAGATGTTTCACTTCCCTGGGTACGCATATACAAAGTCTAGTTGTATATCATACTGTTTTACAGTATGAGGTTTCCCCATTCAGAAATCTTCGGATCAAAAGTTGTTAGGCACTTCCCCGAAGCTTATCGCAGCCATACTACGTCTTTCATCGCTTCTTAAAGCCTAGGCATCCACCATATGCTCTTGGTTCCTATCAGGAACCATATACACCACAAGGTATACTAGCTTACTAGTATACTCTTTTATTTCTTTTATATTTGAGGCAATACATTAATTATTCATTAATGCTTGCCCGGATTTTCTTACAGTTATTTTGTTACCTACATTCTGTGTGAGAAAAGACCCAATACATATGATGTCATATGTATAGGAAAATCACACAGAAATACTTGCATTATTCATTTATGTAGTTGTCAAAGTTCGTTTCTGTACCGATACAATTTAAACAAAATAAAAACCGCCGTGGCGGTGTGGGGCATTACTCCTAAATGAAGCAGTGTCCTAACCGCGAGCCATTGGAAAATAATTTCTTGTAAACATATCGATGGGAAGAGTATATACCAAGCGTTTTAAAAAGTCAAGCGTTTGCCCCATAGCTATTCCACCTCTCCCCTAATCCTTCTCTTTATTAAGAAAAGAGTGGTCAAAAGGCCAAGAGGGCTTAAAAAAACACCCTTAATCTAAGGGTGTTTTTAGGGCTATATTTTAATTTATTGTCGTGGGCGAAGTTCATCTTTTAAATGAGCCAAAGCATCATGTGCAAGATCTTTACCACCAAGACCAATAGCTATTGCTCCCCCTACAGCAATCATACCAATGAATCCCATTAGGATTGTGTAGATGATTTGTTCGCCAATACCTAGTTCAGTTAAAGCAATCATTATTGCAAAAATCCAAATTATGTATTTTACAAAAACTCCAAGAGCAGTAGCTGATTTAATATTAACACTACGAGCAGCGGTTGTAGTTGCAACTTGTACACCACGAGCAACAACAACAGCAATAATAAGAGCAAGTCCTGCGTGAACTATTTTTGGAAGATATTCCAAAATACCAGATTTTAGAATTGATGTTGTTTCAGATAATCCAAGTGCTTCTAATGTTGGAATTAAGAAAATTACAACTAAAGACCATCTAACGATTTCACCAATAATTTTACCAATTGAAAAGTGGATACCACTTTTAGCAAGTGAACCAGTTATCCCAGCTTGTTCGAAAAGATTTTCGAAACGTGTTTTTTTAGATAAAGCTTGAATTGCATTAGAAACAATTTTAGCAAAAGCCCAACCAATAAAAAAGAGAACTATTATAAGTACAAGTTTTGGAACAAATTGGATAACTCCAACACTTACATTTAGAAGGGAGAGGCGAAACGCATCAGCCCATGTCATAAAAAGATCCATATGAATAAAAAATGATTAATAAATCTGTTAACATGTTTCGACGATTAACAAATATATTATACCAATTCCTAAAGAAAATTGCTCTAAAAAAAGAGCAATTGTGGATAACTTTAATTTATACTTCTACGGGTTGATATAGGCAATACATCAATAAGTCTTTCATGGGGATAGTCCAGCACATCTGCAATTAATTTATCATACATATTCATTCTATATATAAAGTCATCTGTATCAAAAACAGCATAAGCTAATTCGCGACCAATTTCGGCTTCAATTTCACGAATTGCACGGTCAACTTTTTTACTTTCGATATCTTTACCAACAATTAAAATATCTAATTGGCCTTCGGTTACGCCAGTTAAAATTCCAGACAAAACTAAAAGTTTTAATTTGCCAGTTGCCTTCATTTTTTTCAAAAGTGCTTGGCGGTTAAGAGTACTGTTTTCTAATATCAAATCTGCTAAAGTTTTTTTATGAGAAAAAGATGGATTCAAAATAACAGCTTTGGTTTTCTTAACACCACCACGAGAATTAGTAACGGATAATACAGCATCTTTTATTAGACCAGCTTTTTTAAGTTGCAAAAGTTCACGACGCAATATAGCAAGAGAAATTTTAGAACGAATTGATAATTCTTTAACAGTAAATTTAGTTTCAGGATTCATTAAAAAATGCCGCATTAATTTTACACGTGCAAATGACCCAAATAGTATACCTAGAGTTTCCATATGGTTTTATATTACCATATATCCCCCAGCCTTTCCATAGCCTGAGTAAGCCTTTTACACAAACAAAAAAGAACCCGATAGAGAGGGTTCTTTTTTGTTTACTTAGTAGTTGGACTACCAAGTTCAGCACCTACGCAACTATTTTAATTCAACTGTTGCTCCGGCTTCTTCAAGTTGTTTTTTCAAAGCTTCAGCTTCTTCTTTCTTAAGACCTTCTTTTATGTTTGAAGGAGCACCATCAACCATATCTTTAGCTTCTTTAAGACCTAGACCTAGAACTTCTTTAACAACTTTCATAACTGCGATTTTTTGTTCACCTGCAGCTGATAGTACAACTGTGTAAGATGATTTTTCTTCTGCAGCGTCTGCTCCAGCGGCTGCTGGACCGGCTACTGCCATAGCACCAGCTTTAACATCAAACTTTTCTTCAAGAACTTTTACAAGTTCGTGTAAGTCAAGTACTGACATTTTTTCAATTTCGCTAACGATTGAAGCGAATTTTGTATTTTCCATAATGTAATAACTAAATAATTTCTACTAAAATTAACCCTGTTTCTTTGCAATTTCACTAAGAACTGTTGCAAATTTTTGGATTGGAGCAATAAGTACTGATACAAGCTGTGTATATAGAACTTCACGAGATGGGATTGTAGCAATAACCATCATTGCATCTTTATCAAGATATGTATTTTCATACACACCACCAACAATAGATACTGTGCCTTTATGAGCTTTTGCAAATTCATAAACGCTACGGGCTGCTGCGATAGGATCCGAACTCGTTGCTATACCTATTTGTCCTGCTAAATCTGGGTGTTCCCCAGTGTAACCTAGTTCTGCCATTGCACGCTTTGCAAGCGTCTTTTTAATAACAGTGTAAGATACATTAGCTGATTCAAGCTCTCGACGAAATGCATTCGTATCAAAAACTTTGAATTTACTAAATTCAACAAAAACAACACATTGCTTGCCTTTTAAAACTTCGGTCATGTTTTTAGTTTGACCTTGTTTTTGTGCAAGTGTAATTGCCATATATATAAATAAAATGAACCGCTAATTCTGTTTAAAAACAGAGCGGCTGTAGTCCCTATTCTTTTTATAGAATAGTTCGACTTCGGTAGGTCTTATTGTTTGCCTACTGTCTACAGCCATTAGAGACACTATAGCATATATCAATAAAAATTCAAGTGGCTCAATATAAAAATAAAAAGGGAGTGTTTATAGTTAATTCAAAACATAAACACTCCCGTACAATGACTAGCCTCTCCAGGCCTTTATACAATTGTATAATTTATTAACAATTTTGCCAAGAAGCACACCCAGAACTAGCGTTAACTGCACCACTGTCATTGTTAACAGAACTTTGATCAATATAGTAAAGAACCCCAATCCCAATTGCGATCATTACAGTAAAACCAATTATAACTTTTAACCCATGATTCATATATTTTTATATTAACATATAATAATAAAAACCTCTATTTATAGAGGTTTTTATTATTTAAATTAAATTTATTTTTGAAGTAAAATTGTTGCTACATTTTGACCTGTTCCACAATCAACTAAGATTGTTTTTGGCAATGTAGCACTTGATAGTTTAACTATTTTAAAACCATAAGCTTTGATAGATACTGGACCATTGATATTTAAAGTTCTAGCAACACCAGCACGATTATCAATCATGATACTTGTACCATTTTTATAAGTAACATTATTTGGAAAAGCTTGGCAAGTTTTATCAAGCTGAATCCGTTTATCTTTATACATTATAGATGCTTGTTGGTATGTTAGTTTGGTTGCTGGGTTTGTAGTTAAAACCGGGGTTTTAGTTTCAGTTGTATCTTCAGTTCCTTCAACTTGAACTTGAGACATATCACCATAATTATTTATATCAATACTTGATTTTTTATGGTTCTTAGCTCGAACCATAAAAACAATAGCTATGACGACTATGATTACAACAACTGCCCAAATTTTACTATTCTTATTCTTCATAGGTTCCATATAATAAATCATATCTTAATTAATAATACACCTATATTATACCATAATTGAATTATTCTTTCAAGAAAGAATCTCTTATATTCATTTAGTAACTTATATTGTATACTACTAATATGGAACAATATCGTAAAGGTATCTTAATAATTGGTGACATTTTATCCTTGGCTTTGGCGGGGTACGCAATGATAATAATCCGGTTTGGATTTTCAAATGAAAGGGTTTTATTAAAGCAACACTTTATGCCTTTTTTGGCTTTAGTTTTTTTAACTTTGGCTATTTTTTATATATTTAACTTATATGAACCAGGCCCACTTAAACCCAGTGTGACTAATACAAGACTATATATAATTGCAATATTTTTTACTTTTGTTGGAGGTATTATATTGTTTTATTTCCTACCCTTCCCTGTTACACCAAAGACTAATCTACTCATAACTGAAATTTTATTTGGTATTATTTTTCTTTTATGGAGAAGATTATTTTATTATATATTTGCTAGGGGTTTTAAAAACTCTATTGTCTTTATTGGTGAGAATAATGAATCAAAAATTTTAATAAAAAGTATTCAAGAGAATCCTCATTTAGGATACAATTATTTAGGTACATTTGATTCGCTTGATGATCTAAATTTAAAAAATATTAAAACAAACATCATAGTATATACTCATAATCTTAATAACAATGAGATTGAAAAATTGTCATTACTACCTGTTCAATATTTAAATATTAGCGATGCTTATGAAAAAATCTTAGAGAAAATCCCCGTAGGTCTAATTACTGAATCTTTAGCGATTTCAATTTTGGAACGCAAAATAGGATTAAAAATTATACGTAGATTTTTTGAAATTATAATTGCTTTAATTATAATTATAATTACATTACCAATAACAATAATTGCAGCAATAGCTATTAAACTAGAAGATGGACGATCAATATTTTATACCCAAAAAAGAACCGGTCTACGCGAGAAGACTTTTAAGATAATTAAATTCCAATCAATGAGCGAAAATGCGGAAAAAAATGGCGCTGTCTGGGCAGACAAAAACGATAGCCGTGTTACTAGAGTTGGAAATATACTACGCAAAACCCATATTGATGAAATCCCTCAAATGATAAATGTTATCAAAGGTGATATTTCTTTTGTTGGACCAAGACCAGAACGCCCAGAATTTTTAGAATCTCTTAAAAAAGAAATCCCTTATTACTTCTTAAGACAAAGTGTAAAACCAGGATTTACTGGTTGGGCACAAATAAAGTTCCGTTATGTTAGGTCAGTAGTAGAAGGCCAAGAGAGATTTGAATATGATTTGTTTTATATCAAAAACCAATCATTTTTAATTGATATTGGAATAATATTAAAAACAATCCAAATAATTTTTACACACTAAATTATGGATAGTAATGCTTTGGAAAATTCTCAAATAAAAGCGATTGTTGCTAACAACACTTTATGGCTTTTTATTTCAGAAATAGCGTCTAGATTATTTAAAGCAATTATTATAATCTATGCAATTCGAGCATTGGGTAAAAATGGCTGGGGTATGTTTTCTTATACTTTGGCGCTTATGGGATTCTTTACTATATTTGCTGAAAACGGACTAGGGATAATGGTCTCCAGAGAAATTGCAAGTGGGGGTAACAATAAAAAAATCATATCGTCAGCATTTTTTATAAAACTGGTTTTGCTTTTAATTTCAACAACAGTATTTATTATCTATGGACTTAATAGTGGTAAAACTGAAATCCATCAACTAATTCCAATTATTGGAGCAATGTTCTTTTTTGATTCATTAAAAGAATTCTACCTTATTATTGGTCGAGCTCGTGAAAAAATGCACACTGAAAGTGCAATTAGAATTAGCTCAATGTTTTTAAATTTATTACTAACAATAGTTTTATTTACTAAAAGTAAAACCCCAATATCATTAGGCTATGCTTATATGATAAGTGCATTTTTTGGGCTTATTTTTTCATATATTGCTTATAGTAAGCTAGTTTCAATAAATAAAATTTATCTATCCATAAAATCTATTGGGTCTATTTTTATAGAGGCTTGGCCTTTTACAATACTCGCAATTACAGATATTTTAATGTTTAACATTGATACATTAATGTTAGGGCATTTTAAATCCTTTGGGGAAACAGGGCTTTATTCTGCAGCTGGAAGAATGGTTCAATTATTTTATATTTTGCCAGCACTTTTTAGTAGTGCACTACTACCATCATTAACTAAAAAATTACATAGTAATGATACCCAAGATTTAACGGCATCTACAGGTAAAGCATTTTCAGTAATTTCATTATTTATTTTACCAATTATTATTGCAATATTATTTTTAAGTAAAGATATTGTAGGGTTATTATTTGGAAGTGATTATCATGGATCAATAGTCCCAATTTATATATTAATATTTAGTATCTTCCCTGTTTTCTACACTACTTTGTTAAATAGTAGTTTGTTTGCATTAAATGCTCAAAGAAAATTTGTACATCTACATATAATAGGGCTTTTAATTAGTATTATTTTAAATCTAATCTTAATACCAATGTACGGAGCAATCGGAGCATCAATATCATTAGTATTGTCTTTAGGATTTATAGCGGTTAGCACAATAACAAAATTTAATAATGAACACAAAATAGATTTTTCTTTAATAAGATTATCTTTACCTAAATTATTTATCTCGGCTTTAATTATGTCTATAATTATTTATCTACTACAAATATCTGGAGTTAATTTTATAGTATCTGGGGTTACCGGTATATTAATTTACTTTGGAATATTATATATATTAAAAGAAAATTCTTTATTAGAAATAATAAACCACACACCCTTAAAATATATTTTTAAAGTTAATCAATACTAGATTTAAAAAGATCTAAAAATTGCTTTTGAACACTAGATTCAATATATTTTTCTTTAACTATTTGACGTGCATTGTGGCCTAACATTTTTTGTTTTTCGGGATTATTTAAAACTTCAGTTATTTTATTTACCCAACCATCAATATTAAATTCATCAACTATAATTACTTTGGCTGATTTAATGTCAGGTAGTTATATTTATACTGTATTAAATTCAGGAGCTTTAGGCTTACAATTAAGTTATACAATTCAAGGTACAAGTGCAACTAACTTTAGTTATACTTGGTCAATTGCTGCCTTATGTAGTCCATTGGTTCCTGCAATAACTAAAACAACGACTACAAAT
>CALAYS010000171.1 GCA_937895515.1 uncultured bacterium
TCAGGAAAATATCCCGGATATAAGGATAAAAGGCATATACACTAATGATGACTGCGAGGGTGGCAAATATGGCTTTTATTGTGTGCATTTTTTAAGTATATACCTAACCTGTTAAAGTTTCTAATAGGAGAGGTTATTTCTTCTAATTCACCCATTCCCGAACTATGGCGAAATGATCTGGGTATAAACTACGAATAGCGGTTCTAACTTGTTCCAATTGGGCGGACGCGTAGAAAAAAGAGTCCGCTTAACAGCGGCCTTTTTTCTTGCGTCCTCTCGAGCAAACACCTGCGTGTTTGCGTGTAGGATATCGAAGACCCTGAATTTATCGCACGGAACGTAGTGAGTACGATATGAAGGGTGTACAGTTCCTGTAAGGAAAGATTCCTACCGAGTACTGTAAATCGAACCGAAGGTCCAAATTTATAAAGAGCAAAGCGACTATATAAATTTAGGATCTCGACCGTATGGAGAGGCGATTCCGAATACACCGAAAAGTACCCGCGGCGGTAGCCGAGATTCCTACCGAGAGCCAATATAATGACTATATAAATTTAGGATCTCGACTGTCTTGTACGATAATATATTTTTAACAATATTAAAAATATCATTTCTGGATGATTTTTGTATGTAAAAAATTAGAGATGTGATTCTGGCTATACGAAAAGGTATACTGTTCATGTAATGAAAGATTCCTACTGTAGAACTTGACAATTAACATAATAATCTCTATTGTATCAAGGGGACTCAAAAACTAGTTATCTAAATAAAGAACTTGATGTTATGGTTAATCTCAAACATGAACATTATATAGTAAGGCGGTTCTTAACCTTTTGCCGAAATTAGACTCAAGTCAATGAGTGAAATTGAAAAGAAAGGATTTTTTAGGCGCCTCTTAGAGAATTTTTCTGAGATTAGAGAAATTAAAATATACATGGAGAATAATCTGTCCATATATATTCCCCGAATAATTCCATAAAGCCCACCTCTGACTATGTCATGTTAAGGGCTTTTTTTATTTCCTTAACCTCCTACCAATACTCCCCCACAAACTGAGTCCAAAATCCCAATATACATATGATATAATAGTAATGTGAATCAAAATAAAAAAATTGATTTAATAATACTTATTATTTACCCTTTAATAGCTGGGATATTTTCTTATATTCTAAAAATTAACATGTTTTTTTCTGTGTTGATTTTTTTTGGAATACCATCTTTATATTTAACAATAAAATCAAGAAAAATTGCTAAACGAGCAATAATTTTTTCTATTCTTATAAGTTTCCCATTTATTATAATCATTGATTTTATTGAACATTTTACAAATCAATGGATAGTGTTAAGTTCAATTTTACCTAAAATATTCCGCTATGTAACAATTGAAGTTATTATTTGGGCTATATTTAATTTTTATTTTGTAATTATGTTTTATGAATATTTTGTTCATAACCATTTTATTAAAAAAACATTAAATCCCCGAGTAAAGTATTTGTTTCTGTTTAGTTTGTTTTTATTTTTTATATTTTTAATATTCTATACTTTTGCACCACATTTTCTTTTAGTTAAATATTTTTATTTACGCTATGGTCTTGTTGTTATATTAATACCTATAATTTTACAGTTTATAAAATACCCCAAGTTTATTTTTAAATTCACAAAAGTTGCTATTTATTTCTTCTATGTTTCTTTGGTTTATGAAATTATGGCTTTAAAACTTAATTGGTGGGATTTTCCAGGTAGAGATTTTATAGGCTGGGTTTCAATTTATGGTTTTAGATTCCCATTAGAAGAATTTATATTCTGGTTATTATTATTTGCTATGTCTATATTAACTTTTTATGAATATTTTGATAACGAAGAAAAATAAAATTAATTTAATATTTACTTAAATCAAAATGTGGATTTTTAAACCCGGCCTTCTTTAGAATTCCCATTACAAAATCTTTTTTACTATCTAAATATTCCCCTTTACCTGTTGGATATTTTTTTAATAAATCTTTTTTTAATTTTTCATAAGCATCTCTATCTTCAGGATGATTTCTTAAATAATCTCTAAATAAAATCTGCCTCTCTAAAAAGCTTCCTTTATCTGCATATGAAATTGAAAGATGAAATTCTGTAGGGTCACCTTTTCTAAAAAAATGTCTCTCAGTCCAATTATTTTTAATATGTAAATCCAAATCAAAAGGATAACCGATAGTTGCTAATGGTTTAATAAGATCATTTGCATCTTCGGATGTTGGGGTAACAATTGCAATATCTATAATTGGTTTTGACGCTAGTCCTGGAATTGAAGTACTACCAATATGCTCAATTGTTAGTATCTTATCACCTAGTAAATCTTTAATTTTTTTAGCCTCTTCATTATAAACTTCTACCCATTTAGGGTCATAATCACGAATCTCCATATGAGAAGCATCTAGTTTTTCTATCTTTGGTTCCATTTTTAGATTATATCATAAGATATTCCTAAAAAATTTGTATATTATGTCTTATATTGACTTTTATATAATAATGATGTATTATATAGACCAATCTTAAAACTATGAAAAATCTAATTATTACCTTAACATTGCTTTCATTATTTTCATGTAAAAATGGAGATAAAAGCTCAGAATCAAAAGACACCCAAATTGATAATTTGTACGCAGAACTCTACTTTAGAAGTAATGAAGCAGATTTTCAACACTACAGAGCAGAGTTTTATAAATATTGGCCTGTTCATAATAATTACGATTATTATGAAACAATGGATTCTGCAAAATTAAAAATATGCACATGGAATTAGTTCAAAAAAATAATCCTGAATTATTCCAATCCTCATTAGACACCCTATATGGCTATCCAAAGAAAGAAGCTTTGTTTTATGCAAAAGAGGGTTTTAGAGAAATGGACAGTTTGATGGAAATAGACTAACAAAATTCAATAAACAATTAAACAAATTAAAATAGAGTTCTATGAAAAAATGGTATTTAGAATACAAGTCATTTAATGACTTTGAAAATGAAATTGGTAGCGCCAGAACCCTGGAGAGCAAAGAGCTTAAATCAATTTCTGAAAAAGAAGCAATTGAAGAAGGCAATATGTTATGGGTAGAAATTAGTAAAAAACAATATATAGGATGGGATAAAGAACAATACCCTAATTCACCCTGCATTGTTTATAGAATTCCACTCGAATAAATAAACACCTTTTAAATTAATCAAAATTATTATATAACCCACCCAATTATCTTGGGTGGGATTTTTATTTCCCCACCAATACCCCCTACGCAAACTGATTCCAGAAGTCTAAATAAAAATGATATACTCTATAAATGAAGAAAATATTACTCGTACGACATGCTGAAAGCATTGCAAATAAAGGTGAAGCAACAAATACCCCACCTGATGGTATTCCTTTGTCGGATTTGGGTTTTAGTCAGGCAGAAAATCTAATCAAAGAGATAAGTTTAGTCCCTGAAATATTTATAAAATCGAAATATTTACGGACACAACAAACAGCTAGTCCTATTATCAATAAAATGCCTCAAATACCCCATGAGGTTTGGGATATGGTGCATGAATTCACTTATCTTGATTCAGCACGATGTATAAAAATGAATACATTGGAACGCAAGCCGTTAGTTGAAGAATATTGGTTAAGAAATGATCCATATTATAATGACGGAGGAAATGCTGAATCATTCCATGATTTTCTTTTACGTATTGATGATTTTATTAAAAAAATAAAAAAAAGGCCAGAGAATAAAATTATTATATTTACTCATGGCCAATTCATAACCGGTTTTAAAATGCTAATGCAAATAGATGGTTTGCCACAAGAAAATGAATTAAAAAAATTTATGTACGAATTCCGTAAGCTTATGTTAAAAGAAAATATTCCAAATGCTGCAATATTTGATGCATCAGAATTGTTAGACAAATAAATAGTTTTACATTGTAAACTGATTCCAAAACCCCAATATGATATAATCAAAATATGAAAATAAAAATTACAGACCTAAAAGAAAAAGTAACAATAGGCGTTAAAAAGCTAGGTTATGCTGACCAAGATGCAGAAGCTATTATAGATACTCTTATGTACGCGGAAATGCGAGGCAACAACCAAGGCATTACTAAAATTGCTACTGGTGGAGTTCCAAAAGCTAGCGATGTCTAAGAATTAAAAATTGTAAAAGAAAATAAATGCGGAGCTTTATTGTCAGGAGGACATTCTATGGTGTCTACAGTTAAAGCTACTCATATGGCAGTTAAACTGGCCGAAACACATGGTGTTGGTGTGGTGGCTATAAACCATACTTTTTCTTCATCTGGAGCTATTGGTTTCTTTTCTAGAAAGATTGCAAAGGCGGGTTACATTGGATTTGTTTGTGTTGGAAATGGAGGATTTTCTTTTGTTGCCCCAACTGGTTCTGCTGAACCAAAGCTTGGTACCAATCCTTTTAGTTATGCTTTTCCATATAATGGTGGCGAAGTAGTGTTTGATAATGCAACTGCTGCAATGGCTTGGTTTGGAATTGTTGAAGCAAAAATAAAAGGTGAAGAATTACCACAAGGAATTGGGTTTGATAAAGATGGAAACCCCAGTACTGACCCAAATGAAGTTTTAGATGGCTCTATTTCTACTTTTGCTGGGCACAAAGGATTTGCTCTTTCATTATTTGTACAAATGCTAGGTAGTGCTTTTTCATTAGCTGGGTCTCCAGGGGTAAATGAGTCTGATGGGTCCGGTACATTTGTAATAGCAATTGACCCAGGGTTGCTTGCTGGTAAAGATGAATTTTTAAATAGAAGTACAGAATTAATTAATAATGTTAAATCCGCTAAACCATTACCAGGACAAATTGTTTATTTACCAGGTGAAAAAGGTGATGCAAAAGCTAGACAAGTAGAAGAATCAGGTGAAATAGAAATTGCTGAAAAAATTTGGCAAGAATTATGTGACTTTGTTGAAAAAAATTAAATAGTCTTGCAATAAATAGGTATAATCTCCTGGCGATTCTTTTAAAATCCCCATCAAATACTCCCCCATATCATACTGCGGACTATTTTTACTAAATAACCCTCTATTGCCACTATATACTTAAAATAGTACAATTGCAGTATATGGAACAAGATTTTATAGACGGGACGAACGGGGAAAATAAAGTAGTTTCTAAGCTTTTCCCGCTACTAAATATTAGAGTTAATAAAAAAGTTGATATTTTACTACATGTGTTAGTTTGTAGTATTGCTTTATTTTTTATAATAAAAGCTACAATTTCAATAGCAACTACAGCTAACCCAACAATTGAAAATTTAGGTGTACAATTTCAGGCTTTAAATTCAGGGCCAGGAATAATGTTTTTTGATGCAAATGGAGACCCGCACTGGTTCGTGGTTTTTAGTGGTAAGGCTCAATTTATTGATGTAAATCTAAAAACTGGTGAAAAAAGATACTTTAATACCGGCAAAGGAGGACTTGGAACTAGCACAAAAGCCTTATCGGGAAATAAGCTTTTTGTATTTGTGGGTGATGCATGTTCAGTATGGGAGTATAATATAACAACTGGTAACTTTACAGAACTAAAACAAGCAGGTTCATCAAATGGGTGTGGACTGTCTACTGTTGCTCAAAGTTCTTATACTGCACCTGATGGTATGGTATATGTGGGAACAGCTCATAAATCTACAGTATATGAAATTGATCCTGCAACAGGAGTTATAAGAGACTTTGGTGTTATTGATCCTCCACCTGGTAACCCAACATGTGTTGGGTGTCCATCTAGAATGGTTAGTAATGTTGTTGCTGATGCAAATTATTTATACCTGTTAATGCGCGACACTAGTACTAATTCTTGGTGGCTTGCAATTTTAAACCGTAGTGACGGTAGCTTGTCTGCTTCTTGTGGAAAGAATAACTTAATACCAACCGGTGGAGTAGCCGCATCTACTGATGGAACTCAAATATGGTATACAAACAATAGTGGAAGCTATAGAATTGATAATACTAATGGGCAATGCCCAACGACAACAGGGACCCCTCCATCATTAAAACCATGGTATTATCCCTCAAATGTTTATTCAACAGATGGTGATGCTTATGCCAAAGCAGTATCTGTTTTTGGAGCTGATATTGACGCTTCAAATATAGAAGTTGATACAAGTAACGGTGGGGTTTCAACATTAGCATATCGCTATCCGGCTGGTAGTGGAAACTGGACACAAGTTACACAACAGGTATCAATGTCCGATTCACAAATAAAAAGAATTAAAGCTATAGATAACACAAACTTATATTTAGTATCTGGTACATATGGTCCCAATTCTATATTTAATGGTAATTCAAGTACTGTACTTGGGCGTACAACACAAAGTACTTATGCAGCGACTTTGGCTGGACAATATGTTTATTTTTCAGGTTATACCGCGAATACATATAGATACACACCAACATTACCATGGTCAATAACTGGGGCTGGAACTGCTTGTAATACTTCGTCCCCTTCTAACCCATGTTTGGCTTTTCAAGGAATGGGTAAATACCATTACTATTCAAAAACAGCAACAAATGGAAACTTATATATTGCATCAGACTATAAACGTGGTTCTCGAGGTGGAGGTGATATTGGTTGGATAAACCCAAATACTGGGGCCACAGGTTCATATGCAATTACTTGCGATGCACCAGCTGGTTTTGCTTTACTATCAGATGGTGTAAATTTAGCTTATTCAGGTAGTGGAGAGGCTGGATCATTTGGTTGTACTAATACAGTAGGAAAAGTTTTTATTTTTAACACAAACACAAATACATTAACAACATCATTTACGGCAGTACCTGGGTCTGATAATCAAGGTACAATTATTGATACGAATGATGGTGGAATATTTGGAATTATTAAAAACTACCCAAATACAGGTAGCTACACTATGTACAAAGTTGATGCAAATGGTAACCATGCATCATGGTCCCCAAAGGTTTCAACAGGTGCTATATTTGGATCTACAAATGGAGCAGACCAATTTTTGGTTAAATCTCGTGATGGAATTATTTATACAGTAGGTGATAATAATGAAGTAATAAAAATTAATCCTGCTGATGGTAGCCGTACTTCATATACTACAGCAAGTAGTTGGATTACTACCATGGAATTTGTAGGAGATGATTTATATATGGCAGTTGGTTCTAATTCTTCAACGCTACAAAGAATAAAAGGTATTAACCCACCAATAGTAGTAACACCACCCCAAACTACACCAGTTAATAACGGGTCAACAACACCGAACCAATCCAGTCCAGTAGTTAACTCTAATACACCGGTTGTTGACCCAACAGCTAATCTTCCAAAAACTTCATCAACTAAAACAATAACAGGGTTTAATTTTAATAATATTTCCCCTGCTGTTGTTGGTATAATAAACGAAACAAACCACACTGTGTCATTAACTGTTCCATCTGGAACTGACATTACTAATCTTACTCCTAGCGTAACTATAGAAGGTTCATATGTAAACCCAAATAGTGGTGTAGCTCAAAATTTTTCAAGCCCTGTAACTTACACAGTAACTGCTGCTAATGGTTCTACTCAATCTTATTTAATAGTTGTTAGTACTATCCCAAAAAATATTATTCCAGAAGAGAAAAAACCTGAGGTAAAAAATACCGAAGTAAAAAAAGAAGTAGTCTCAATAATTAATAAAAGTATATTTAATCGTAATTTACGTGTTGGTTTAGCTGGTAATGATGTTAAAGAACTTCAATCATTTTTAAACATGAAAGGTTTTAGTATTTCAAAAAAAGGTCCCGGTTCTCCTGGCAAAGAAACAAAATCTTTTGGAATTTCAACAAAAAAAGCATTAATAAAATTCCAAAAAGCAAATGGATTAAAACCCGATGGTGTAGCTGGTCCAGCAACTAGATCAAAAATAAAAGAATTAGCAAAATAAATATAAATAAAAAATAAGCATCCATTACAGATGCTTATTTTTTATTTAATATTTTAAAATAAACTATATATTGCAGCCAATGCAGCAATACTCATAATTACCACTACTGACCAACCAATAAAATTAGCAAATTTAGAATTGCGATATTTACCCATTAATTTATGGCTACCGCTCATACTAACAATACATACAAGTATAATAGGAGCCACGATACCATTAGCAATTGCTGAATAAATCAAAGCTTTAATAGGGTCAATTCCAATAAAATTGATAACTATCCCGACAATAACCGCAACAATAATGACCCCGTAAAAGGCTCGGGCTTCATTTAATTTACGATAAAGACCTTCTTTCCAACCAAAGCTCTCAGAAATGGCATATGCAGCAGATCCAGCCAATACTGGTATAGCCAGCATCCCAGTACCAATAATACCTATAGCAAATAATAGATATGCACTATTTCCTGCAAGTGGTCTTAAAGCTGCTGCTGCATCAGCTGCCGTTGTAATGTTTGTTATACCATGTGCATGAAGAGTAGCTCCACAAACAGCAATTATAAAAAACATAACGACATTAGAAATAAACATTCCAGTCCAAACATCAAAACGCATTTTTTTAACCTCACTCATATTTGTTCCGCGTCTTTGATGAGCAGTTACTTTACCGTGTTCAATTTCCTCTTCTACTTCTTGAGATGTTTGCCAGAAAAATAAATAAGGTGAAATTGTAGTACCCAAAACCCCAGTAATAATTAAGATGGCGTCTTTAGTAAACACAAAATGTGGAACAAAACTATGTTTAAAAAGATCGGACCAATTCATATGTACTAAAAATCCAGTAATAACATATGACAATAAACAAAATGCTAACCATTTTAAATAACGAGCATATTCTTTATAAGGCACAAATATTTGTAAAACAAGTCCAACAAGACCCATAACAATAATCAGTGCAGTAAAGTTAAATGTAGGGAAAAGTAATTGTATAGCTTTAGCCATTGCCCCCAAATCAGCCCCAATGTTTAAAACATTCGCTAAAAACAAAAGTATAGTACAAGCATAAAGCATTTTCTTTGAAAACATGTGCTTGATATTTGCGGCTAATCCCCGCCCAGTAACCAAGGCTATACGGGCGCACATTTCTTGGATTGTAGCCATTAGTGGAAATGTCCACGCGGCAAGCCACAAAAAGTTAAACCCATAAACTGCTCCAGTTTGAGAATATGTTGCAATCCCCGAAGGATCATCATCCGCAGCCCCTGTAATAACACCGGGTCCAAGAGTTTTTAAATATTCTTTACCATCTTCGATTACAGAATGAGATTCGACTTTTACATCGGTTTCTACCGTTACAGAATTAACTGTATCAACTTCGGTTGTATTTATTTCAACGCTAGTTTCGGTTTTAGGAGAATTATCTTCCTCGAAACCTATAACCGGAGCAGGTTTATTATTTATAATATTGGGGTTTGTGTTTTCGTCTTGATTCATGCGGTTATTATATCATTTAATATAAAAAGATATCTAGTAAAAATGCTGTGCTATAATAGATTTATGAAAATCAAAAAACTAGGACATTGCTGTTTTGTTATGGAGCCAGTTATAGGGCTACGGATTATGACCGATCCGGGAGAATATTCGGATTTACAAAATACTGAAACTAATATACAAGTAGTACTAATTACCCATGAACACCCTGACCATTTACATATTGAGTCACTTAAAAAGGTTTTGGAAAATAATCCTGATTGTTTAATTATTACAAATACCGCTGTTGGTAAATTACTGGACGATGCTGGGATTAAATACAGTATTGTTGAAGACGGGCAAGATTATGAAATAGCTGGAGTTAAAATACATGGGTTTGGAAACGTCCACGAAGAAGTTTATGAAAAATTTGGCCAAGTTCAAAATACTGGCTATATGATAAATAATCTTTGCTACCCTGGTGATTCTTTTGCTAACCCTAATATGCCAATTGATATTTTGGCATTGCCAGTAGCTGGACCATGGATGCGTATAAAAGATGCGATTAAATATGCATTGGAATTAAAACCCCGTGCTGTATTCCCTGTTCATGATGGAATGATTGTGGAAACTCGCCCCGGCCCAATTTACCGACTACCATCTACAATTCTCCCAGAGAATAATATCGAATTCAAAAAGCTAGAAATTGGAATAGAAGAAGAAATATAAAATAAAAAAGACTAGCCGATAAAGGTTAGTCTGTTAAAAGTTTTTTGGGATGTAAATGATTTTAAGAATACTCTTCCATTAAAGTTGAGATAAAGCTTATCCAACGATTATCTGGAGCATATCTCTCCTCAATTTTAATTGCAGTTTTGTTTAATTTTTCATAAAATTCTTCTGTGTTAAGAAATGGATACCCATATAAAGCAACAAAAGAATCGGCTATTAAAAATAAAACACTTATAGCCTCATCTATCATTGAATCATGACCTGACGTACCGGCACATCCATTTAGTATGTCTATCCCCCCAGGATATTGCTCTAATTCATTGTTTTCAAATTCTTTAGAGCGTATTTTTTTAAAAAGTAACGTTTGTGTTACTTTTTTGGAAGAAAAATGCATATATTTGAATTTTTTGTCAGGATGAATAAAACCAATTTTCTCACAAACCATTTTATTAGTTTTATGGCAATACCATGCAAAATAAAATCCTTTGCAATCAGGTTTTGGGTTTCCTGGTAAATTTTCCAGTGCTTTTTGTAATCTTTCCCAAAAGGGATCAAGGGCTCTATAAGAGTCCATTTTAAATTTTAAGTTTTTCATATTTTGATAATTTAATTGTTTAATATTTTTTAAATTTAATGTTATCTTCGTGAAAAAAACTAAGTAAAGATTCTTGTCTTTTTTCTTCTTCTGTTGGTTTGACCCAAGACCCATCCTGGAGCCAATAATTTCCTCTATCATTTAATTCCGCAAAAAGAGATCTTAAATAACTTTCATTATTTTTTTGATAAGACCAAAGAGCAATAAGCTCTTCATCAGATACTTCATCTATTGAGGCTATGTCTATCCAACCAGATATCTTTTCAGCTTTTTTATTTTCTGTTGCCAAAAAATATCTTTCAAAGCTAGATAATTCGGTTTGAAAATAGCAAGAAGGTCCAACATAGGCAACTCTGCCTTTGTACTTTTTGAATTCTGATTCACTATTCATTTTTTTATTTATTTAAACCAAACTATACATTTTAAGAGTCTTTTTGTCAATAAAAAAGGCTAACCGGTAAAGGTCAGCCTGTCTAAAATTTTTTGGGTTTGAGGATATTTTTATTCTTCTGCAGGGTGTTTGTTTAACCCGGCTTCTTCCATTGCGCGATAAAGGTTTGCAATAGCTAATAGAACATCGGGGTGTTTTCTGAGATTTCCACCATTTGTACTTATCCTGGTTGTGGTCCGAATCCGTACATCTTTTAGAACTAAATCTCCTTTACCAATTTTTTTAGCATCTTCTAAAAGGTTAAGGTAATAATCTCCATTCCCCATAGATTCCATCCAAAAATGGACTTTAGAGGTGTTTTCGTCATCTGTTAATATTGCCATGATTTAAATTTTTAAATATATTTTAATTTTTTGATAAAAGTTCAAAAATTTTCTGCAAAGAATCGATCCGTTGAACTTTGATTATTAAATCGGTTTTTTCCTCAAGGGTTAAGAATCTATAACCTTTTACACCCTTATGGTGTCCTTTTGTTTCTTTGTTCCCTATATAATACCTTTCAGTATTTATTTTTTTAACAAAGGGTTTTGGATCTGAAATTAAATCAACCAGCTTCCATCCTATTAAAAGGGTTGCCTTCGATATTGTTCCTGTACCCTTTTTAGATATAAAATAGGGTGTTTGTTTACCATCTTCATGGTCTATAACCACGATAGAATTTTCTGCAATTTGTTCTTCTGTGAGATACATATTTTTAAGATTTATTAATCAAAAAATACCATAAATATTGTATTAAGTAAAGGTTTAGGTTTTGAGCTATTTATTTAAAAAATATTCAATTATTTTAGGATTTTGGGAGATTTCAGGATGAAATTGAAACCCAATTATTGGACGAGATTTATGTTTAATGATTTCCGCCCCGTGGTCTGATACAGCATAAACGCTAAAATCATTTGGGATTTTATTTATCCCAATACTGTGGGCTTCATTTACTATAATATTTTTAGTTCCTAAAAATTCAGCAAAATCATTATTTACTATTTCTAAATCCACACTACCACGATGCTCTATACCCAAATCCACCAATTCCCCACTAAAAGCTTGAACGATTATTTCTGCACCTAAACAAATACCAATAATTGGGATTTTAGAATTTTTAATAATTTCAATTTCTAAAATATAATCATTGGGGTGTCGCAGTACCGTTGGTACATCTGACCCACCAGAAAAAACAATGGCATCATAAATATCAAAACTTTGCCCCTTTAACAACGCTTCTTTTTTAAGAATTGTGACATTTGGAAAAAGTGAGACTAATTCACTTAAATGTTTTGTATGATTATCGATAATTAAAGTTTGCATTATTTTATACTAAATTTCAAACTCTGAAATTATAGGATAATGGTCAGTTAGTACACTAATATCTACTTTAGAATTTATAAGATGTAGTCCTTTGTATAATACATGGTCATACCAACTACCTTTTGGTGTTGTAGGGTCATCAGTATTTATTTCCTTTATATGGTTAAACAAATTAGGTAAGTGCAATTTAAGTGATTTATCGTTAATATTAAAATCTCCTTGTATTAAGGTCATATTTTTAATTTTTTGTTCTATTATAGAAGAAACATCATTCAATATCTCAACGACTTCAGGATCATTATATTCCTTTTTAAATCTACGAAATGGAACAAGGTGCAATGTTCCCACAGTTATATTTTTAAAATCAGTTAAAATAACCTGCACAAAAGAACAACCCTTATCAAACGAAATCCATTCATCACCATTTTCTTGTATTGATTTAAAATAAGGATTTTTAAAAAATTCAAACGAGTGATTTGATATTGGATATTTTGAAATGATAGATTGGCAAAGACCTTGATCATCTTCTATATGAGATTCACTATATTTATCATTTACCCAATACTGAAAACCTAGCCTTTCAGCAATTAATTTAGTTTGAATAACATTTTGGTTTGCATGGGCTTCCTGAAGAGTAATAATATCTACATCAAATTCTTTTATTTTTGAAATAATATATTCTAAATCATCATTTAAATAACTTGGGTTCAAAGACCCCGGACCTTGTGTTGGGTCAGAATTAATACCCCTTATCTTTGCACCACCAATATTCCATTGTAAAGTCTTTAGTTTCATAAAATTTCTATATACTAAACAATTTCTTTAATTCTTCTTTTTTGTCTTCATTGGTTAAAGCTTGAAAAAAGTAAGGGATTATTTCTTTATCATTTTGGCCGAAATTCATTTCAGAGACTAGTTGTAGTAGTTCATCAAATGAAACCTTTTTAAAAGATATTTTTTCTCCATTATCAACACTGGGTTCACTCACTTTTTTTAATCCTTTAGCTATAAAAAAATATTTTACCCAATCAACTTTCATTAAAGGATTGATTGCTTTCCATAAAATAAACTCATTAGCCTCATAACCACTTTCTTCTAACATTTCTCGCTTTACTGCATCTAATGCATCCTCGCCATCATCCATTCGGCCACCAATAGGGCAAATAACTGGCTTACTGCCTGGTTGCTCTTCTTGTATTAATAAAATACTACCATCATCCATTATTGGAAAAACTAAAGCTGTATCTGGTCTTTTTACTTTCTCAAACTTTGCAATCGTTCCATCAAACATAACTTGCTCCCATTGATAAACATCAAAAATCTTACCCTTAAACACTAACTGGGCATTATTTGGAATTGGTTGACTTGATTCTGGCCGTGGTGTCATATGTTGTAGTATAACATGAGATTTATGATATTATTAACAGATGGAAAATAACCTAGAAAAATCCCCTGCCGAGCTTGTAGAACCAAGTGAAAAGTATAAAACTTCATATATTGAGGCTTTGAGAGAGTTTAAGGAATTTGATAATGACCAAAGTATCGATATTGAAGATCAAGATAAAAATTTTGATTTATTTTTAGAAAAAATTGAAAATAATAAAACACTCAATGAAGGTGGTAAAGTTCCTGATTTTCAATATTGGCTAGTAGAAGGAAATAAATATATTGGAGGAATAAAATATCGCCCAATATTAAATGAGGCTTTAAAATTTCGTGGAGGAAATGCTGGTTATAAAATTCGTCCAAGTGAAAGAAATAAAGGTTATGCATCCCAAATGATGCAAGAAATTATAAAAAAGGCTAAAAATGATGGTTTAACTGAATTATTAATGACTTGTGATAGTGACAATATTGCCAGCGCTAAAGTTATTGAAAAATCCGGTGGAATTTTACAAAGTACTGATATAGATCAAAAAGGAACACCTTTTAATAGATATATTATTAAACTAGGCTAATTCTTTACCCCAAAATTAATTTTTCTAAATGGTGTTCCATTTCATCCCCTGGTTTCATTCCAAAAAGCATATTAGTATAGAAATTCTCCGCATCATTTAAAGTCCAGGCCTTGCCTGCGGATTTGGTTTTACTGTACACAAATGGTGAAATACCCAAAGTTACGGCAGTATCTTTGGGATTCTTTTGAATTAGTACAAGGGTTTTGATAGCCCAAACGAATCGCCCCATTATGGATTCGGCGCTTTCCCCGCGGTCAATTTCCTGCCGGTATAATTGCCATAGCTTCTTTTTATCTCTTGCGATTAATGCATCGGTTATAGCAAAAGGATTTTCTTTAGCTTTTTCTGGAGCGTCTAGTTTAACAAAACTTCCCCCTGCACCAGTTATAGCCTTTTCTACATCTTTAATTACAGATTCTTCATAAAAAACAAAAAGGTTTTTAGACGCACCAATAGCATCCACAATTTTTAAAAATTCATCGGTGTATTCTTGTATAAAATCTTCAATTATAAAAACTTTTAAGTCGCCGAATAAAGATGTGGCAACTGCGCGGTATTCCAAATCAGTGGGATTTAGTGTATCTCCAGTATGGTTTTCCAGTGTACTGTTTTTATTTAACTTTAAAAATCGATCAGCTATTTGGGATGATTCTTGTTTTATTTTTTTTAAATCTTTACCAGTAACAACATTTAACATGTTAAATTAGTCGGCGAACTTTTTTCATATAGCTTAAATATGCATCACCGTGTTTACGAATGTGACGAGCTTCTTCCATTGGAATAACATACAGGGTTGAAAAAGTTAAAGCCAAAATAGCCCCAACACAAATAATATAAGAATTCATCATAAACCCAGCACCCAAAACTAAAATAAACAACCCCATTTGTGTTGGGTTACGAGAATATTTATATGGGCCAGCAGTAAAGTCTTTACTACCGTCTGGTAAATAACGGGTTTTACTATTTACACTTTGAGCCCAATACATTAAAAATGTAGCAAGGATTAATAAAATAAATCCAATAGCTGAAAGATTTTCTCCACCTAGTTTAATATTAAATTTTGATGACAAAATAGAGTCAATAACTAAACCAATTATAAAAGCAAAGAAATAAATCGAATAAGAACGAGACAATATTACATGAATATTCATAGGCTTTTTAATATTTAGGGCTTCACTTAAATTTTGTGTTTGAGATTCTGTTTGCATAATGTACACATATTATACCATATCTCCCCAATTCTTACCAATATGACATTCGGCAATAATAGGAACCGGAATCAGATTTTTTAAGAAATCTTTTGGCATTTCACGCTCCATTTGGTATTTGATTATTTGTTTAGCTTGGTCAATATATTCATCTTTAACTTCAAAAACTAGTTCATCGTGGATTTGTAGTATTGGAAATATTTTATCATCTAAATTATTCTCCTTTAGAGCATTAAAAATATTTACCATAGCAATTCGGATAATGTCCGCGGTGGCTGTGCCTTGGATTGGGGCATTGGTTGCCATTCTCTCGGCCATAGACCGAATAAACGGAGCGTTGGATTTAAGCCCAGGAATTTGCCGACGGCGACCAAACAATGTTTCGGTATAACCCAATTTTTTAGCGTCAGTTATGACTTTATCCATATACTGCGCAATCTTAGGGAATTGACTAAAATATTTATCAATCATGTCTTTGGCTTCGGCCCTGGTTATACCAATCTCTTTTGCTAGTGCTGTTGACCCCATACCATACAAAATCCCAAAATTAATAACCTTGGCACGACGGCGCATGTCTTTGGTAACTTCAGTGCTACTAACCCCAAATACCCTACTGGCAACTTCATTATGAATATCCCGTCCATCGGTAAAGACTTTTATTAAATATTCATCTTGGGAAAGTAATGCCGCAATGCGTAGTTCGATTTGTGAATAATCAAATGCCATCAAAGTATATCCATCACGAGCAATGAACCCCCGGCGAATTTCAGTACCGTAATTACCACCAATAGGAATATTTTGTACACCGGGGTTAGTTGAAGCAAATCTCCCCGTTGCCGCGCCAGTTAAAATAAATGTAGGATGAATAGAATCATTCTCATCTACTAAAGATAGCCAAGCATCTATATAAGTTGATCTTAGTTTTTCCTTTTCTCGATAGTCGAGCATTTTATTAATTATTGGGTGGTCATCAGCTAGTTTAGACAAAGTATCAATATCGGTAGAATACAAACCATCTTTTCTTTTTTTTAGGCCTTTGGTTGGCAAATTCAATACTTCAAACAAAATATGGGACAATTGTTTAGGAGAATTAACATTAAATTCTTCACCAGCTAAATCAATAATTTCTTTTTCTATTTGTTGTAATTCTTTTGTAATTTTTACAGAAAAGTTTTTTAAATATGGTACATCTAATTTAATACCATGCTCTGACATAGCTTGAACTATTTTTATCAAAGGATGCTCCACATTATTATAAAGCCACAATAATGATTTTTCTTTTTCAAGCCTTTGTTTTAGTAATTTATGAGCTTCCTCAAAATTATCCGCCCCAGCATCAACTAAAATAGTTTCAATATCAGGATTTGTTCTTTCTGAATTAAGTAGCCAAACCATTAGTTTAGCTTCTTCAAGCAAGGTTTTATCAATTGGTTCACTAAATAAATCAGGTTGGTTGGATTTTATGGTTCGGGCCTTATCACCTTCGTTTTTTTTAGACTCGTCCGCTTTGGTTGTGTTTTTCAAAACACTACTGGCGGATTTTTCAGCCTTTTCCACCTTTACATAACCTGGGTCAAAGCGTGACAACATATTTCGAAATTCATATTTTAAAAAAGTTTTTTGGGCTTTTTCTTTATCAAAATCTTCATTCCAAACCTTGCTTGGAATTTCAACATCAATCGGTACATCGGTGCGGATAGTGGCTAACATTTTGGAAAAAATCGCACCTTCTTCATTGTCTTTTAAAAGCCCAATGATTCTATCTGTTACTCCAACCTTTTTAACATCATCACTATTTTTATTTAAAACTTTGTATAAATTCTCAATTGTTTGAAAATTAGATATTAAAACACTAGCTGTCTTCTCCCCAATACCAGGCACGCCCGGAATATTATCCGATGCATCACCGCGCAATCCTTTATAATCTGCAATGTATTTTGGGGGGAATCCAAATCGTTCAACTACGGCATCTTCATCAATTAAAACAGTATCTGTGATTCCCTTTTTAAGTGTAAAAACCCGGACATGCTTGCCTTCAATTAATTGCATTGTATCCATATCGCCTGATGCAATTATAATGTCATATTTATTTTTATCACTAAACTTTTTAGCAAGCGTACCTATAACATCATCGGCTTCATAACCAACGGCATCAATTATTGGAATATTTAATGCGTTAATAATTTCCCGAGATGAAATTAATTGGGTTATTAAATCATCGTCACCGGCTTTGCGAGTGCCTTTGTATTCGGTATATGCCTCGTGCCGAAAAGTTTTACCTGGCAAATCATAACAGGCAAAAATATAGTCCGGCTTTAAATCCCGAATAATGCTGGCTATCATATTCGACAATCCATACAGTGCCCCCGTAGGTGTGCCATCACTGGCCCTAAAGTCCGGCAGGGCGTGATATGCGCGGTGAATTAGTGCATGAGTATCAAGTAAAACGATGCGTTTCATAGCTACATTTTAGCACGACCTCTCCCTTATGTCCCTCTCCTTATTAAGGCGAGGGAAACGCGAAACCGAAAAAGAAAACCCCGTTTAAGGGGTTTTCTTATATTAGATTTCAGAATGATCTTCGGTTCTTGTTTCAGTATGAATTGTTTGTTTTCTTGTATTTGTTCTATTTGGAACTAAGAATAATCGAATCAAATAAACCAAAGCCAAAATTATTAATATCATTATTAACCAACCCAACAATGAGTTTGGTAAGAATCCAATTCCAAATATTGCAGCACCAGTTAAATTGTTATTATTTTTTTGTAACGCTGAATTAAAGAATTTATCTAAATCATAAGCTACGGCTTCTTCTTGAGCTAAAGTTTGTGGGTTAGTATAAACCATATTTGCATTTGCTACTAACATATCAGAATCAACTTGTAGACAATTTACATCAGCTTGGATGAATTTAGCATCTTCTTGACCAGGTACAACTTGTCCAATGTTAAATGTAACAGTATTTGTAGTTTCGCTGTATGTACCACCTGCAGATGATTTAACATAGTTAAGCCCAGCTGGAAGCTGTACTTCTAAAATTGCATTATTTAATACAAGATTAGAAACATTTTTATAAACAACTTGATAGTCAACTACATCAGAACATGTTAAGTCTTCTCTTCGGTCATCAATACGCAAGAACAATAATGAAGGAGCAGAATTAGCAATTATTCTTTGATCTGGAACAACTGTTGTTGTAATAGGAGTAACTCTTGTTTGACGAACAACGGTACGAGTTACAGGAGCTGATTCTTCTTGAATTACAACAGTGTTATTTTTTGTACGACATGATCTGACTTCACCTTCTTTAGTTCCATATTGGTTTGTTGCAACCATTTTATAGAAATAAGTAGTATTTGGAGTAAGACCTGTAATTACATCAGAAAATTGGTATTGCCCAGCATTACTACCTACATTGTCTTGTTGTGAGGTATAAGACAAATTATTTATTGATGTACCATATTTAAAATATCCATTAGTAGAACTAGCAACTGGAATACTAACTATTCCATTAAATTTACATGTCCCGCTGGTAATACTAGTTGCACTTAAAGTACTTACAGAAACTGTTTGGTTAACAACTGTTGGTACATTGTATTCACTAGCACGATTAGCATCATAAACATTTCCAACATAACAACCAGGGTCATTAGCATCAATTTTACCATCGGCATCATTGTCGATTCCGTCAGAACAAACAGGTCTTGCTGGAGCTGGGCCAACACTAACAATAGTTGTTGCATTAGCACTGTTAGGACCTGATGCATATAGTGTATAAGTAGTTGAAATTTGTGGAGTTACGATTTGTGAACCAATTACATTTACATTATTTAATACTGGGTATATTTGAGCACTAGTACAACCAGTTGTTGCCCAAGTCAAAGTTGAACTACCGCCTTGGTTAATTTGAGTAGGGTTAGCTGTAAAATAATTAATTACACATTGTTGCGGTGGAATAATTACTGGTGGCTGAATTACAACTGGTGGGTTATATGGTGCGTATACACAAGGCCCTGGACTATAACGGTTAAGAGCATTACTGTCGTAACAATACGGATTTACTGGTTCATATACACATGGTAAAATCCGGCCATAGTTTTTAGCACTACGGTCATTACATGTTTGAGGTGTGTATTGTTGATATACACATGGCAGAACTTGTCCAAAATTTTTTGCATTTGGATCAGTACAGATTTGTTGAGCTTGTTGGTAAACACATGGCAGTTGTTGTCCAAAATTTTTTGCATTAATGTCAGTACAAATTGGTAAAACTTGATTATATGTACAAGGTAAAACCTTACCGTAATTATTTGCAGTTGTATCAGTACAAAGTTGAGGTTGAACTGCATCTTGCTTAACAGTAAAGGTAGCAACGATTATACCTTGAAAACAAAAAGTGGTTCCAGATGGACATTTAGCATAAGAAGGAATATCATGCATTGAAAAATTACTAAGCTCGGAAAGAGTTGTAATTTGTTTAATCATATTAGGAGTACTACTACCCATTCTTTGGTAGACTTGAGCTCCGTTAAATTCAAGATGAGTATTACTTGGAATAGTTAAATTGGCAGTACCATTAACTCCACCAACACTAGAGGTTAAAAATCCAGAAAAATTACCAGTAGAATTTACTATTATTCCAGCTTTTACGCCTGCTGCGTCAATATTAGATGTATTACGGTAATAAAGCCGAACATCGTAAGATTTACCAGCTGTACCATATTGTTGGATTTGGTAAGATGAACATCCATTTGCTAAAACATTACCCGTTGGGGCAATACCAAAAGCTGGGACACAGTCACCACCACCGATGTTTTCATTAAAACCAGCGTGGGCAACCCCAGAAATGGAGAAAAGTGCCAAAATTAAGAACGAAAAAGCTAAACTTTTGATTAATTTCATAATTATATTATATCATCTTATATGGGTACTTGTCAATCCCAAAACATGGCGATTTAAAGTAATTCTATTATAACATTTTTAAGTATAAAAAAATGGCTAAAAGTGTTTTAAGCTTTTAGCCATTGAAGTATTTTCTAGATTAGGGATTTACCTTTTCTATTCGTGTTTATCAAATGGTCCGTCACGTTGAACAATGATTGGGGGTTGTTGTCTTTGTTGATTAAACCCACGATTATTGTAATTACCGTAATTATTATTTCCGTAAACCATTGGATAATTGGGCCAAGCGGAAATGTTAAACCAAAATGAACTTTGTTTTTGCGTAGACACATATTGTATATGGTCGTTGCAAGTATAATTCTGTGTACATCCACAAGTTCTTGTTTTAGGACAACCACAATGGTCATCATAATACGTATAAGTTGTTGATGTTGTTCGTGTCTCAGGCTTTTTATCGTCTGGACACCCACAATCGTTTTTAGTCGGTGTTTGAGTTTGAGTGTTTGTTGCAATTTGAATTGTACAAAACTCATAGTATATTCCATCGGGACCTTTGCGGTACCAATGATAACCTACTCTCATAACTTCCCGATTGTTGAACATTTCCTCCCCGTTTGGACCCGGAATTTCGTCTTTTAAATAAACGTTTCCATTGCAATCGGAAGCGGTCACGAAATTTGAGTTTTTTTTTGGGGTGGCAGCGAGCTTTTGGGCTGGTTTAGGACAAAGTGTGTCCCATTTTTCACCATTTAACTGTATCCAGTGATTATCACTTTTCCTCCAATAAATATTGGAGTATTCTTTAGTGAATTTCCCAACCTGAACACCGTCCTGAATGTACCAATCAGCCATTTCATATTGAACATTTGAGCAAGGCTCAGTCATTATGTCTGCTTTGACTTCTGGTTTATCTTCCGGTTTCTTAATTGGAGTAGTGTCTTTTGGCTCAGGGTCTTTGATTAGTTCGGGTTCTTTGTTAAAATCATCGGCAAACATAACACGAGTAAGATTAAGGCAGGGTTCCATACCCCCGGTCATTTTATACATTGGTACACCGGCATAGCATAAAAAATACCAGCTAGTGTCGATTTGTTTAAAATCACCGTAAGTAATGTTTCCATTCTCGTCCGAGCGTGAATTTGCTAACATTTTGATCCCCTTCACTTTACTGCCTTTTACAACAGTGATATGTTCAGAAAAATCAAACCAGTCAATTGAAGACTCGAAACCTTTCACACGCAAAGCCCGGTAAGAATTATATGTTTCTTCCGTATTCGCAATAAACGAAGACGGGCTGGCATACAATTTAAAAGTATTGTCGTTAACCTGGAACGTATCATTCTTCTGCCATTGATCTACCGGCAGTTGAGAAATAAAATACACGTGGTTTCCGTCAAACTTTTTAGGACCTTTCACTATGTGTGCGATCGCAAGTTTTTTGTGGGTTGTTTTAGCCTGTCCAACAACAGGATTTGCTTTTACAAAGATCAGTATTAGTAATACCGAAAGTTTGATTAGTTTTTTTAATTTCATAGCTATTTTTTAATTTTTTTAATTTTTTTTGAATATATTTGTTAGTAAACATTATATCACCTTTGGGGTTAAAAGTCAATGGGTCAGAAAGGGTTCAATAATAAGGTAAAACTCGCCCAAAAATGGCTTTTCCTATATAATATCTATATGTCAGTTTCCAATGATAAGAACGAACAAAATAAGAATATCGAGGATTTTCGTCGTCGCGAAGAAGAAGCATTAATGCAACTGCTGTCCGATGAAAAATACCACATACCTTATATTAATTTATCAACAATTTCTATTGATAACGAAGCGCTTCGTTATGTTGGTGAGGCCGAGGCTCGCACTGCCGATGTAGCTCCTTTTAAAATTTCTGGTAAAAAGCTCCTAATTGCAGCTCATGCCCCATCCCGCCCTGAAGTTGCTGTAATCCTGGACAATATTAAACACCACGGACTAGAACCAGAACTATACATTGCATCCCGCGCAAGTTTAGAGCGTGTATGGGAAAGATATTTAGAACTTTCCAATGCCGAAGCCAGCGCAACTGGTAGTATTGAAATTTCGGGTGATGTTATTGATGAACTTAGTTCAGATATTAAAACAATTAAAGATGTTGAAACAAAAATTGAAACCGCTGGTAAAGACAGTATTCATTTTACATCTCATGTTTTGCAAACAGTTTTGGCTGGAGCTATCAAACTAGACGCATCAGATATTCATATTGAACCCAGTGTAGAGAGTGTTTCAATTCGATACAGACTAGATGGAGTCTTGCAAGAAGTTATAGTTTTGCCAATTAAATTTTTCCGACTTATTGCATCGCGTATTAAATTAATTTCTGGAGTTAAAATAACAAATACGGAGATTGCCCAAGATGGACGATACAGTATTTTTATAAATGGTGATGAAATCTCTGTTCGTGTATCACTTATCCCCGGGGCTTATGGTGAATCTATAGTTATGCGATTACTTAATCCTAAAAGTATCCGTGTGGGTATGGAGGAACTAGGTATACCGGATAATTTATTTAAACTTATTGATGTTGAAATTAGAAAACCTAATGGGATGATACTATTAACTGGTCCGACAGGGTCTGGTAAAACAACAACATTATATTCATTCCTGCAACGCATATATTCTAAAGAAGTAAAAATAATTACAATTGAAGACCCAATTGAATATCATTTAGCTGGTATAACCCAAACCCAAGCCGACAATGAAGCGGGATATACTTTTGCTAGTGGACTAAGATCAGCCCTTCGCCAAGACCCCGAAGTAATAATGGTTGGGGAAATTCGTGACAATGAAACCGCCGAAGTTGCCATTGAAGCCGCACTAACTGGGCACATTGTTTTTTCAACACTACACACTAATAATGCCGCTGGTGTAATCCCTCGGTTTATTGACTTGGGTGTTAATCCTAAAATTTTAGTTTCTGCATTATCTCTTTCAATTGCACAAAGACTTGTTAGAAAAGTTTGTAGTAAATGTGTTAGTTACAAACCAGCAGAAAAAAGAGAAGTTGATGAAATCAATAAGACATTAGACGAAGCCATAAATAACACAAAAGATTTAAAAATTTATGGTGTAGAAAAAATGGACAATTATGAAATCGCTGTACCGCATGGCTGCGAAGCATGTAACTTTACTGGATACAAAGGCCGGTTAGGAATTTTTGAAGCAATTTACAATGATGCATCTATTCAAGCTATAATTCCAAACAATCCATCCGAAAGAGAAATTGAAATGGTTGCCAACAAACAAGGGATATTAAATATGAAAGAAGACGGTATCGTCAAAGTCATAAAAAAAATCACCACACTCGAAGAAGTAAAAAGTGTAGTAAGCCTAAGTGATTAGAAAAATATGAATTCTATATTAGGATTATTTATTTTAACTTCAACGGTATTAATAATGGGATGGTTTTTTAAAAAAACTACAAACAATACAGGCTCTGAAGCTGAAGCATCTTGTTTTAATTTAAGAAAATTATTGAACGCAAAAAAATGGAAAATTGATAATTTAGCTTCTCGAGCGAGATATTTTTATTTAATAGGTACATTTAAAACACGTAAAATTAGATGCAGTTTCAAAAAAACAATACTAGGAACAATGATAGAATTGAGTTCTAAGCCAAATGTTGTTCCTAAAAAAAATTTCTTGGTATAAACCAATAGAACACCACCCTGTTATTTATAAAGATTACATTCTCAATTATGGGACGGTGGTTTTTCAAAGAATAATTAACATAAATACTGTATTGTCTTATGAAGAATCAATTCAAATGCTTGAAGACCTTAATCGCGCTTGTGAAATTGTTGAAAGTGGTAATTATAGTTTAGAATAAATATCGCACCCCACCTAAATCCTCCCCTTCACAAGGGAGGACTTTTAATACAAAAATGATATCATTTAATTATGAAGAAGATTTTTACTAAATCTACATTAAAGGAAAGGAGGCAAGATCTAAGGAAAAATATGACAACTGTAGAATCTTTGCTTTGGAATAAATTAAGAAATAAACAAATTGAATTTAAATTTAGAAGACAACATAGTATAGGTATATATATTGTAGATTTTTATTGTGTTGAGAAGAAATTAATAGTTGAATTAGATGGTAAAGTGCATTTAAAAAATAAAGATTATGACAAAGAAAGAGATAATTATTTAAAATCTTTAAGTGTTAATGTGCTTAGAATTAAAAATGAAGAAGTAGATAGGGATATTTATAAAGTTATAAATAAGATAAAGATGAAACTAAATTCCCTCCCTGGTCACGGGGAGGGTTAGGGTGGGGTGCGTTATTTTAAAAGAGTAACTTAAAATAAAAAAACACTAATCTATAAACAATCCTTGAAAGGCACAAGTCCGAGCAAGTAGTACAACCTTGTAGGATAGAATCAGTCGGAACCAATTCGTCCTCCGCGAGAAGCACCGGGCGATAAAGCTGATTGCTTATAGATTAGTATCTTCTTTTAAAAAACAAAAGCACATAACAAACTGTGCTATACTTAAACTATATCAGTAAAGATCCTTTTTACAAACCTTATTGATATGTTTATGTTAGCCATTATAGCAAATTAGATTTAATTTGTCAAGTCCCTTAAAAGGGGTGGCTAAATATGAGCCTAATAGTAAAAAAGCCTTATATATGAAGACGGATTCCAAATTTCTTGACCAAACACTCCGCCCCAATAATTGGGACGAGTATATTGGGCAAAATAGTATTAAACAAAACATCCACATCTTATTAACAGCCGCAAAAGAGCGCGGTGAGTCTGCCGAGCATATGCTGTTCTACGGTCCCCCAGGATTAGGCAAAACCACCATCGCACATTTGATAGCCAAAGAAACTGGACGCAATATTACTGTTACATCAGGTCCTGCAATTGAAAAAATTGGAGACTTGGCTAGTATTCTTACAAATTTGGCACCACATGATATTTTATTTATTGATGAAATCCATAGACTTTCAAAACTAGTTGAAGAAATACTCTACCCAGCTATGGAATCTGGCGTAATGGATATTATGATTGGCAAAGGCCCATCTGCGCGCAGCGTCCAATTAGAACTGCCACCATTTACATTAATAGGAGCAACAACACGAATATCATTACTATCTGCCCCACTAAGATCACGGTTTGGTGGAGGAGTTTTTAGACTAGAATATTATTCACATGATGAACTAGCAAAAATATTAGAACGATCTGCAAAAATAATTGAAGTTGATATGGACGCAGGTGGTATTAATGAAATTGTTAAGCGATCACGCAAAACCCCACGAGCAGCAAACTATTTCTTAAAAAGAGTCCGCGATTATGGCCAAGTAAAAAATATGCCTCTTGATAAAAACACAGCGGACTTAGCACTAAGCATGTTAGGTATTGATAAACTGGGATTAAACCAAATCGATAGAGAGTATTTAAAAACATTACTTCACAAATTTAAAGGTGGTCCGACAGGGCTATCAACATTGGCGGTGTCTCTCCATGAAGATGAAGGCACAATTGAAGACGTTGTTGAACCATACCTATTATCACTAGGATTTATTGAAAGAACTCCGCGTGGTAGAACAATTACAGACATGGGAATAGAACATATTAATGAATAAAATAAACACTGACAAAAAAATAATTTTAGGAATTGACCCTGGAATAGAACGTCTAGGAATTGCTGTTTTGGAGTTTAACCCAATGAATAAAAATAAAGAAACGGTTATATATTCGGAATGTTTTATTACTAAAAACAAAGATACCACTCAAGAAAGATTGGCTTTAATTTATAATCAAATAGAAAATATCATTAAAAAATATTCCCCGGATATTGTAGCAATAGAAAAAATATTTTTTACTAATAACCAAAAAACTGTTGTTAATGTAGCCCAAGCTCGTGGAGTAGTACTATCTTGTGTTGGTCAAAAAAAATTACAAGTATTTGAAATATCTCCAACAGAAATGAAATTAGCTATTACTGGTTACGGAAGGGCTGCAAAAAATGACATCATTAAAATGATACCGAAAATAGTAAATCTACCCAAAGAAACAATGCAAGATGATGAAATTGATGCTATTGCCATTGCTCTATCTTGCACTTCACAAATACGTTATTCACAGATATAATATTTTTTTACTTGCGAAATTTTAAAAAAAATGTGAAAGTAAAAAGCATAAAGTAATTAATTAATTTTTAAGTATAATCAAATGCAAACAGACGATATTTTAAAACCTACAGATGATGAAGAAGCTTTTTTAGGAGCAGTTGAAGGCGAAGAAGACGTTGTCGATGTAGACGTCGATGTTGAAGATGTAATCCCAACATCTGATGTTGAGAATTCTCTAGCAATGCTTCATCAAGATGAAAACGAAAATGATGAAGTTTATGAATTCTTTGTTGACGAAGAAGATGAACTAGATAATTGGAACTAAACAAAACCCCGCATTATGCGGGGTTTTGTTTAGTTTTTATACCTTATTTTTATTTTTCGAACCTCGTTGTTATCATCTTCAATTTCATCATAATTTGCGTATTCACCGCTTTCATCATCGTCATTAGAATTATTCTTTTTAAGACTTGGCATAATTTCAAAATCAATATTTGCAAATGCTAATTCTTGCCCTAAATCAATTGATGTTGGCCATTCAATCAAGACCAATGTCCCTGATTCACTTAAAAAGTCTTCAACGTTTAATGACTCTTTGTGGTGTGGCTCCAGCCGGTATGCGTCAATATGAATCAAAGTATATAGCTCTGGGATAACAGCGCTATCAATACTATATTTTTTCATTAAAACAAAAGTTGGGCTCTGGACCCGGCTCTCTACCCCAACACTGTATGCTAATTCTTGAACAAAAGCAGTTTTACCGGAACCTAGTTGTCCATTTAAAAATATAATTACTCCGCGTTCTTCCAAAGGTTTTTTAATGTTCAAAAGTAAATCATCAATAGGACGAATTAAATCTTCTCGATGATGTGTAATAAATATTTTTTCATGCATAAATTAAAATATTAATTTATTCTTAAAAATCTTTTTTTACCAATTCGGTATGTTCCTATTTGAGATTTTTCAGTATCATCTTTAATACCGCGTTTATCTTCCATGTGTTCAATTGCACCAGCATCCAACAGTCGTCTGTATTCAGTTTTAGAACTAACTAACCCAGAACCAACAACAACATCCATTAGTGTTCTACCTTCATCAAGATTAAATGTATGTTCTACATCTTTTGGAATCTCTCCACTTGAAAATGTCGCTTCCCAGTTTTTTTGTGCTTCTTCGGCTAAATCTTGCCCGTGGTAGATTGCAGTTATTTGTAAAGCTAAATCCATTTTAATGTCTTTTGGGTTTACTGACTCATTTTTTAATTTTTCAGAAATTTCTTTTATTTCATCCATTTTTGTAAAAGTACAAAGTTCAAAGTAATGCTCAATCAAAGAATCTGGAATAGACATAACTTTCCCATACATATCATTTGGTTCATCTGTAATACCAATGTAATTATCAAGACTTTTTGACATTTTCTCTTTCCCATCAAGACCGGTCAGGATTTTAAATGCTAAGACTGCTTGAGGATCTTGTTTATTCATTTTCATAACATCACGTCCAATAATCATATTAAACGTTTGATCTGTACCACCAACCTCTAAATCGCATTTACCATATATTTTTTCTATAGCAAAAGAATCTATTCCTTGAAGTACTGGGTACATCATTTCATGCAAAAATAATTCTTGACCATTTTTAAGTCTGTCTTGAAAAAAATCTCGATCTATTAATCTAGAATGTGTTATATGTTTCAATGTCCACAAAAAAGTTCTTAACGTTATAGCGGTTATTCCTTCGGGAGGATTAAGTTCTGTTTGTTTTCTTGTTTTTTCAAAAATTAAAGCTTTTCCTACTGTTGAATTAGCGTCAATTCCTTCTACTGTAACTTTATTAGTAGTTTCCCAGTTTAAATTAGTTCCCAAAGGGGAAATAATATCATTAATTGCTGTGAACCAATCTGAATTTCTTATCCAAGAAAAAACATTTTTATCTTCTTTAAGAATTTTACCTACTTGGGCCATATATGTTTCCATATTTCTTTCTACCTCAATTTGATCTATCTCGGGTCTAACTTTACTTTTACCAGTTGGGTCACCAATTTGAGCAGTATAATCACCAATTAAAAAAATTACCTTACACCCTAAATCTTGTAATTGACGAAGTTTACGAAGAACAACAGCATGACCTAAATGAATATCTGGTCTTGTTGGGTCTACTCCAAATTTAATTACTATTTCCTTTGGGTTGTTCATTAATTTCTTACGAAAAGAGCCGTCTGGGTCAATAAATTCCCCAACTCCGCGAGTTAGGATTTCATCAATTTTTTGGATATCTGTATCTATTTGCATAAATACACTATAACATTTTCTAGTCTATGCTAAAATAGGGGTATGAGAAAAATCATAAATGACATCAAAAAGCACATTATTTTAAAACAAAAGCCGAGGGTTAAAAAAATAAGTACAGAAGCAATAAAATCGCTTAAAAATACTAGCCTTAAAACCTATTTGCGTTATGCTTTATACGCGTTTTTGGGTCTTATTGCTCTTTTAGGGGCTGTAATTGTGTTCTATATCGCAACAGTGCCATTGCCTGATATTTCCAACTTTGATAAACGGGTTATTTCTCAATCCACAAAAATCTACGACCGTACAGGTAAAGTCTTGCTTTATGATAACCACAATACTATTCGCCGAACAGTGGTTCCACTAAATGAAATAAATCCACTTATTGGCAAAGCCGCTATTTCTATTGAAGATGACCAATTCTATAACCACCATGGAGTTAGAATCGAATCTTTAATTCGTGCATTTTATGCAACAATTTTTAAAGGTGAAACCCAAGGAGGTTCCACGCTAACTCAACAAATTGTTAAAAATACTCTTTTAACAAATGAAAAAACAATTTCTCGAAAAATTAAAGAAATGATAATTGCTATACGATTAGAGCGTAAATTATCTAAAGACGAGCTTTTGGAAATTTATCTTAACGAAGCCCCGTATAGCGGTAATGTATATGGAGTAGAGGAAGCTTCTCAAGTTTATTTTAAAAAGAAATCAAGTGAAGTAACGCTGGCTGAGGCATCATATTTAGCAGCTATCCCCCAAGCCCCAAGCCGTTACGACCCTAATGGTCCTAATAAATCTGATCTTGATGATCGAGCACATTATGTATTAAAAAGAATGAAAGAATTTGGTTACATAACCGAAGATGAATACCAAAATGCATTAAACGAAAAAGTTGTTTTTGTAGCCAAAGCCCAAAGCGCGATCAAGGCTCCACATTTTGCATTTTATTTAAGAGATTATTTAGAAAAAAAATATGGTGCAGAAATGGTGGATAAAGAAGGGTTAAAAGTTATTTCAACATTAGATTTTGATTTACAATCATATGCTGAAGACGAAGCTTTGAAAGAAGCTTTGAAAAACGAAAAGGAATACAACGGTAAAAATATTGCACTAGTTGCGATTGATCCACAAAATGGACAAATTCTAGCAATGGTTGGGTCACGCGATTTTTTTGATAAAAATATTGATGGACAATTCAACGTTGCAAACTCTCCACGTCAACCAGGGTCAAGCTTTAAACCATTTGCTTACGCAACAGGCTTTAAAAAAGGACTTCGTCCAGAAACTGTTTTATTTGATACTTTTACAGAATTTAATGCAAATTGTACTCCTGAAGGTAAAGGCGCGGGCTGTTATTCACCAGATAACTTTGATAACAAATTTAAAGGTCCAATGGCATTGCGTAATGCTCTTGCAGAATCTCGCAACATACCAGCGGTCAAGGTCTTATATTTAGCTGGGGTTGATGACACTATTGCTACAGCACGGTCTATGGGGGTTACAGGGTTAACTAATAGTAAAGATTATGGTTTGTCATTGGTTTTAGGAGCGGGTGAAGTTAAATTAATTGATATGGTTAGTGCATATGGAACATTTGCTACAAACGGTATTCATCATTCATCAACAGGGATACTGCGAGTTGAAGATAGAACCGGTAAAGTTTTAGAAGAATATAAAGAAGACGAGGGTGAACAAGTACTGCCAGATTATGTAGCCAGCGCTATAACTCAAATACTATCTGATGATAACTTAAGAGCTCCAACATTTGGCCGAGGCTCAAGTCTTTTTGTTCCAGGGTATTCTGTAGCTGTAAAAACAGGAACTACTAACTCTAACCGTGATGCTTGGATAGTTGGTTATAACCCAAGAATTGCTGTTGGTGTTTGGTCTGGAAATAACGACAATACTGTTATGAAAAAAGGTGGCGCCCAAGTCTCGGGTCCCCTATTTAACAGAGTAATGCTTAAATATTTATCTACCGCACCTGATCAAGGATTTAATAATATCCCGTTCCCTGACCAAGGAGGTGCTCCAGTCTTGCGTGGTTTATGGCAAGGTGGAGAAAGTTTCTATATAGATAAAATTTCTGGCGGACAAGCAACAGACTTTACTCCTCCGGAAGCTCGCGTAGAAAAAGTTATTACAAATGTTCATACAATACTTTACTGGATAGACCGGGACAATATTCTTGGACCAAAACCAAGTAATCCGGCTAAAGATGGACAATATAAAAACTGGGAGGCTGGAATCCAAAAATGGTGGAATTCTCATGGTGGAACTATTACAACAGCATTTAGTATTCCTCTTTATTACGACAATGTTCATAACGCAAATATCGTTATTCCAATAACAATTACAGGTTTAAACGATGGACAAATATTAGAATCTAAAGCAAAAATCAATATTGGATTTAATATCGATAATCAAAAAGTAAAAAGAATTGATATTTATTTAGATGGAAATAAAATAAATACAATTAATGCTAATCCTTGGGAATATGCATTTGATACCGAGGCTTTAAAAATTAAAAATGGTGACCATATCTTAAAAGCTGTAGTTTTTGATGATTTATTAAACCAAGGAGAAACTAGTGTATCCTTTAACTACAATAACCCACAATTTGTTGGACCTATTTTAAATCAAGAACCTGTAGTTCAAAATTAGTTAATAAAGATTCTTTAATCTTTTCTTTATTCTCTAAAATTTTTGTTCTCTTAACCCCAAAAACGTGAAGATGGACTATTTGTTTTTTTACAGATAGTTCATTTTTATTTAATTGTATTTTGGTTAATTTTAAAATAGTATCAATTATTATTTCTTTTTCTTGATTAGATTTTTTTAAATTATTTCCAGTATTAAAAAAATAATTATTGATATGATCCATAGTATTAATTAGTTGTTGGCATCATAAGGTATTTAAAGCTCGCCCCTGTGTCGCTGGTTGCCAATAGAGGCTTCTGTTGTCCAAAATAGTCTAGTTGTATAGAATCATTAGGAATATTGCTAGCTAGGGTCTTTAAATGACTAGCCATAACATATCCGGAAAAATTTTCACCTTCTTGTTTTGTATTAATTACATATTCCCCATCACCACCATTTGAATTTTTTAAACTAAGAATTAATTTGTTATCATTTGCTGTTATATTTATATGATTAGTATCTGATTTTAATTGCATTAAAAACTTTAAAGCATTATCTAAATCTAGTCTTAAAAACTGAACATGCGAGACTGCATTCTTAGGAATAATAGTTGTGTAGTCAGGGAATAAACCTTGGGTTAGTTTAGTTATTATTGTTATGGTTTTTGTTGTTATACAAAATAATGTATCTGTATAACTAGCATTAAGAGCCCCATCAATATTATCAATGATTTTTATAATATCTCCGGCTTCTTTAGCTGGTAGTAAAAAAGAAGTTTCTTTGGTTGTTGTCACTACTTGTGAATATTCAATTAATTGAAAAGCATCAGTTGTAACAGCATTTATAGTATTATCTTTAAAAACTAAAAAGACAGATGATAGTTCTGGTTTAATATCAGTAGTCGAAGCTCCTGGAAGAGTAATAGATAAAGCCTTTTTAAAATTACTAGCAGGAAGAGTAATATGTGTTCCATCAACAACAGGGATAGTTGGAACATCTTCACCATTTTGATATGGGATTTTTGATTTAGATATTTTTGTTTTTATTTCAATGAATGTATCTTTAAAATTAAAACTAACACTGTCTGACCCAGACATACCATTTAAAATTCTATTTAAAGATTCAGTATCAACAAAATATTCCTTTTCTTCATTGTTTTCAATAGGAAAAGTTACAATAACTGCTAGTGATAGGTTAGTTGCACTAATTGTAAATTTATTATCTTTAATATTTATTCTAGATAATTTTAATGCAGGGTGAATTATACCTTTTAAAGATATTCGACTTGTTGTTTTTATAATATCTTCAATGTATTTCTTTTCTATAATTAATTCCATAAAAATTTATTTATTACTACTAGTGTTGGGGATTGTGGATAATGTATTTATATCTATAATTTATATACCTTTTAAAAAATTCCATTATTTTATAATCTTCTAATTAAATTTAATAACTTATAATTTTTTACTGTTTTATTTTTTATCCCCAATTTGTTCTATTTGAATAATGATCTTATCCTCTCGATTTCCGACATTAATCCAGTGTTTGTCTCCAGTTCGGTTTTTATCTTTTCATAAGAGTGAATAACTGTTGTGTGGTCTTTGCCTCCCATTTTTTGTCCAATAAAAGGAAATGATAAATTAAAGTCTTCTCGTAGTATATACATAATGATTTGTCTTACATGTACAACTTCTTTACGTCTTGTTTTTTCGTAAATTGAATCACTTTCAATATGATAAAAAGATGAAATTGTCTTTACAACTTCCTCGATAGATATTTGTTTTTGAGATTTAACACTATTTTTAATGATATCTTTTATTTCTTGAAGAGTTAAATTCCTTTTTTTGATATCAACTTGCAATGTTATGGTCTTTATATTGCCTTCTAACTCACGGATATTCCCTTCTACAGATGAGGCTATGTATTCAATACTCTCTGTTGGTAGTCCAACACCCATTTTGGAAAGGTTTGATCGTATTATAGCTACGCGTGATTCATAGTCCGGCTCGTGGACGTCTACAATCATCCCCTGAGAGAATCTTGAGCGCAAACGGTCTTCTAGGCCTGTTATATAATTAGGGTGTTTATCACTAGAAAATACAATTTGTTTATTTTCTTCATAAAGCATATTAAAAAGATGGAATAATTCATCTTGAACCTTTTCCCCCCTACCAATCATTTGGATATCATCCATAATTAGAACATCAAAATGTCGATAACGGTCTTTAAAACTATTCATTGTTTTGTTTTGAACAGCGCTAATACATTCAATAACGAACTTTTCAGCACTGGTATAATAGACTTTTTTGTCTGGGAATTGTTTTTTTATGGCATTACCAATACCTTCTATCATATGGGTTTTACCTAGACCAGTATTCCCGTATATAAAATAAGGGTTATATAGGACTCCAGGGTTACGAGTAACAGCCTGAGCCCCAGCATTAGCTAATTCGTTAAATGACCCCACTATCATGTTGTCAAATGTATATCGAGGGTTTAAACCGTCTTCTTTATTCACATAGATATCTTGTATTGGTAGACTTGGTCCTTGAGGTACTTTTGGATTAACAAGTTTTACACTTGCTGCAGAATCGTATTTAGCTACTGTAAATTCAACGTTTTTTACGTATGGTGCACCATCTACAAGGGTTTTTAGGATGATTTTATGGAATTTATTGTTTAACCAGTCTTTTGCGAATTCATTAGGTACACCAACAAAAACTACGCCGTCATCAATTTTGGTGATATGTGTTTGTTTGAACCAGGTTGTAAAATTAGGTCTCGAAACCATTCTTTCTAAGGTAGCCAAGCATTCTTCCCATAGTTTTCCTGGTTCAATATCATTTTGCATAGATGTATTATATAGATTTACACAAATTGAGCATAGTCCCGAATGTTAAAAGATTGTGGGAAAGATGTGTATAACTCTAGAGCCCCTAAACACTTGCCTTTTTAGTGATTTTGGGTTAGTATATTGGATATGTCATTTACCTACAACCCAAACAAACGAAAGCGTGCAACAACCCACGGATTTTTAGTTCGTAGTAAAACTGCTAGTGGTAGTAAAGTTTTAGCATCACGACGCCAAAAAGGACGCGCTAAATTAGCTGTTTAATATGTTGCCCAAGGCAAAACGTTTAAATAGCGCTAATATTGCCGAACTTCGATTAAAAGGTAAAAGAGCCAATAGTGCTCTTTTTTCTGTTTTATATAGAAATGGTTTAAAAAATCGTTTTTCTGTAAACATTTCTAAAAAGGTTTATAAAAAAGCCGTAGACCGTAACACTGCAAAAAGAAAAACCTTAGCAATACTAAGAGATATATCCCCTATTGTTACTGGAGACTATAGTATTAATATTCGTGGCAAGATTAATAAAATGAATCATTTGGAAATAAAAAATGATTTAATAAAAATATTATGTCAAAAATAATTACGAAATTATTTATAATCTTAATAAACTTTTATCAAAAATATTTATCTCGTGATACTGGATTCTTTAAAAGTAAAAATCCAACCTGTTATTTTTATCCAACATGTTCCGAATATACAAAACAAGCTTTACAAAAATATGGCTTATTTAAAGGCTTATTTTTAGGGTTTAAAAGAATATCTAGATGCCACCCATGGCAAAAAGGAAATAACTTTGACCCATTGGCCTAGCTCTGGTACACTTAGCACTATGTGGAATACATTTATATATAAACCAATTCTTAATATCCTTGTTGTCTTACTATCTTATGTGACAATGGGTGATTTAGGTTTTGCTGTCATTATTTTAACAATTTTGGTCAAGGTAATTCTTTATCCTTTATCTAAAAAAGCAATTACATCACAGATTGATATGGCTAGCATCCAATCTGATATTGCTGAAATCAAAGCTAAAAAATTATCCAAAGAAGAAGAAGCTAAAGAGACTTTTGCCCTATACAAAGATAAAAAAGTTAATCCTTTTTCAGGTTGTTTAGTAATAATAATTCAAATTCCAATAATTTTTGGTTTGTATTTTGTTTTCTTAAAAGGTTTAAATTTAGATAATGCATTACTTTATTCTTTCGTTCATGTACCAGAATCAATCAACACAGTATTTCTTGGTTTAATTGATTTAACAAAAACTCATTCTATTTGGATAGCGATCATAACTGGCCTAACTCAATTTATCCAAGTTTATGTTTCCCCTACTCAAAAGATTCAAGCTAAAACATCAGCATCACAAAAAGGCCTATCTGCGGATATTCAAAAATCTATGCAAACCCAAATGAAGTATGTTTTCCCTATAATTATTGCTTTTATAACTTATCGAATTCAAGCTGCTGTTGGTCTATATTGGATAGTTAATAACCTTATTACTATAGTCCAAGAAAGATCAATTGCTAAAGCTATAGCTAAAAAAGAAGTCTTAAAAGTTACTGCTGAAGTCATAAAATAAGCTTTATTTATAAGCAAAATACAAAAATACCCTGCTTGCGAGCGGGTATTTTTTATGGTAAAGTCTTTATATGGCTAAGACAAAAGATGAAATCAAAACATTTGTCCAAAATCTCGTACAATCTTTAGGAGCGGAGATCAAATCAATAAATCTCGTTGACGATGAAGATACTGGCATGAGTACTATCCAAATTGAAAGTCCAGATTCTCGAATGCTTATTGGGCGCGATGGTGAATCCCTACAAGCTCTTAATTCCCTACTACATCGATATTGCGAAAAAGACTTAGCTCAAGATGCAGCGCCTATGGCAATTACTCTTGATGTTAATAATTTCCAAAAAAACCACATTGATAATTTAAAAACAAAAGCTCACATGATGGCCGAGCGTGCAAAGTTCTTTAAATCCAGTATTGACCTTGATCCAATGAACGGTTATGAGCGCAGGATAATTCATACCTTTTTAGAAAAAGATAAAAATTTAGTTACAGATTCAACTGGTGTAGGTAAAGACAGGCACATTGTTGTAAAATTTATAGAAAATAAAGATGAAATATAAAATTGCGATAATGTAAGTATCGCAATTTTATTTAACATTTATTATTGACCACATTTTTCTGCTTGAGGGCAATTAGGTGAAACGCATCTTGTGGTACCAGCATTAGTACCATATTCATAATGCCAAGCTTCTTTTGTATATCTGACCCACCCAGCACTACTCATCATTTCATCCATTTTTTTTGAATTTGCCAAAGTACAGTATGATAGAGGACTTCCATTTTGTTCAAGATAGATATCTATAGCCACTCCTGTACCATGGTTACTTCCCCCAGGGTAAGCAACATAACTTGGAACTTTGTTCAAGTCGCTACAAGCAATTTCTAATTGTCTATTTATTGGTCTGTATCCACTAATAATTTTTGCACTATATCCTTTATTTTCTTTATCAAAAACTGTAGATAATTTTTTTAATCCTTCTATTACTGAAGAAGAAGCAGTAACATTTGATGGTGCGGATATATTTTTAATACCATCTATTTTTTTAGCATTATTGGGATCCATTACCCCAGGTACAGTTTTATTGTAATTACATTTAGTGTTTTTACCAGTACCAGTACAATATGTTGAGCAAGTTGATTTACAGCTACTTTGTGAATTACAAATTCTTTGACCTGTTGAATGAGTAGTATCATTATCAACCAAAGAATCTTGTTCTATTGCAATAGCACTAATATCCCACTCACTCTCACTAACCTTCTTCATCCCAATCCTAATATTAACCAAATCAGGATTAATGATAT
>CALAYS010000172.1 GCA_937895515.1 uncultured bacterium
AGCTTTTTGTAGTAATATAAATAACACCACCCACTGCATCAGATCCAAAAATACCCGATGAAGCCCCTTTTAATATTTCAACTCTTTCAATTTCATCTAAGACTACAGGAATATATCCGCTGAAATGTCCGGTATTTGGATCGTTTAATCTCAGCCCATCCAGAATTACCAAAACCTGCTGAAAAGTACCTCCGCGCATACTAATATCACTTTGCGCCCCCAAAACTCCCCTGGTTTGCACATCTATGCCCGGCAGGAAACGCAATAATTCGTCCGGAGTCCTTACCGGTAGCTGGGAAATTTCTTTGGCAGTGATTACTGTTATATTCCTACCTGTTTTGGAAGCTCTTGTTTCAATTGAAGAACTGGTTACGGTTATTGGGTCTAAAAAAGATACCGTTTGCTGCGCATTGGAATTGCTATCCTGAGCAACTACCCGACCAATAAATAATAATAGAAGCTGAATGATTAATACCTTTTTCAAGAAGAGTCAGTTTGGGAAGCAAATCTATGGGCTAATTCCTATCTACTGCTAAAAACTGAATTGATGACTAAACTTTGACATTAGGCGACGAAAAACGAATAAATAAAAAGTTATCCACATTAATTTTAATTTTAAATTTATTCTTGGGGTATGTGTGGTATAATAGATTTATCGCTTTTATTGTTTTTAAATAAATTATTATTTTATGCTTATTAAAAAGTTACAAAAAGGTTTCACTCTTATCGAACTTTTGGTTGTTATTGCAATCATCGGTATCTTGTCTGCTGTAGTTATTACAAACTTAACAGGTGCTCGTGACAATGCTCGAAAAGCTGCTGTTAAAGCTAACCTTGATGGTTTAGTTCCAGCTCTTCTTGATACTTGTTTAGGTGGTGCTGCTCCAACTGCTCCAACAATGTCTGGTTACACATTTGGTACAGTAACTAGTGCTTGTACTTCAACTGGTGCTGGTACATTTAGTATTCCTGTTACTGCTACACCTGTTTCTGGTTGTACTGCTGTAATTGCTAATACTGGTGTTACTTATACTGGTTGTTAATTTTTTGATGTATAAAATCTCGAGATCTAAATCTCGAGATTTTATTTTGTATAAATGTGGTATAATCATATTATGATATTTTTAATATATTTACTTGTTGGGATTTTAGGTTTAATTATCGGTAGTTTTTTAAATGTTGTGGCTCTAAGACTCCATACTAAAAAAATCTCCAAAGGCCGTTCTAAATGTGCTACTTGTGCCCATACCTTAAATACTTTCGATCTTATACCTGTATTTAGTTTTGTTTTTTTACTTGGAAGATGTAGATATTGTAAATCAAAAATCTCTTTTCAATATCCGTTGGTTGAATTTATAACAGCAATTACTTTTATTACAATTTGGTATAGATGTTTAATAATATCCGGGGGATTATTAACTAGTACTGTTTTGTATTTTATTTATTTTGCCATTTTATTTTCATTACTCATTGCTCTTTGTATTTATGATTTAAGGCATTACATACTGCCATGGCCACTAATGAAACTATTTTTATTAATTAGTTTTTTTGGTAGTATATTTTTAGCTTTTTTAAATAATAATTTATCTTTAAGCACCTTTATAACAGGTTTTGTTGTGGCTTTGCCTTTTTATTTAATTTGGTTTTTTTCAAAAGGAAGATTAATTGGTTTTGGTGATATTATGCTCATGTGCGGTATTGGATTTATACTGGGTATTGCATCTGGTTTTTTAGCAGTTATGTTTAGTTTTTGGATTGGAGTAATTTTTATTTTATTAAAAGTTATATTTGAAAGAAAACTTTTAAAAAGGGATACACAAATACCTTTCGGGCCATTTTTAGTTATAGGTTTATATCTTGTATTTATATTAAACCTTACATTTTACAAGTTGATAATGTTGATTATTTAAATGAAAATTAATTTACATAAAGAAAAAGGTTTTAGTCTTGTTGAAATATTAGTTGTTTTAGCTATAATATTTTTAATATCAGCTATTGGTTTTTTGGGTTTTTCTACAAGTAAAGAGAGTTCTAGTTTACAATCTGATGCTGAAAATTTAGCTTTTAATATCCGTAAAGCCCAATCAATGGCAATGGCTGTGAATAGCATTGGAAATAATTATCAAAATGGTTATGGGGTTTATTTTAATTTATTTAACAAAGACAATTTAACTAATCCTCAAGAAGTTGACCCATTCTCTTATTTAATTTTTACTGATTTTGAAAATACTCCAGGTGGTAAAAATTGGGATTTAGCATATTTAGAAAATTTAACAATCTCTAGCTGTGGTAATCCAGTTGGTCTTACTTCAGAATGTTTTCAAAAAATAAATACAAATAATAAAAACTATGTAGCAAGTCTTGAATTATGTGACACATCTTGTAATTATTTTGATTCTCTAGCTATTACGTTTTTTAGACCTAATTTAGATGCTTATTTTTGTGTTGTACCTGCTAGTAGTGGTGGTTGTAATTTATCAAATTCAAAAGGTTACGTAAAAATAACCCTAAAAACGTATGATCATGGTTTATATAAAATTATTCGTGTTTGGTCAACAGGTCAAATTAGTATAGAATAATAAGTATTATGAAGACTATTAAATCTTTTAAATCTACAGGGTTTACCTTGGTTGAATTGTTAGTTTCTTTAGCGATCCTTAGTATTATTTTAACTATTGGTATTGGACTTGTTTTAACTTCGAATGCTTCCGTTAAGCAGTCTCGTTCCAAGCGTAAAGTTATGGATAATATGACTTTTGCTCTTGAGAGTATGTCCAGAGCCATAACTTATGGTAATCATTTTGGGTGTTATTCTTCAGCTTCAACATCTAATTGTGATATTTATAATGCACCACCAGGATCACCGAGCTTATATTTTAAAGGAAGTTATTTAGGTAATATAGTTGATATTAGTTATGAAAAAAAGATCGATTTTAATACTGGGTATGGTTATATTGCAAGAACAATCAATGGAGGGGATTCAGTATCTTTAACTGACCCTAAAATTGATATCAAAGATTTAACATTTTTTGTTTCGCATACTGATGTTTGGGCTTTTGACCATCAGCAACCCAGAGTTACTGTTGTTATTCGCGGTTTTTCTTATGCAAAAGATACCCCAGAGGAATTTTTTATTCAAACAACTCTTTCTCAAAGAGATTTAAAACTATAATATGAAATCAATAAACAAAAAACATAAAGGTTTTACTTTAATCGAAACAATAATCGCTGTTTTTCTTTTTATGTTGGTTTTAACAGCATTTGTTTCAATTTCAGGGAGAATAATTCTTGATACAAAAAGTCAAAACTTAAATATTACGGCACAATATTTATTGCAAGATGGTATGGAGTATATTCGAAATAATCGGGATAGTGCTCTTAATAGCGGTGCTACATGGGCAGAATATACAACGTCAGGTCTTTGTTCAGCTACTGTTGGGTCAACTAATGTTACTTCAATTTGTCCTTGCGTATCTTCACAGTATGGTTGTGCTGTTGATCCTTTATATGAAGAAGTTGTAGCTTGCCCCCCTGGGGGATGTCCACCTATAGTTCAAATGAAAACAGGTACATATGATCCATTATTTTTTTGTACTGGTTTAGGTATTGGGTGTTTAAATTCTAGTAATACTATGATTAAAACAACATCTTTTGTTCGAACTATTAAATTAAATCCACCAAGTAGTAATCCTGGGGAAATGTATATTGATGTTACTGTGTCATGGACCGATTTTGGGGGTATAACAAGGTCAAAAACATTAAGTTCAACATTATTTAATTGGTAATCTATAAAAATTTATTATGACTAACAACATATCTAAAATTAAAAAAATTAATCCTAATTCAGGTTTCGCTATTTTATATGCAATGCTAGTTATTGCTGCTATCACCGCTCTTTCTTTAGGTACAATATCTCTGATTGTTAGAGAAAAGAATTTATCGAGTATTGCTAATTATTCTCTTAATGCTCGAGCTTCAGCTGATGTTGGTCTTGAATGTATGCTTTATCTTGATAAAGCTGGGATATCTTTTAGGTTTGTAGACCCTACAGTTTACAGTGGACCGTATACTACTTTTTGTGGAAGAGATAATTCTGGAAATTCAGTTTCTTATACAATAACCCTAACTTCTTCATCACCATCAAAATATATTTATTCTGTACTACCAACAACAACCCCAACAGGGCCTTGTTTTTCAGGTATTTTAGAGAGGACAATTGGTGCTCCAGATACAACAAAAATTGATATTCAAGGTTATAATATTTGTGATCCAACAAATCTCTCAAGAGTTGAGCGTGGGATACTTGTTGATTATTAAGGAAAATGAATAAATTAGAAGCAAAAAAAAGAATAGCGAAATTACGTGAGCTTTTAAAGTATCATCGTTCAAAATATCATCAAGAAGATGCACCGGTTATTACCGATGAAGCTTATGATGCACTTATAAAAGAGCTTCTTGAATTGGAAAATAATTTTCCAGAATTTAAAGATAAACAAAGCCCGGCTCAAACTGTTGGGGATTTAGCTATAGAAAAATTTACAAAAGTTAAACATAAATTCTCGCAATATTCATATGATAATATTTTCTCTTATGATGAATTAGTTAAATGGGATGAAAAGATAAAACGTTTTGTAGAAAAAACAGAATTTGTAAATGAAATTAAAAATTTAAAATATGTTACTGAACTTAAAATTGATGGACTAAAAGTAATACTAACTTATAAAAACGGGGAATTAGTTGGTGGCGCAACTAGAGGTGACGGTGAAATAGGTGAAGACATTACGCATTCAGTAATGGTTATTGATTCTATTCCTAAAAAATTAAACAAAAAAATAGACATTATAGTTGTTGGTGAAGCTTGGATGAAAAAAAGTGATTTAGAAAAATTAAATAAAAAAAGACAAAATGAAAATTTACCACTTTTTGCAAATACTAGAAATGCCGCCGCTGGTAGCTTAAGACAGCTTGACCCAAACATTACTAAATCTAGGAATATTCAATTCTTTAGTTATGCTATTGATGAAATAATTGGGGATTCTAAACAAACATCTCAAGAAGAAACGTTAAAGACATTAAAAATTCTTGGATTTTCTATTAATTCAAATTATAAACTGTGTGGTACAGTTGAACAAATTGAAGACTTTTACCAAAAACAATCTAAAATAAAAGATACACACGAATATGGTGTAGATGGAATAGTTATTAAACTTAATAGTTATGATATTTCCAATGCTATTGGTTATACTGCTAAGTCACCACGTTTTGGAGTAGCTTATAAATTCCCAGCCGAAGAAACAACCACAATAGTAGAAGATATTGTGGTCCAAGTTGGGCGTACTGGTGCATTAACACCCGTTGCCTATTTAAAGCCAGTTTTAATAGCTGGGTCTGTAGTGTCGCGGGCAACACTACATAACCAAGATGAAATTAAAAGATTGTCTCTTTTAATTGGGGACACTGTAATTCTTAAAAAAGCTGGAGATGTTATACCGGAGATAGTTAGTGTTATTACTGAGCTCCGCAGCGGTAAAGAAAAAAAATTTATAATGCCTAAACAATGCCCAGTTTGCGATAGTGATGTTGTTAGTAAAAATATTTCTGGTAATTCAGATTCTGTTGCAATGTACTGTAGTAATAAGAAATGTTTTGCTCAAGAATTGGAAAATTTAATTCATTTTGTTTCTAAAAATGGAATGAATATAGTTGGTATGGGAGATAAAATAGTTGAAAAACTTTTTACTATGGGTCTAATTCAGGAAAAATATGATATTTATAATTTAAAAGCAGGGGATCTTTCAGTACTTGAAAAAATGGGTGAAAAAAGTGAATCTAATTTAATAAATGCAATTAATAAAAGTAAAAATGTAGCACTGGGTAAATTTATTTTTGCATTGGGGATTCATCATGTTGGGGCAGAGTCTGCGCTTCTTTTAGCTAAAGAATTTAAAACTTTTGATAAGGTACAAAATGCAACATATGATGAACTAATTAATATTGATGGTATAGGTGAGATTGTGGCTGAATCTATAATTAGTTATTTTAAAGATAAACATAACCAAAAGGTTTTAAATGAGCTTTTAAAACATATAACTATTGATAAAGTTTTGGAAAACAAAACCCAAAAACTATCCGGATTAAATTTTGTGATTACTGGTAGTTTACCAAATATCTCTCGAGACGTTGCTAAACAAATGATAATAGACAATGGTGGTAAAGTCAGTAGTAGCGTGTCTAAAAATACATCGTATATACTTTTAGGTACCGACCCAGGCTCAAAATATGATGATGGGCTAAAATTGGGTATAGCTATGCTAGATGAGAAGCAATTTTTGAAAATGCTCTCTATTTAGGGTATACTATAAACATGACAAAAGATGATATTGTAGGATTTGCCAGTTTGGTAAAAATTAGCATTACTGATAATGACGCCGAAGTCCTTTTAGGTAAAATGGACTCTATTTTGGGCTATATTGACCAAATTAAGAATGTTCAAGTTAACGACATAACAAATGATACAAATAAAACTAACCCTGAACTAAGAGATGATGTCCGTATTGATTCAAATTTTACAATGGAGTTTATGGAAAACGTACCGCTTAAAGAAAACAATTATGTAAAAGTCCCACGGGTTTTAAACAACGACTAATATGATTGATTTAAATACACTTAACATTAAAGATCTTCATAAACTATACATCAATAAGGAAATAACTGTTGCCGAGGTTGTTGATCTGTATTTAAAAAATATTGAAGAAAAAAATAAAGACATAAATGCGTATGTCGAGGTTTTTACTGATTTAGATCAATATATAAATATTGCTCAAAATAAAATTGATTCTAATCAATCAACATTAATGACTGGTGTACCAATTGCTATTAAAGACAATATGCTTTACCGCGGGCACATAGCATCTGCTAGTTCAAACATGCTTAAGAATTATGTTGCTAGTTATAGCAGTCCTGTTGTAGATGAATTAATTAACCAAGGAGCTATTATTTTAGGGCGCACAAATATGGACGAGCTTGCTATGGGTTCTTCAACTGAAACTAGCTACTATGGTAAAACTTTAAATCCACTTGACGTTACTCGTGTCCCAGGGGGCTCTTCTGGTGGAGCGGTTGCATCTGTTGCATCTAACATGGCTTTGGTTTCACTGGGTTCAGATACTGGGGGATCTATTCGCCAGCCAGCAGCATTTTGTGGATTAGTTGGTATGAAGCCAACATATGGCACAGTTAGCCGCTATGGGTTAATTGCTATGGCTTCATCATTTGACCAAATTGGTCCAATAACTAAAAGTGTTGATGATAATGAAATTTTATTTAATACACTTTGTGTTCCAGATAAATATGATGCAACTATAATACCAGAGTCTATTCGTCTTAATTATAAAAAAGACTTTAAAAAGACAATTGGAATTCCACAAGATTTTATTAAAAGTGGTTTAGACCCAATAGTTAAACAAGGTTTTGAAGAAACAGTTAAAGGCTTAAAAGACATGGGGTATAGTGTTGTTGATATTGAACTGCCTTTAACACCACTTTCTTTAGCGGTATATTATGTTATTCAGCCTGCGGAAGTTTCTAGTAATTTGGGACGTTTTGATGGACTAAGATTTGGTTATCATCCTGAAAATGTAATTAATGATTTAAACAAACATTACGAAGATGTTCGTACAAATGGGTTTGGTAAAGAAGTTAAAAACCGTTGTATTTTAGGAGCGTTTATTTTATCTCATGGTTATTATGATGCTTATTATGGTAAAGCCATGGCATTAAAGCGCGCTATAAAAAATGAATTTATAAAAGCATTTAATGAAGTAGATATAATACTACTGCCTACAACACCGGCATTACCTTTTAAATTTGGAGAAAAATCAAATGACCCATTAGCAATGTATTTAGAAGATTTGTTCACAGCCCCAGGTAACATTACCGGAGCTCCTGGAATATCAGTACCAGTAAATGTTTCGGGTTCAAATTTACCTGTTGGAATTCAAGCATACGCAAGCCATTTTAATGAAGAACATTTATTTGCAATTGGTCGAGATATCGAAAAATTAAACAATAAATAATATGGAACATCTTGCCCAAGCCAGTAATCAAGATTTGTATAACTCGTCTTATCGAGAATCTGCATCAGTTCCAACAAAGGATAGTTTAGGGTCTTTAATGACAAGAATTAGTATTATCTCAGGAACAATCTCCGCACTGTTTATTGTAATTATTTCGTACTGTATTATTCGAATGTTTATGATACAAAAACATGAGCAAGATCATATTGATCATGAGATTCATAAATATCAAGAAAAATTAGCTGATCTAGCTAAAAACCCTCGTTGGGAATTAATTGAAAATTTAGTTACTAGTACATCCGAAGCCGATTGGCGTGTAGCCATTATTGAAGCCGATGTTTTGTTGGAAGAAGCACTAGAGCATGGTGGATTTACTGGTGGTGGAGTAGGGGAAATGTTAACTAACGCTGGGCCAAAATCATTTGCTAGTTATCAATTTGCTTGGGATGCTCATAAAGTCCGTAATGATATTGCTCATGAAGGCAGTAATTATCCACTAGCCAAAGAAGATGTAATTCGTACAATTGGAATGTATCGTGCTGTTCTAGAAGAGTTTGGGATAATATAAAAAAGAATGAGTATAAAAACTCATTCTTTTTATATGCGCGACTTAGTGGATGAAGTTAGAACTGTTTTTGAAGAAATAAACGATACTTAAATTTATATTCCTACTTTGCTTTAATAACCATTTCCATTTCTGGAATAACAGCACCGCTTTTTAGTTTAAAGTGCTCATTTAGTATTCGTTTTCCAGAATCTGTAAACCCAAGAGATTTATAAAATTTAATAGCAGAACTATTATATTCAGCAACCTCAACAAAGGTATCTTTTTCTTTATCAAGAAAATCCGATGATGCTTCCCAAAGCTGTTTACCAATACCTTTTCCTTGATATTCAGGAAGTATGTAAATTGCTTGGAGTTGATTTTTTTCTTCAGATTTAACACAAAAGCAAAAACCAACAACCTTGTTTGATTCTTTTGCAACCAAAGTTTGCCTATCTGCTGTTTGTTTTAGTTTTTCTTTTCCTTTTTCTATTGCTTCTTCACTAGAAATATCTTTAAAACGATCATGTATATCATCGACAGTAATACCTAGTTCTTCGTTTGGATAAGTATTCAGCCATGTTTTATAACGAAGTTCATTGATAGCTTTTGCATTATCTGGAACAGCTAATGAAATTTTTATATCCATTTTTTCTTGATTTACAGTATTTTCCATTTTTATATTATACCAGTTCTATGTACTTTCAGTCTACAGAAAAACACCCATACAAAATGGATGTTTTTCCTTGGCGCAGTCGACGAGACTTGAATCTTACAGATTCTGTACACCTTTTCGATGTATTCAAAATTAAAAATTTCTCATACATAATGAAAAGCTTTTCAAGATCCCGTACGGAAACAAGCAGTTGTTTCCTCTCTTGCCCAAAAATAAAAAGCCCCACTAAGGGCTTTTTATTTTTGCGCAGTCGACGAGACTTGAACTCGCAACCTCCCGCGTGACAGGCGGGTGCTCTAACCAGTTGAGCTACGACTGCATATTATATTGGCAACAAGAACAATTTTTGTCGGCGATGGAATTTCTCCTTACAGGAGCTGTACACTTTTCGTATCGTGCTCGCATTGCTCCGCGCGATATACTCAAAGTTTTCAATTCCCTAAAAATACTAAAGTATTTTTCGCGACTGTGTCGGCGGCGGGAATTGAACCTGCGACCTTAGCTTTATGAGTGCTACGCTCTAACCAACTGAGCTACGCCGACATTTTATTTTTTTCGAATTGTGAGATTTTGAAATCTGTCACATTTCGAGTGTTGCGGGGCCCGGAATCGAACCGGGGTCCCAAGGTTATGAGCCTTGTGAGATACCTCTTCTCTACCCCGCGATATATTAAATTAATTAAACAAGTATCATATTTTAAAACCTCATAACCTTTGTTATTCGCGCTATTTGTCTCTTCTGGAGATACCTCTTCTCTACCCCGCGATATTAAACTAAACTTTTATAATATTAGCAAATAAAAGCTTATTTTGCAAATTAAACAAAAACCGGTTAGAAGCTATGCTTCTAACCGGTATCCATATATTCTATAATTTCTTTATTGCTTTTTCTTTTTTTAAAAATACCTAAAACGATATTTTTTATACCAATATTATCTTTGACTAACCCAGCATTTTTATTTTGCTGTCTCCATTTTTCAATTGAAGAGGTTTTTAAAACATTTACACCTCTATCAATCTCAACCTCTATAACTCTTTCATTATTTTTCAATAAAAATCTGTCGACACTTAATATCAAGTATTCCAGATTATCAATATTTGTTTCCATGACTTTATAATTCACTACATAATAAACACTATATAAACTAATGTCAATATTTATATAATATGCTATTGTATAAACATAATGAAGAAAAAGATGGGGCGGGCAAGGAGAACATTTTGGATATTATTTGTGACACTATTTGTGTGCTCTATTTTGTATTGGGTTATTTCTGGACAATCGGTTTTTAATAATCTATATAGCTCTACTAATTTAAATAATCAAACAGCTTCTGTTTCCAAGGCTTTTCCTGTTGTAGAACAAGTCCCAGATTATGTAGTTATGACTTTTGCGGGTGATGTGATGTTTGACCGTGGGGTAAAAGGCAGTGTTAAGAAAAATTTCCAAGGTGACTATAGCCAGCTTTTTGATAATATAAATGGTGAAAAGAATGATGAAAGTATCTTTAATAAAGACGATATTTCATTTGTTAATTTAGAGGGACCCGTCAGTGATGCAGGTCACAATGTGGGCAGTATTTATTCTTTTCGGATGGACCCAATTGTAATTTCTGTTTTAAAAAGTCTTGGAATTGATATTGTTAGTTTTGCAAATAATCATGTAGGGGACTATTCATCTGTGGCATTCGCAGATACTTTAAAAAGACTAAATGAGGGTAGTATGCTATTTACTGGAGCAGGGAACAATTATACCGATGCTATAAAACCAAGAGTAATTGAAAAAAATAATATTAAAACTTGTTTTATTGGTTTTTCCGATGTTGGACCTAATTGGATCAAAGCCACTGATAAAAATCCTGGAATACTAATTGCACAAGATCCAAATTTTTCAAAAATAATAAGTGATGCTAAAACCGGTTGCGATGTATTAATTGTTTCATTCCACTGGGGCGACGAATATCAAAAACATAATCCAAGACAAGAAAAATTAGCCCACGAAGCCATCGACAGTGGAGCAGACATTATCGTGGGGGCTCATCCCCATGTAGCGCAGGATATTGAAATTTATAAAGATAAACCCATAATGTATAGTTTGGGTAATTTTATGTTTGATCAATATTTTAGTAAAGACACTTTGCAAGGCTTAGTTGTACAAATGAAGGTTTATAAAGATGGTCATACTAGTGATATTAGACAATATACCAGTCAACAAAATAAGTTTTTCCAAATAGAATCAATCACTGAAAAAACTGAGATTTAATGTTATAATTGTACTATTAGTATTTATTTTTTAATTTTTTGTTTACTTATATATTAATTGGAATTATTGTGGGTGCAGTTACTGGTGTCACTGGGGCATCGGGGGTTTTGGTTTTAATTCCAATAATTACAACTTTTTTTGATATTCCGCTTCATGTTGTACTGGGGACTAGTTTGTTTGTAGATGTAATTGCTTCTATTTCTGTTTCATTTTCATATTATCGAGCTAAAAATGTTGCCATTAAAAGCGCTGTTTGGCTTATAATAGGTGCACTTATTGGAGCACAGATTGGTTCATATTTTGTTGTGTCTATTTCAAGGTCATTCATTTTGTTTATTATTGCTGTTTGTATGGTATTTTTTGGTTTTAAGATGCTTAAAAGTGGGTCTTCTAAAAACCAAAATACTGGTCTTCTTGTTCCAGAAAAAGTTTCTAAATATTTACAAAACCCAACTGCACTAATAACAATGGGGCTTGTTATGGGTGTGATTACTGGTATCTTTGGGGCTGGTGGTGGGTTAACTGTGTTTATAATACTTTATTCAGTTATGCGTTACGACATTAAAAAAGCAGTGGGGACTTCATCGGTTGTTATGCTTTTAACCGCTCTTTCAGGAACTATTGGTTATTACCAAAATGGTAATATTGATTTACAACTTGGGCTTATTATAGGTATATCTGCAGCTGTTGGTGGGGCATTAACATCTACATTTGCAAATCGTATTAATGAAAAAGTTTTAGCGCGCATTATTGGTGCTTTCTTTATATTCTTTGCTGTTTTAATGATAATTTTAAAAGTTATTCCAACTATTTTTAATATTAATTTTTAAGTTTGAATAATCTTATTTTTTCTGTATACTAAGAGGGTTTTAATGCCGTTATAGCTTAGTGGTAAAGCACTGTCTTGGTAAGACAGAGACCGTGAGTCCGATTCTCACTAACGGCTCTAGGAAATAAACTTAATTAAATTTATGCGATCGATTGACCAAGTTGCAAATGAAATAAACGATATTGAAACCCAAATGAGTAATGGGGATTTTTGGAATGATAAAGAAAATGCAAATACGGTTTTACAAAAGTATCAAGAATTAAAAAAAGAAATTGGTTTAATTAATAATCGGTTTAGTGGAAATGCCGTTATTACTATTTATGCTGGAGCTGGCGGGGATGATGCTGAAGATTGGACACGGATACTAATGGACATGTATTTAGCTTTTTTAAATAAAAAAGGTTTAGTAGTGTCACAGTTAGATGAACAAGTTACAAAAAATGGTTACCGTAGCGTTTCTTATGAAGTTACCGGCCGTGGAGCATATGGATTGCTACAAAATGAAACCGGTGTGCATCGGCTTGTAAGGCTTTCACCTTTTAATTCTAAACATACTCGCGAAACATCTTTTGCTTTGGTGGATGTAATACCGTTAATTGAAGATTCCAAAACCGGTGAAATCTTACCTCGTGATTTAGAAATATCATTTAGTAAATCTGGTGGGCCAGGTGGTCAAAATGTTAACAAAAGAGAAACCGCAGTTCGGATAACACATACTCCAACTGGTATTAGTGTATGTGTTTCAACAGAAAGATCTCAAGAAATGAATCGCGCCAAAGCTATGACCATGCTAATAAATAAATTAGAGATTTTAACTGAAAAAACAAATACAAATTCTATAAATGAGCTATCTTTGGCAGGTAAAATCGACAATGAATGGGGTAATCATATCCGGACATATGTTATGCACCCTTATAAACAGGTCAAGGATTTGCGTAGTGGCATTGAAACTAGCGATATTGATGGTGTATTGTCGGGTAATATGGATTTGTTTATTGTTGAGAGGCCTTAAATATGATAAAATACACCTATGTTATATTTAACAAATGTTTCCAAGGTGTATAAAGATGAGACTGAGTCATTGCACGACGTATCTCTTACCATCTCACCCGGAGAATTTGTCGCTATTATGGGCCATTCGGGTAGCGGTAAAACTACAATAATGAAATTAATTCTAGCAGAAGAATATCCAACAAATGGAACTATTTTTTATGAATCTCAAGATATTCATGCTTTACCTAGAAAAGATTTGATTAATCTTCGTCGTAAAATTGGTACAATCTTTCAAGATTTTCGTTTAATTAAAAATAAAACCGTTTTTGAAAACGTGGCTTTTGCTATGGAAGTAGGGGAACATACCGATGAAGATATTTCTGAATATGTTCCACATGTATTGGAGCTGGTTTCATTAACTCATAAAATGCATTCTTTCCCTGAAACTCTCTCTGGTGGTGAAAAACAGCGTCTTGCAATTGCCCGGGCTATAATCCATCAACCAGAATTACTTTTAGCTGATGAACCAACATCTAGTCTTGATCCAGAATCAGCCGAAGGTGTAATGCGAGTACTGCGCAAATTATCAGACTTGGGTACAACAATTATTATGACAACTCATACACCAGATTTAGCTCATAAATATGCGCGTAGATTTGTTCATTTAGAAAAAGGCCGAATAGTTAAAGATGACAAACATCACCATAATAGTAAAATACACGTTTAATATATGAATCGTACATTTTTTCGTCGCACAATTAGATCCGGTTTACATTTAGTTGGTCGCAGTGGAATTCTAGCTGTGTCATCTATTGCAGTTATGGTTGTAACCCTAACTGTTATTTTAGGTTTATTTTTTGCCCAAGCATTACTAGATGCATCACTGCATACTGTTGAATCTCGGGTTGATGTAACTATGTATATTGCTGATTCTGCAAACCAAGAAACAATCGATAGTATTCAGAAAAACCTAGAATCAATGAGTGAAGTTAGAAATGTTGAATTTATATCTAAAGAAGAAGCTTTAGTTAAATACCGTGAACGCCACGCAACAGACGATAACGCTCTTCAAGCATTGGATGAAGTTGGGCACAACCCACTACCAGCCAGTTTTGTAATTCATGCTAAAGATACTGCTCAATATGAAGGCATTATTAATACTCTTGAAGGCGACTCTACATTTTTAGAACAAAATAAATCATTTATTACTAAAATAAACTTTAGTCGTAATAAACAAGTAATTGATAAAATATTGGTACTGCGTGATGGGGTTAAAAAGTTTGGTTACACACTAACAATGATTTTTGTCATAATTGCTATTATGGTTACATTTAATACTGTAAGGTTAGCAATTTATACAATGAAAGATGAAATCGAAGTTATGCGTCTTGTTGGGGCTCGGGCAGGGTATGTGCGTGGTCCATTTATAGTAGCCCAAGTAATATATAGCTTGATTGCATCTGTGATTACATTAGTATTCTTTTTAGGAATTACATATATATTGCGTGATTCATTAACCGTATTTTTTGGAGTTGATTTATTCCAATACTATATAAAAAATATTTTAGAGATTTCAGGGTTAATAATATTCTCTGGAGTATTCTTAGGAGTTATTGCAAGTTTTGCTAGTGTGTCTCGTTATCTTAGAAAATAATATACATAAAATGTTAAAAAAAATTAATTCAGTGCAGACAAGTTACATTTTTGTTGTCGGAGGTGTCATCTCGGGTGTTGGTAAGGGTGTCGCTGCTAGTTCAATTGCTAAAATACTGCAAGACCGCGGACAAAATGTTACGGCTATTAAGATTGACCCTTATATTAATATTGACGCTGGTACAATGAACCCTGGCGAGCATGGTGAAGTCTTTGTGCTAAACGATGGCTATGAGACTGATCAAGATATGGGTAACTATGAACGCTTTTTGAATAAAGACATCAGTAGTGACAATTATATGACCACAGGGCGGGTATACCAGTCTGTTATCCAAAAAGAACGTAATTTAGAATACGGGGGTATCTGTGTAGAAGTTGTGCCACATATTCCTATGGAAGTTATCGAGCGTATTGAAAAAGCCGGAAAATCGGTTAATGCTGATGTTGTAGTTATTGAAATTGGTGGAACCGTGGGGGAATACCAAAATATGCTATTTTTAGAAGCCGCTCGTATGATGAAGACCAAATACCCTGGGCAAGTTTTCTTTGTAATGGTGTCATATTTACCGGTACCAGGAACAATTGGTGAAATGAAAACCAAACCAACCCAGCACGCTGTTAGGACATTAAATGCATCAGGAATCCAACCGGATATTATAATTGCTCGGTCCAAAGAACCAATGGACGAAAAAAGAAAACAAAAGCTTTCTGTGTTTTGTAATATTTCTGCAAATCGGATTATCTCTGCACCAGATGTAAAAAGTATCTATGATATTCCAATAAATTTTGAAAAGGAAGGTTTGTCAGATTTGATTTGTAATACTTTAACTTTGGCTTGTCCTATACTTTCAAAAAAGGGTGGTCAAAAATGGAATGACTTTGTTAAGAAAACCAAAACCGTTAAAGATGAATTAAACATTGCTGTTGTTGGTAAATATTTTGATAGCGGTGATTTTGTATTGTCTGATGCGTATTTGTCAGTTATTGAAGCTATTAAGTATTCTAGTTATGCAGTAAATAAAAAGCCAGTTTTAACTTGGATAAATGCCGGTAAATATGAAAAGGATCCTAAAGCCGTTAAAGAACTATCTAAATTCGACGGGGTAATTGTGCCTGGTGGATTTGGTAACCGTGGGATAGAAGGTAAAATCAAAGCCATTGAATATGTTCGTAAAAATAAAATACCATATTTAGGACTTTGTTATGGTATGCAATTAGCGGTTATTGAATTTTCTAGAAATGTTTTAGGTTTAAAAGATGCACATACACTGGAAGTTAATCCTAGTTCAAAAAATTTGGTAATTACAATAATGGATGATCAAATAGATAAAGTTAAAAATAAAAAAATGGGCGGTACTATGCGTCTGGGAGCATATCCTGCAATCCTTAAAAAAGGATCATTAGCGGAAAAAGCTTATTTTGGTAATTCTAAAACAGCTCAAGCCCAAGGGAATAAAATTGAAGAGCGTCATCGTCATCGTTATGAAGTTAATAATGATTATGTTGAAAAGTTGGAAAATAAAGGAATGGTCTTTTCCGGTAAATCACCAGACGGTAAATTATGTGAAATTGTAGAATTGCCATTAGATAAGCATCCATTTTTTATGGCAGCACAATTCCATCCAGAATTTTTGGCTCGGCCATTGTCCCCACATCCCATGTTTACTGCCTTTTGCAAAGCCTGTGTAAATAGAAAAAATAAATAAAAAATGTGCGGCGCCTATGGCGCCGCACATTTTTAATTTTCATTATTCTTTGTTACTTTTTAAAAATTTATTAGCAACAATAAAAACTACAATTCCAATAATTATAAAGTTGATTAATTGGCCTAAGAATAATCCATAACTAATATGGACATTACCAATGGTTAAAACAGCTTCTTTCCATTTGCCACCAGCCATTAGGGGCTCGATTATGGGCATAATTATGTCTTTGACTAATGAATTAATCAAATCCGTTGATGCCACACCCATAATAAAAGCAATTGCTAAAGAAACTACCTTGTGTTCCTTTAAAAATGCTACAAAATCTTTTACAAAACTATTTGTCATATGTATTAATATAGCATATTTATAAGATTATATACTATAAAAATGCGTGTAGTCTTTAGTTGATTAAACTGCTATACTTGTTTATATTAAGTAGGTTATTATGTTTGAGCAATTATATAAATCAGCTATAAAATGGAAAGGCGAATACTGTGATGTTATTCATTATACAACATTTGATTTTTCGCATTTGACTGATAAAAATATAAAAAAGATTCACGGTGTTTGTTTTACTAATGACAAATTATTGGTCGTTTATCATAGCGATTGGGGTATTTGGGGTATTCCAGGTGGAACCAGGGAAGAAGATGAGGAAATTTTATTTACTCTTTCTAGGGAAATAAAAGAAGAAACTGCGTGCAGCCTTGTGTATTCTCATCCAATTGGTTATCAAGAAATAAAACATAGTGATGGTACCAGTTATTATGCACTATTTTATTATTGTGAAGTTAAACCAGACGGTGAATTTAATGGAGATGTTGCTGGTAATATTACAGCCCAAGAATGGATAAACCCAGAAGATTATCATAAATATATTGAAGAAAAACCATTTAGAAAAATTGTTATCGAAGATGCTTTAAATTTTAGAATAAATAATCATAAAGGTAATGAATAATATTTCTAATAAAGATACAATAATCTTTGATTTTGATGGCGTTTTATACGATAGTCTTTCTTTAGTTAAAGAAGATATGTATATGAAATACCCAAACCTTAAAGAATCAGATTTTTTAAAAATTTTTGAAAATGATTTTTGGGACGGAGTTAAAAGAATTAAGGATCTATATGGTGAACCGAATCATTCTAACGAGTCTACTGTAAAAATTAAAGGAAATCTATTTATTGGTATTCCAGAACTTATTAATAATTTAAAAAATAGATATAATTTAATTATAAATAGTTCTTCAAAAATTGATAATATTTTAAACCCACTCACAAGGTCTAAAATAGATGATTGTTTTATTGCTATTTATGGTAAAGAATCAGGGGTAAATAAAATAGAAAAATTTAAAAAAATTTTTTATGATAAAAAAATAAAACCAGAAAAAGTAGTATTTATAACAGATTCAATAGGGGATATTAAAGACGCCGCCGTCTTAAATATTGATACCTTGGCTATTACTTGGGGGATTCATAAAGAGTCAGATTTTAAAAAATTGGGATTAAATAATATTATTGGAATAATAAATACAATCCCGGAACTTGAAAAAATACTTACAAAGAAGTAGACTTATAAAAAACAATAAAATATGGTTTTAAATATCTCTGGTCCAGGTGGATCTGGCAAAACAACACTAATCAAAAAAACATGCGAATTGTATCCTAATAATTACTCACATTTAGTATCTTATACAACTAGAGCTAAACGTAATGGAGAGCAAAATGGTCTAGATTATTGGTTTATCCAACAAGAAGAATATGAATCTTATATTGATTGGGAATTAACCCGTAAGAGTAGTTTAGGTCTTTATGGAGTTAAAAAAGAAGATTTATTTAATTATTCAACTCAATTTTTAATTACAAATTTTCCTCCAAATGGTGTTATAAAAATGCGTAAGTTGGGTCTAAATGTAAAAACTTTTTTTATTGATCTATCAGTGGAAGAATGTAAAAAAAGAATGATGCTAAGAGGGGATGAAGAACAATCTATTTTAGAAAGAATAGAAAAAGACAGTACTGAAGTTTCTGTTGAAAATATTATGAAAGTATTGTCTAACGATGAAGTTTTTATACTAAATGGTATGAAAACTATAGATGTTCTTGTTTCGGAATTTATCAACAAATCAAAAAACTTACTTTTTTTAGAGTAAGTTTTTTTATTGATTAATATTGACTTTTAAACCTGTTATGGTATTTTTAATGTAAATAAATATATAAATTCACCTTTAAAAATAAGATTATGGGAAGATTAGTTAACTTAGAAAATGGTATTTATTCAATCTCTCTTAACAGAACAGTTGATGTAGACAAAATACAGAGAAATTTACTTGATTTAGCAGATAATGGGTTAGTAACATTCGGTCATATTAACACTGAAATATTACCCTTTGAAAACGTTGAACGTAATGACCTTTGTCTTTTTGACGACAAAACACTTGGGTTAGAGATGCCTAATACTTGGTACCTTAATAAAGGCACAAATGCTTTAAGTATATCAATGTATTATAATTTCCTTAATTACAAGGAAATGGTAAAACAAAACCAGTTATTTACAAAAAATTCTGAAATTGCAGATATCTACGGAAGAATCGCAATGATTGAACTTTATTGGCAATCTGATATTGAGGATTTTTTAAATAAAAATAAAATTCCTTATTTTGGGACACCTAAAACCTTAACAGAATGTATGAGAGTTTTAGAAGGCTGGGATTTAAGATTAACCCCAAGATTATATTCCTATGTAAGTTTTGCTAACACCATTAGAGAATGGTGTAAGCATAATTTTGTTGGGTATAAAGATGATCTCTGGTCTAAATCAAGAGAAGAAAATGATGTTATTCTTTGTAAAAGTGGGACAACGAATGTTCGTGAAGGTATTAAACAATACTGGAAAAATGTTCTTATTCTTAAAAACCCTAAAATAAATCCTGGCGATGTGGAAATTGATGTTTTGAGCTATAATTTTTATGAAAAACGTCAGCCATCAATAATTTTAATTGGTGAAGATATTTTTTCTAATACTCAAACACAAGAAAAGATTACTTTTCGTAGGTTTTCGACTTCAGATGAAGTTAAGAGTTTTTATCGCTCATATGAAAAAAGTGATAAACCACTTTTAAATGCAAGACTGGCAAGAAAACGTTTCCCAAATTCTAAAATAATTCTACTAAAAACAGAACAAGGGTTACCTAATTTTTCTTTATGCAAGATAGATGAAATCAAACAAGGTATAAGCCTTGAAGTTGGTCAAATCGCTGAAATTTTGTCAAACAAATCTTATTTTAAAACTTAAAACTTATGTAAAATGGAATCAGTTAAAAAAATACTTTTTGATTTTTTGAATCTTGTAAATGAGCATAAGAATAGTGTTTCAGATAAAATCCATCTAATAATTCCACAAAAAAGTATTGATACTTTGTATAGGGTATCAGACTTGATGTTAAATAATCCAAATGATATTTATTTTGAAAGATTATCTAGTTACAGCCAAGATGTTTTTAAAATTTCAATAAAAAAAGAGAACTTAGTTTTAAAAATTAACAAAAAAAGCTCTTCTCATTTATTAGAAAAAGAACTAGGCATACTTTCTTTACTTGAAGTCTCTCCTCAGAATATTTTTTTTGTTCCTACTACACTTGGTTATTATTCGTGTGAGTATGCTGAAATAATTCTTAGTACTTGGGTTCAAGATTCCCAAATTCTTTCACAAATCGAGATTAATAAAGATCTTTTAGATAAATTAGCTTTATCTACTCTACATATACAAAGAAGCTTGAATATATATACACATAGCGGGACACATGTAAATAGAGCAATTGAAGCATCTACGAAGATTCTTAAATTCTCCAATAATTTCATAGGAGAAGGTCTTGATTTAAAATCAGAAATTCTAAAATCAGGTATAATTATTCCGGGTATTAAGAGAGCTGGTTCTTTTAGTGACAGGAGTGTTGAAAATTGGTTGTATACTACCAATAATTCATTATATGCACTTGATTTTGGTCTTACGACTAATGGTCATCCAGTTGAAGATTGGATAACTCTTATTGATTCTATGGGATTTAAAACCCAATTTAATTTTTCGCGCGAATTTTTATTGGATACATTTTGTTCAAAAATTGATGAATTTAAATTATCTTATGATCATTGCGAACTTGTTTCTATCTATAGAAATGTAATGCAAGCATGTCTTTTTTATCCATTAAATAAAGAAAAAAGTTTGCATCATTTTCAAAAAGGAATAGATTCAGCAAATAGGTTATCACTTGATTCTATTGTTGAAAAAATCCTATTATTAATAAATAAAAGCCTTGTTTAAACAAGGCTATTTTTTTGTATTTTTATTTATTTTATTATTTCTAAAAGTTTATCTATGCCCATTTCCCAACAAAAACAATTTTCTGTGATAATTGAATTGTATCCTTGTTTATAAACTATTTGTTTCCAGGATGGTTTATAAATTCCAGAAATTTCATGATTATCATCAATTAAATAATCACCCCTTATAAGAGTCTTATCTTTGACTATTACCATGCTTTTAGCAAGAGCTTCGCCGAGATTTTCGAGAACCCAATCCCATTTTGCTGAATGGCAACCCGGTGTTTGTATTGGTGATGTGCAAATTATAACTTCATGATTTTTAGCTAAATATTTAACGCACTCAATAGCATTTTCTATAGCTATCATATTTTTAAAAAAACTTGGTTCATTAATTATTTTTTTTATGTCATCTTTATATTTTTCAGGATATTCATCTGTTATTTTAAAATGTTTGCGGTCTTGAATCTTGATAGTTTTTCTTTTTGGATATTTTTTTTCCCAAATACTCATAAATGTAGAGTGTAAATCTGTAATTGTCATATCAAGATCAATTAGGATATTTTTTTTCATAATATTTTTTTAAAACTATTTTGACACCATATTAACATTATGTTTTAAAAAATACAATTTATGGGTTATTTAAGTATTTCTAGCTTTATTTCTTTGATTCTTTGTTTTAGTAATTTTACAATAATTGTTTTAGGTATTTTATTATTCCACGGTATGCGTACGCAACCTTTAGAAGTTGAAAAGTCTTTTAAGTCATCCTTTAAAGCCTTTACAGGTCCGCTAGTGGGGTATAAACCCAAATGACCCTTCATTGCTGCAAAATAAAACAATGGTTTGTCTTTATACTTATATGCCGGCATACCATAAGAAATCATCTCTTGTGCTTGGGGGATAGTATTTATTACAATCTCCCGCACAGCTAATAAGATAGCCCGGTATTCTTTAGGGGATTTATTTATGTATTCGTTTACATTTTTGTAATCCTGCATAAATTAATTATATATTATTCTAGATGAATATAAAAATAGGGTATTAGTTATAATTATAGGTAATTTAATCAGTAGCTTTTACCATGTATTTATGGTATTTTTAGCAAAAGTACCAGTAGTTATTTCTTGCGTTGTATTCCGATGATAGGCGGATGCGCATGACAGTGCTAGAACTGAAACATCTAAGTAAAGCACATTTTATGTACCATAATGGATAAATCGCCACAATGCGTGCTGGATTACCTGCATTAAAGGGTCTGAAAAGATGGCCTTGGTAAAAAAGCCTTTATGGGTAATAACTACATTTTAATAAAATACTTTTAACCTCGGGTGAATTTTGCCTGAGGTTTTTTAATGTTTAACCTCATCAGATTCAGATATTTATATACCTTACTACACAAGTATTTCTTAGTTATTTTAATTCTATCATTTTGACCCTCCTCGGAATAACTAGTCTCGCTCCTCTCCTATATCCAAACTGTACATTTTAAAATCTTGAGATAAATTTCCTTTGTTACCTAAATCTTTTCTTATTGCCTGAATCATATTTTTTAGTTTTTCAACTTGTCCGTCTGAGTTTGTTGATGAAACACCGCCGGTCTTTATAAAGTCTTCAATTTCCTTCTGAGTATCTTTATTAGCAAAGAGTATAATCTCATCGTAATATTTCTTAAGAAATGCTTTTTTAACCTTTCGTCTTTCTTCTTTTGACAAATTTGGGTCATCTAAAAAAGCACGGGTATTATCCAATAGTTCTGAATATGATTTCATTTTAAACTGTCTTTTTTCTTCATCTTTAGTAAGAAGATAGTTAAAAATACTTACAACTGCACCCGATGTTATTGCGATGACTATACTTTGTAGAATATCCATAATTTATATACTTCGGAGTCTGAACCTATCTCAAACTGGCTGGCGTACTTGAGCTAGAACCATAGTCGGTCAAGCCCAGTAAGGTTATCATTAACACTTTTATCTTAACATTTCGATGGTCTTTGAGCACCTATAAAGTTACCTGATTACCATCTTTATCTAATACTACTCCCTTTGGAAGTTTATATAGATCTGGGTTCTGTTTTTTATCTTCATCTAGTAACCATTGAAAGACAGCGACAACTCTATCTGTTTCTTCTTTAGTCCAGTTCTTAGGGTTTTTCTTGTCTTCTTGATTCATAAAAAGTGACAAAAGTGACAGTACTCTTAAAGATTAAAATTACTTAGAATGGGACACGCTTGTGACACGTCTTGCAATATAATTGTTTGACACTTCGCACGAGTTATACCTACAAGTAACAATTTTCTACTTTTTATTAATGGATCTACATCACCCCTAGCAACAAAGGGACAAGAGTGAAGGTTGTCAAAAAGTATTACACCATCGAATTCTTTTCCTTTTGCTTTGTGTATAGTCATAACATTAATACCTCCTTGATTTTTATTTTCAGAAACAATCTGAGTTTCAATGATTGCCATATCAAGTATGTTTCTGGCATTTTTATATGATCTTTTTTCTTCCCATTGACGACTAAGACCTTTTGAGATTAAGCGACCTCTATTAAATGCCATTAAATACTCTGCACTTTTCCCAATACCTACTACTCCTGCATTTGTGGAAGCTAGTAATAAATTTTTTATCATCAGCCAATCTTTCTCTGGATCGCCAGTAAAAGATGTTGTAGTAATAGTTTCCATAATTCTTTTTATCTCAGACACAACAGTACCTCTTGTTGGTAAAGTTCCTCTCCTTAAATCAGAAGCCCAGCGAGAATACTTTTCCCATTCCGATCTTTGTCCTTTTGATCTGTATAAATTACAAATAAGATCTAATACTTCAGCGATATCTAATAAAATATTTTCTTCCTGTTTTGGTTCTAGTAAACATGCAATAACCCTACTTGATAAGTAGGTAGCAGTTTCATCAAATTGAACTCTATGCGGAATTTCCAATCTACCATTCGACTCTCTCAGTGCATTAGATATTATCTTAACTCCGTGACCCCAACTCGCTAGTATCGCAATACTTTCAGGTTCTCTTCCTAATGCCGTTCGTATGCTTTGATACAAAATACCAACACTTTGCCTTATACGTAAATCTCTTTGAGATCCTCTTGGTTGATATTTAAGCATAGAAACACCACTATATCCTGTTGTTCGAGGAGTATTATTTAATAAATCCCTAGCAAAGATAGCTATCTCGGTCCCACCACTTCTGTGGTTAGTATTTCCCAATGCAACTTGTGTAGGATTTAGTTCTCGAATAATATCATTTATTCTTTCAGGGGTAACGTCTTCACGGTAGTCATGAATCTGCTGATCTAAATCAGCTAATAAAATCACCTGTGATTCACCTGAAAAAACTCTTATATATTCCCATTGTTGAGCATCGGTATCTTGCGCTTCATCAATAATAATGAGTGGAAATTTCCGTGTATACAAGTCTCTAATTGTCTTACTACCCCTTAGTATACTAAGTGCTGTTTCAGCAAATAAATCAAAGCAAATCTTTCCATCTGTCATTAAAACATCTCTACGTTCCTGAAGCCATGTATCGTCATCCTTATTTCTACCTTGTCGTGCAGAATCCTCATCATGAGGTGAAAAAATAGTAAGCTTTTTAGGTATACCTAATAAGTAACCATGAGTTTTTATAATTTCCCAAAAGAAAGAGTGAAATGTCTGTATTGATAAAAAGTCTTGGAAATCATCTCTACTTACAACCAAGTCAGCCGACTGACTGATTCTAGAAACAGCTGCACGAGAAAAGCTTAAAAATAGAACTTGTTGTCCAGACTGCAAATTATTCTCATCAATATACTTGAGAGCCTTTTGAAGTGCTATTGTTGTTTTTCCGCTTCCAGGTCCACCTGTTACTAAGAGATGTCCTGTGGCATTTAAAACGATCTCATGTTCCTCACTAATTACTATTGCCATAGTTAGAAATCTTCTTCCGCTGTAACAGCATTAACTACAGGAGCTTCACCTTGATCTGGAGTTAAGTTTTCAATATCAATCGGATCAACTGGAGCTGGTGCAGGATATTGTGAATAAATTGACTCCAAGAATTCTCTTATTGTCTGTGGTAATTGAGCAGTAGTACATAGTTTTATTACTTCAGCACATCTGCCATCACCTTTCTTATAAAAGAGTGCTTGCTTAGTAAAATTCTTTACCTCAGCATCTGAAGGTTTAATCGCTGGTAATACAAGAACACTAGTAGGCAACAAGCCATCGGCTACTAAACTCTGTAAATAGTTCCATTGAATATCTATGGGTAATTCATCAGCTAATAATTTTTCAATATCCGAGTAAGCTGTCTGTTTGTTTATATCAAAATTACTAGCAATGGCAGAAACTTCTGCAGGAGTTCGAATGCCATTATCATAAAATGCAAAAGTCTTTAGTCCTAAAGATTTAAAGAATGCTCCATATTCAGATAGGTTACCATCACCATCAGCATCAAAAAAAGTGATACCCGATAAATCAAATGGATAGTTATCAGGGTTCTCAGTTTCCATTACATCAACAGCCGCACGAAGAACTTGAAATTCCACTAATCCTTCTCCCACTAAAACAGCTTGCCCTAGAATCGCTTCAGCAATAGACGGTCTTAACTTCCTATAAAATAGTTTTGGTTTTAATCCTGCAGACAAAGTGACAGATGTACTGGTGACGTTTGCTTGATCGTCTCGCTTCAGTATCTTTATTTGCTCTGGAGAAAACTTTTCAATTACATAAGGAGAATGGGATGTTATGAATGATTGTGAAGTATTCTTGAGTAGATAATCTACAATTCTTCGTTGTGTATGTGGAGATACTGCAATCTCAGGCTCTTCCATTGCGAATATGACGTTTTCCTTTTTAAGATCAGCAATAGCAGATAGGAGTGCAAATACCAAAGTGTTTAAGGTTCCTGTGCCTAGCTCTTGAAAAGGCACCGGAGCCTGATCTCGACTTGTCGACATAAAGAAAGAGACTGTCTTTCGCAAATGTTCTCGAGTAAGTTGTGATACAAAAAGGCGTGTTGGTTTATCAGCTGAATCAAGAGGAACATATTGTTTTATTCTTGCTTCGATATTATCAAGTATTGGACGTAATGCTCCAATTGAATCATCGAGAGGAGGATCTAATTCCATTAATTTATTTCGAGTATCTTCCCATAACTGGGGACGAACTTGTCCTAATCGAAGTAGAATATCTAAAAGAGAACCACGCTCAAGACTTAAGGCACGGCTACCTGTTCTAATTGCTCTCAAATAAAGAAACCCAATCTCTCTTTTTACTGAACGATAAACTTCAGTCAAATCACCCTCGTCCTCTTCCCCTGGGCTCCGAGAATAGAAAGTTTTTGCCCAAAATTCATCTTCTTCTGAGTCATACTGTCCTTTTAACTGTAACCGTAAGCATGGCTCCACATCTGCAGTGTCGACAGTATCTATTTCACCTAGTTCAAGCACACGTTTTTCTCCCTTGTGCCAAAATTCCAAATGTCCACCAAAAGTATTCTTTGCTTTTTCAGACAAATCAATAAGCACTGCTTCAATAAAAATTTGAATAGGTTCACCTTCTTCATTTATATATTTTCCATTATAAAAATCGTACTCATCTATTGGTGATGTTCTGCTGAGTCTTTCTGGTCCAAGTAATAAATCGAGGGCTTCACAAACAGTTGATTTACCGACATTGTTTTTACCCACCAACAAAGTATGCTCTTCTAAAAAGAGTTCCGCGGATTTAATACATCTGAAATTGTTTATTTTGAGAAATGAAACTTTCATATTTTATTAATTGCCATTTTACGCACTCAATCTTACTAATCATATCATTTTTTACTTGATTTTTCTATCTTTCATTGTCTTTTGTTTTGTTGCGTATTAAGTACATCGGATGATATCCCTGTCAGGTATTCTTTCGTCTTAATCAACTTACTCTCAAACAATCCAATCTAAAAAATCCTTTAAGTTTGGGATTTTTTAGATTTAACTACTCTATATAGTTTTGCATACAAAAAGTTAAATCACTTAAGTTGATAAAATTTTTGTAAGGTCAATTACAAAAAATATTTTTCTGCAGAAAAAAATAATGATTTGCGACCACATTTTATAAATAACTTTTTAAAGAAAAATATGGAGAAACTAGAATGGAAAACAATCACAAAAACGGTAAACGAACTAATACCCCAAAAGATTAATCCGAGGACAATATCAGATAAGCAACTATCTGACCTAAAGAGAAGTCTTGAGAAGTACAACTTAGTAGAAATACCTGCTGTCGATTTAGACGGCACAATACTCGCGGGACACCAAAGAATTAAAGTATTAAAGATACTCGGTCGTGGTGATGAATTAATAGACTGCCGAGTGCCAAATAGAAAGCTCACAGAGAAAGAATCTAAAGAATATCTTATAGCTTCGAACAAACTCGGTGGAGATTTTGATTATGATTTATTGAAATCATTTGATTTTGAAACTCTTGAGTTTGCAGGGTTTAGTAAAATTGAATTAGGTGAACTTTGGGATAAAGAAAAAGAAATTACTGATGATGAGTTTGATGTTGAGGATGAGCTTAAAAAAATTAAGAAACCTATTACTCAACTCGGTGATGTAATTTATTTAGGTCAAAGCAAGATTATCTGTGGAGATAGCACCAAACAAGAAACACTAGATAAACTATTCGGGAAAGAGAAAGCGAGCATGGTCTACTCGGACCCAATTTACAATATTTCGGTAGACTATTCAGGAGGCATTGGAGGGCGAGCTAACTACGGTGGTGATGTAAATGATTCTCGCACTTTTGAAGAGTATAAAAAGTTCTTAAAAGATAGTATGGAGTGTGCACTCTCTGTATCACATGATGACCTGCATATATTTTACTACTCCGACCAAATTTATATAGGAATAATTCAAGAACTATATAGATCCCTCGGTATTGAAAACAAGCGTGTCTGCTTGTGGCTAAAAAATAATCAAAATTGTGTTCCTGGGGTATTTTGTAACAAAGTATATGAACCAGCAACTTATGGCGTACGAGGAAAACCTTACTTAACAGAATCGATTACTACCCTCAATGAGGTTATGAATAAAGAGTTCGGTACTGGTAATGAACTCATGTCTCAAGTAGATAATTTTATAGAGATATGGACAGCCAAACGCCTTTCTGCAAAAGATTACGAACACGCGACTAGTAAACCGAGCACCTTACATGAGAAAGCTATTAAACGCTGTACAAAGCCCAATGACATCATTTTAGATAGCTTTCTAGGTTCTGGTAGTACTCTGATCGCAGGAGAAGCTCTTGGTCGAAGAGTATACGGCTGTGAACTCGAACCACAATTTTGTGACCTAATTGTACGTCGTTGGGAAAAACTAACAGGTCAAAAAGCGGTATATGAAAAAGACAAAGAAACTGCTTAATAAATTAGCAGAAGAAGTTGAAAAGACACCTGTCATTCAGATTGCTTGCGACAAATTTGGAATATCCCGAAATACTTTTTATCGCTGGATGAAAGAAGAGAAGAGTTTCCTTATTCGTATCAACGAAGCTATGTCACTTGGTAATGGTCTTGTAAGTGATGTTGCAATAAGTAATGTACTTGAGGGAATTAAAAGAAAAGATGCTATGTATACCAAATATTGGTTGAGCCACAGACATCCTGACTTTAGAAGACCGTTTGTATTCAAAGTTGATTCTGATGATCTAATCAATCATTTCAGATCTACCATGGAGGGAGTCAAGAAACGTGAGATCGAAGAAGATATAAAGAGTGCTATTACAGATTCAGATCGCAAGAAACAAGAAGAAGCAGAAAAAAGTGCTTCAAAGTTTCTAGATAAATGGAGATCTGTTTTGAGTAAGCCAGACGAATATCGAGCACAACAAATATTTGAGAAGTGGAAAAAAGAGTATGAGGAAAGTGGAAAAGAGCCACCTAAAATGACTAAAAAACCCGATGGATCTGATTTACCTCCTGTGCCATTCTAGCTAATTTGAAATTACTTAATCTTTTCTCCATCAAAGATAAATTCTTTGATCTTCCAATTAGCATCAGTTTCAATTGAAGCTTGATCATCTTTACCAATGAATTCAAGTTTCATTGACCAATACGCACGAACCATAGCCCCAAATCCATTTTGACTATCTATATATGAAGATACTTCAAAAAGATTGGGGTTTTGTGGATCAACTTTTGTAGTCGGTGGATTATACTTCGCTGTTGATGGTGATGTAAGTGGAACTTTGTCGATATATGACTTTGCAAGAATTCTCGCACTTTGGAATTTTACTTCCTTGATATCTTGAACTGCTTGTTCAGCAGGAGTAAGTTCAGGTGTTGGCTCTGCAATTATCTGACTTACAAATATTGGAACTACTATCAATACGAGTAGTAATGTTCCTATTGGGTGCTGACGAAACCAATTTCTTAAATCACTTTTACAATGTGGACAGATAGTTGCTTTCGCATCTACTTCCATTCTACATTTAGGACACAATTTTTTACCAGCTTGATCGCTCATGGTATTTTTTCTTTGCGTATTAATTTATAAATCCTAGGGTAAGACGCAAAAAGCCTACCACATAGGTAGTACCTTGCGGTACTCATACCAGTTTCCCGATATGGCGATCAAGCGACCCTATATGATAGGTTCTTTACGCTTGATCGACTTTTCGCCATGCCACTGATTTCTCAAATAGTTTAGGCTACTTTTTTCTTATTCAACTGTAAACGAATAATAACATTTTCGACCCTATTATTCAACGACCATTCTATCGCAGAAGCTTAAAATCACAGAGGAAGTTACCAACAAGTTACCAACGATGAAAGGCTTAGCAAAAGAGCTAATCTGCGTCATTAATATATATATGGAGACACAATATATTAATAACCTAGGTGTAAAGACAGAAATATTAAGAGCAAAAGTTAGATATGTTTTATACGCTCGTAAGTCTACTGAATCTGACGAGAAACAAGCTCTATCAATTGAATCTCAAGTAAAAGAAATGTTAACTATCGCAGATCGTGATGGTTTAGAAATTGTAGACATACGAAGAGAATCTCATAGTGCTAAAGAGTCAGGACAGCGACCTGTTTTTAAAGAAGTTTTAGAAGATGTAAGACGAGGTAGATATAGTGGAATACTAACTTGGGCACCAGACAGATTAAGTAGAAACGCAGGAGACCTTGGGTCAGTTGTTGATCTCATGGATGAAAATAAGTTGATAGAGATTAGAACATATGGACAACACTTCAAGAATTCACCGAATGAAAAGTTCTTACTTATGATTTTATGTTCTCAAGCAAAACTTGAGAATGATAATAAAAGTATCAATGTTAAACGAGGACTTAGAACAAGATGTGAAATGGGACTTCGCCCAGGTCCTGCTCTCTTTGGGTATCTCAACGAAAAACATGCGGATAAGAAATGTCAGGTAGTTATAGATCCAGAACGAGCACCGATAGTAAAACAGATGTTTGAAAAAGTAGCTTATGAAAAATGGAGTGGCAGAAAGATATTTCATTGGCTTAAATTTGAACTCAATATGAAAACAAGAAATGGAAATAAAGGTTTAACTCTTGGAAACATCTACCTCTTATTACAAAGCCCTTTTTATTATGGTGTGTTCGAATACCCAAGCAAAAGTGGAAACTTCTATACAGGAAAACACGAGCCAATTATTACAAAAGAATTATTTGATCAAGTTCAATCACAAATTAAAAGCCAAGTGTTAAGAACCCAAGAACCGAAAGAATTTGCTTTCACTCGAATGATGACTTGTGGACTGTGTGGCTCTGGTATATGTGCGGATGAAAAATTTAAGAAACTAAAAGATGGATCAGTTAATCGTCACATCTATTACGGATGTACTAAAGCCAAGGACAAAGATTGCAAGTGTGGGTATATTAATGAGATTGAACTAATAGAACAGTTTGAGAAACTTCTCAACCAGATCAGTATTAATGAGATAGGAATGAAAGATAAGATTAAGGAAGAAGTTCAGAGAATAAAGAGGTTTCAACAGTCTGTATTAGGCCTAAAACAACAAATACAGATTAATGAGGTAGATGTTCGTAATTACGCTAAGTTTATATTAAAAGACGGATCAATAGATGAAAAGCGAGAGTTACTGAGTTGTTTTAAGAGTAAGATTTATCTAGAACAAAAGAAAATAACTATTACGAGATAGATATGGATAAAAACTAGTATTATTCACTTTATGACCCAAAAGTCATAAAGTTTGCACTTTCGTATTTTCGTACTGCTTTCTTGAAAAACCACAAAGAAAGCATAAACCAGAAAATTGATAATACTAAAAGTAGAAACATCTTTGGAAATGACGTTTGAGTTATTGCTTCAACAGGTAGAGTTCCGATAAGCAGTGATGGTACAAGAAATGTAAACACAAATCTTGTTGTACCTTGAAACGCGCCACCGTGAAATAGTGATGGTGTGAAAAATAGTTCAAACACACTTCGTGTGACTGCTTCTGGGTCAGTAAAAAAGAAATTTATTGACTGTATCGCGATAGTCACACCAGTAAATGTAATCAAGGCTATTATAATTAGAAGAAAAGTCATACCTATTTGAGATAGTGTTGCAGAGATCATAAAAAGATATATCACTATACAAATAATTCCAAAGAAGACATCACCAACCGCCGAAGCACCGAAAGATGATGTCGCAATACGAGTAAGTAGACTTTTAGGAGAAATCAAAAACTGATCAAATCTACCTCCTGAAATGAGTTGAGGCATTTCTCGAAGCCCTGAACCGATGGAGTACACAATACCGAACACTAGAGATACAAAACCTTGTAGACCAAATATGTCGGCTTGGCTCCAACCACCAATACTACCAACTGTCTGAATTAGAAAAACCCATAATATAACAAAGGATATATTATTAATCATCATTCCAAAGACATTCATCCAAAAACTTGTGCGAAGTTCTGCACTACTTTGGATATTCTTTTTTATTGCGTAGATAGCAAAATTGATTTCTTTTTTCATATAATTTTATCCTCCGTTTACAGAGACTTTTTTATGCGCTCGACCGAACATATATGAAACAATTATTCCAAGTATTACAATCCAAAATACTTGTATTCCGATCATTTCAGAGTATCCAGTTCTCCAAGTGTCATAAACAGTGTGTGTCACAAATTGTGATGCTCCAAATGGACTCCAGATTGCAATCTGATACATTACCTTTGGGAACAATGCTACCGGTAAATATGATCCTCCAAGGATCATCACGGCTTTATCTACGATCCAATATAGTGGCTTGATATCTTCAATCCAAAAAGCAAGAAGACCGACAACCGCATATACAAGTAATGACAAAATGATCCCCAAAATAAAAACGATTGAAAGAGTGCTTGCAAAGAACCAGCTCGACATGCTTGCAGGAATACCCACAGCAAGGACAAGAGCGATTGTCCCCAATACTACCGCAACAAAGAATGGGTATAGTCCTGCACCTAACTGCCACCACATACGATACGACAAGTAGTTGATTGGCTTTGAAAGTAGGACTTCAACAGTTCCAGATTTTATGTCTTGCATAATTGATGTTGCAAGATCGCGTAATCGTAATGTCATAAAAGCAAAATATAGAAACATACTCCATGCAGTGATCTGAAAAGTGAGCCCATTGATCAAACCACCTCGAGTGCTGAAAATGTAGTAGTAGAGTATCAATAAAACACCACATCGTGTGGCGATACCAAATGTATCAACGATCAAACGAGCAGGATATTGTATCCTGTCTTTGATCATCATTTTTACTATGCTATTTGCTAATCGAAGTTGCTTCATACATTTCTCTGATTACTGTCTCAAGATCGACATTGTAAACATCTATGTCTGAAACAGAAAAATACGGAAGTATTTTTTGAAGTGCATCAGATACACCAAGAACCCTTTGATCAACTGCAAGAGTTATTTTATTACTATCTTTTTCTATATACTTAATTCCTTGGGGAAGTTCAGGAAAGGTTTTTGGTTTTGATTCTAGTGTAATATCAAGATACTTTTCATGTACAAAAGACTTTGATAGTTCATCTGTTGGCATGTCACGGACTACTGTGCCGTGATTAATTATAATTGTGCGATCACAAAGAGATTCAATATCTCCAACATCGTGTGATGTCAAAAAGATAGTTGTCTTTTCTTCTTTGTTTATCTTGATCAAAAGTTCACGAAGTGATTTCTTTGCAACTACGTCAAGACCAATAGTGGGCTCATCAAGGAATATAATTCTTGGTTTGTGTATTAATGATACTGCAATTTCTGCACGCATTCGTTGCCCGAGTGAAAGTTTTCTTACTGGCTGATCTTTGAAGGATCCAAGATCAAACTGTTCAATGAGTTCAGCTGTGCGTGATGCAATTTCTTTTTTCGACAGATCATACATAACACCAAAAAATTCAAATGAGTCTGTGATAGGTAAGTTTGGAAATAATTGACTTCGTTGTCCAAAAACCGTACCAATCTTGTACGCCAATGCTTTACGATCAGTAGTTGGATTGAAACCAAGTACAGATATCTTACCTTTCGTTGGGAATAGAATACCAGTCAACATCTTTATTGTGGTTGACTTACCTGCACCATTCGGGCCGATAAATGCAATACGCTCGCCCTCGTTTACAGAAAAAGAAATATCATCAACAGCGTTAACTGTCTTTGTTTCAGGTGAGAGAAGATTTCGAAAAAACGAAGAACCTTGTTTCTTTACAGAAAAAGAGAAAGTTTTTGAAAGGTTCTTGACTTCAATGATTTTATTCATCATACATTTAAATTTATCACAAATATGTTCAAAATAATAGTGATTTATCTAAAAAATTAGGTAACAAAAAACACTCCTTGTGGGGAGTGTTTTTTGTTCTGAATACTGCTCTCAGCAGGTATGCAATTTACAGTATAGTTATTCATACTTAGCTCTATCTTTGAGCTAGCACGAGTTGGCTGCCTGACAGGGATTCGAACCCCAATTAACGGATTCAGAGTCCGCTGTCCTACCATTAGACGATCAGGCAAGATTATCCTGTAAGCTTATGACAGAATACCATAAATTTGCTTAAAAACAATAATTTCATGTAATCCAAACTTATTGCCTATGGTATAATCAATTTATGAAAGAACCCCAGATGAATTCTGAAAATTTTTTAAAAACAAAACTAAATGAAAAGAAAGATGATACCAATCTTGATTTTTCTAGGATCGAGAAAGATGACGCTATTGAATATTCTGTAGATAAGAAAATAGGGGATATTACATATACGATTGACTTAAAAGGTACTAAAGATAATCCTGTGTATAAGTTATCTTTTTATACAAAAGAATATGATCAAGCCATTACAAACCAAGGATTAGAGTCTTTTAATAGCGTAGTAGACACTATTAAATCATTAGTAAACCATGCTATAGAAAAAGACCATATCACTGGTATAGAATTTCATGGGGCAAATACTTCATTTTTAAAAGAGAATTTAGAAAAAATTACAGAGATTATTGATAAAGCTTATAAGACTAATCCTAAAGTTTTTGATAATTTTCATTACCAAGATGAAACACAAAAATTAGATATAGAAAACCAAAAAGTTAGCCAGCAGACTCGCGCAAAAGATTTTGACGAAAAAGGAAATATTGTATGGGTTGATTCTGCTACCCAGGAGATAAGTTTAGATAATCTAATGTCCTCAAAAGAAGAATTTGTAAAGAATTTTTATTTTCGTAAAGAATTTGCAGATAAATTATTACGCCATATTGGATATACTGAGGGTATGGAACCTTTTTTAGCTCAAAAAAATATGAATAAAAATACCGAAAAACAAAGAACTAATCTGTATCTTCGTGTTTTAAAGAATAAATTTCCAGATTTACCTGTTGTAGAAGATGAATTTGGTAGAATTACTGTATATTTAAAGAATAATGATGCTTAGTTTTTTACAAGAACACTATTCAAAGGATTCTAGTTTTAAGGCATAAAAAGTGCTATAATATCAATATGGAAGGAAATGAAGTAGAAAAATACAAAATACTAACAGTACAAGATATTCGCAATGCTTGTGAAATGCGCTATGGTAAAGACGGCGAAATGATAGAAGTTTGCCAAATGACAGACGAGCTTAAACAAGGCATTGATACATTGCAAAAATTCTCTCGCGTTGCAACTATTTACGGTTCAGCACGGTTTACTGAAGATAACCCTAACTATATTCAAGTTGAAAAACTAGCTCATGCATTAGCTAATGATTTAGGTTATGCAATTATTACTGGTGGGGGCGGGGGTATAATGGAAGCCGGTAATCGTGGGGCATATCGCGCTGGTGGGTCTTCTATTGGAGCCACAATTACACTACCAAGAGAACAAAAAACAAATAAATATGTTACCGATGTAGTACCTTTTAATTATTTCTTTACACGTAAAGTAGCTCTTCGATATTCTACCGAAGTTGCCATTTATTGCCCAGGTGGGTTTGGAACATTAGACGAACTTTTTGAAGTTGTAACTTTAATTCAAACTAAAAAAATGAATAGAATTCCAATAATACTTTTTGGTTCAGAATTTTGGAATCCAATAGATAAAATGATAAAAAATCTTTTAGTAGATGAATACAAAACAATAAGCGTAGACGAGAGAGAGCTGTATTTAATTACCGATGACATAGATACAATTTTGGAAATAGCTGCAGCGGCTGATTTAAAACAAGTTAAAAATGGTATTACTCATTCAATAAGATAATAAATATAAAAATACTTCTCCTAAAGGAGAAGTATTTTTATATTAAATATTTATTTTTTAGTACTTGGTTTAGTAGATTTTTTCTTAGCACTTGTTTTCATAGAAGCAGACATATTCTTCCATTCTTTTTTTAGGCGAGCTACTTCTTTTTCTACCATATCAGCATCAATGTTTTTTATTTTACTGTATTTTTTAGATACTTGTTCAACAATATCATTGTATTTGTCGGCCGATACTTCTTTCATGTCTTCCATTTTTTCAGCTACTTCGGCTTGCATTTTAACCATCCAAGCTTTTAAGTCTTTTCGGTTTTTCTTACCTTGTGGTCCCATTAAAAGATACCCTACAGCACTAAGTGCAGCAATTCCAACAGCTGTCGCTACAATTTTGCCAGTATTGTTCTTTTTTTCTATTTTCTTTTTTACTACCATAAAAATTTGTGTTTATTAATAATATCTATTATACACCCATTTAGCATCTTAAGATAGGGAGATTTTATTTTGATTTTTAGGGTTTTTAGTGTAATGTATTGTTATATATGTCTAAGGATTCAGTTGTAATTCGATTTAACGATGTGTCATTTGAATATGGCCACAATAAACCTATTTTAAAAGAGGTTAGTTTTTCTGTGCGCTCGGGTTCTAAAATAACTATTATGGGTCAAAATGGAGCCGGTAAAAGTACTTTGTTTGGGCTTATCACAGGTAAATTTAAACCCGAAGATGGGGATATTAACATTGCTACCGGTTCAACTATTGCACTGTCTCGCCAAGTCATACCACGAGACGAAATGGATTTAACCGTTAGAGAATTTTTTGAAAAATGTTTCCCTAAAAAAAAGGTCTATGACATTGATCCACGGATTGATGATGTACTAGAAGTTGTAAACCTTAAAGGTCACGAAAAGGTTCATGAAAGATTAATTAAAACTTTTTCCGGTGGGCAACAAGCACGGCTTTTATTAGCTTCGGCTTTGATTCAAGAACCAGACATTTTGCTACTGGACGAGCCAACAAATAATCTAGACAAAGCTGGAATTTCACATTTAACTGACTTTTTGATTTCTTATAAAAAAACAGTTTTGGTTATTTCTCACGATGCTGAATTTTTAAATTCTTTCACAGATGGAGTTTTGTATTTAGATGTTCATACCAAAGTCGTTGAACAATACGCCGGAAACTATAACGATGTTCTTAAAGACATTACCGCTCGTGTAGAAAAAGAAAACATGAAAAATGCTCAACTGCAAAAAACCATCATTGCTAAAAAAGAAAAAGCCAATGAGTTTGCGTACAAAGGTGGGCGACTACGTCTAGTTGCTAAACGCATGCGTGAATTAGCTGAAGATTTAGAAGATGAATTAGTTGATGTTCGTCAAGAAGATAGAACAATTCGTAATTTCACTATCCCAGCTCAAGATGAATTCTTGGGTACAATTGCTGAGATTAGTTCATTTACTACTATGAAAAATGGTCATGTTAGTAAACGTACAGCAAATATAAATTTAAAAAAGAATCAGCATTTACTACTACGTGGTCCTAATGGTATTGGTAAATCAACTTTACTGGAAAAAATCGCTAACCGCCAAGAAGACGGGGTAGTGGTAAGTCGCGGCGTCCGTATTGGGTATTATCGGCAAGATTTTTCCAACATGGATTTTGACCAAACAGTCCATCAGATTTTAATTTCCGCTATGGAAAAATCAGGTACAATTACCCGTGAAGAAACATTGCGCGCTACTGGGGCCCTATTTTTAATAAA
>CALAYS010000173.1 GCA_937895515.1 uncultured bacterium
CCACCCCCAACCCCAACCCCAACCCCAACCCCAACCCCAACCCCTAACCCCAACCCCAACCCCAACCCCAACCCCAACCCCAAAAAATTGAAACCCGGATTCAACAATATTTCAACCCGGAAGTAAAAATAAATAACACTTTTAAAGCACCTACAACCAATGAAACTCTCAATAATGAACAATCTCATTGATTTGAGTAACTTTAATTTTCACATGAAAATTGACTTGAACAAAAAAAAATATTGCTTAAAATTGGATTATGGGTTTATTCGATTTAATTTTTGAATATATCCAAATGATAAAAATTATCACATTTCCGGGGAGTTATTAATTTTGAGGATTAAAAAGATGAGAACAGGTATTTTACCAAGAATTGAACCGAAAACATGAATTAATGGTATTATTTCGGCAAGTCTTCTTTTTTTGAGTTTCTCATTTTATATATTTTTTTTTAAAACTTTACCACCTTTATGAAAGACAAACGCTGGACGTGTCAAATTTTATATAAATAAGACTAACATACTGGAGAGTCATAATTTAATGTTTGACCATTTTAGTCAGAAATTTTTAGAAACCATAATTGCCCACATTTCACTGGTTTTTCTATGTCTCCCCGACATAAATTTTATTATCACCGAAATGATTTCAGATTAAATTCCACTATGGATGCCACCTCCTCTTAACTGGAAAACTCTCCTTTAAGAGGAAGCTCTTTCGAGAGGCCGCAATGTTAAATTGGTTATGTAAAATTTTCAATTTTATGCTTTAAAATTGTGTTTGTGGAAAACGTTGGTTCCAAAAAATGTTGAATAAATATCAGAATGGTGCTATTTTAAGCTTAAACATGCTAATGTTTCTCATTATACTGGTTAACACAGCTTTTTGTTAAGAAGAAAAATAAATCAAGCTATTCTTGAACTTTAAGAATAAATGAGAATTAAAATGGGCTCATTGATTATTGGTTTTCATTAATATGTCTGCGCCAACATTCTCATTTTAAGAGATCCTCCAATGTAGTCTCGAGATCCTTCTTTTTGGGCAATGCCAACTTCTCCATACGAAGCATACATTTACTACAAATATTTTGAGAAAAATAAGCTTTGGTGTCTTCCTGTCCCTGCCATTGACTCCAAATAAAGTTTGAGTAAATGGTATATGACCAGATGTTTTGATGAAACACCTCCTGCAGGCGGATTTGATCGCCGACATTTTATTATGAAACGATAAACACTTGCGTAGTATGCCACGTTTATCAAGTACCATATCTCCAAAAACTCTAAACTCAAAAACCCACAAAATTTCAGGCAACTGTCAATTACTTATCTTGCTAAATAATATTCTGACTGGACAAGATCAGGTCCTGTATATCCTGATTATGAAGGGATAGCCTAAGTCAAATAATATTTATGCCACCCATATTTTACAGAGTTTACTTTGATTTTTAGTGGTAACAATGATATGTTGATGATGGTTAATTAGGATTCAATGGTTGTCACATACATTAACCCAAATTTCAACAAAACATATAAACAGATTGTCAATTCTCTCAGCAATTCCAAGAGATAACTCTAAGTTATGTTGAAAAAAACTAACAGAATCCCTCAAATGTTACAATAATGGTGTGTATACGATTCTGTTACAAAAAAAACAATAGGGTCTTCTAATCTTCCTTAGTGGTATTGTTAAAATATTTTCAAAATATGTCCCCCAGGTCAGCAACAGTATCAAGGTTATGAAAATTTGGAGAACAATGGAGATATTTAATAACATTAAGGAAATGCTTTGAGTGTTAAATTTAATGAAAGACCTCAGTAGTTTTGCCCCTAATAATTTGTTTGTTAACCTGATGTTATGGTATAGGTTTCTTAAAACTAATCGAAGTTCAGTGGACAATAGTATGGTTGTTAACCCGAGGTTATGGTATTATCAATTCCTTAAAAATAATCGATGGTCATGTAAAGTGAAGAATTAAATCAAGATTAAATTGATGAATAACTTCACGAAGATGATATTCAAAGATAAATTGTAACCATCGAAAAATGTCGCGCATAATTTGTTTAATAGATGCGACAGAGAAGGAAAAAAGTAGAGTTAAACGATTGCGAATAGCCTCAAAACACTTCGAAACCTTTCTATGTTCGCCATAACACTTCTGTAGCTGAAGTAAAATATGACACAGATATGTCTCTCCTTCATAAAACACTCCTAAAATTAAAGGGTGGATTGATAAAAAGGAATCCATTCACTCGCAATTACGACTTCCTCAACAGTTAGTAGTTTATTTTCATTAAGATGGTTGGTCGTCGCAAATATGCAAGACATCCTGGTTGTGGTTAATGGGTCGAAGTAAATAAGATGGCAAAACACTAATGTCCGAACCAATAATTCAATTTTCTTCCTAGTGCTGGCAAATTACCTTTAGGTTGTATTTCATTATTCAGGCCAACTAAAAATAGGGCTATTGGTTTGTGTGTTTAATGTGGCCATGTTTCAGGTGTTTACAATGACAAGGTTTTCCATTAAGGTTGTGTTAAAGTTCAGCAGTCATATAGCCTATTTCCTCAATACTCCATTATTTAGCAAACTAAATACCACTACAATTATCTTGTACCTTATGTAAAATATCTTCAACCATTACATGAGAAAATGATTTTTACAGAAGATATATGTCCTGCTGTCGAATCCCATATTTTTGCAAGAGTTCTTCATGGCAATAGACAATGTTTTGTTGATGACATTAAGACACCACATATCAATGGTATCGATTTACGTCAAACTGCACATGGTGTATTTGCTGATTGTGATATCCCCCGAGGCACTTATATGGGATTTTATGGCGGTGATCTAATTCCACTTGATTTATTTGATCATTTGCGGTAGAACTATCAAACTGGTGTTGTTTTTTACACAGATCCTGACGATCCCAAATCTATAGGGCTGTATCCTGTACAACATTATCGAGGTATTCATTTATTATTCATTAGAATTGAGCTTCATTCGGTCTCAAAGGAATGTAGAGGACAATTGCACGATTGTATTAGGGATTGACTTGGAAAGATAATCATATATAATTGGATCTACGAAAATAAAGGCATTTCAAGGGGTGGTTGTAACAACAAAAGATATTAAAGAGGGGCAAGAGTTATTGTTGCAAGTGTATGTTCATCACCAAGCGCAGCCTTTCGGTTATGAAAATGATAGATTGAATCGCATCAACAACGACACTAGATTCCTGTGAATGATCGTTTATAACATTTAATTTGTATTTTATTCAATTTTTTTTTTAAATATTAGAATAGGGTTTCAATTTTTATAATAATAATGATTGCTGCATTAGGCAGTTTGGCATCATGGGCAGTACCAAAATTGTTAACATTTGCCTCAAAAAAGCTATTTAGCTCACCATTAGGTCAACAAGTTCACAAAGCAATCACCAGTGATAGAGGTTCTCAAATTGGAAGAAATATTAAAAGAAACTTTGTTAAAATGATGAATAATAATTACAATGACAATAAAAATGCCGAATAAAATGCCGAATAATAATAATAATATCAATGGAAACCTTAACAAGAACCCCAGTAGTAAGAACAATGGTAAGATGAGTAAGAAATCCCACCACCACGACCTCCACCCCGCAGAAAATCTAAACCAATAATAAAACAAAAAAAAGTAAAAAGAAGATGATTTTATAAAAGTCTATAATCATAGTTTTATTGCTTGACGTTGTAAATTTTAAAAACTTTCTTTAAGCGCTTTCTTTATTATTTTTGTTTTTTGAGCAGGTTGAATAATACCACTCTTCCAATTTGAGAATTTTTGAGTCGGGTCTAGATGTGAGATATTATTATAGAAATCATCCATTGAGGTACTAAGTCCTTGTCTGTTAACTAATTGTTAGGCCTCTTTTTGAGTGAAACTCACAGTTGCATATGAATTTAGTTTACTTTTCATTTTTTCACGCTATTAGTCGATTTTCATGATGTCTTCAAATGATACTGATGGTGGGATAAAACTTCGAAATACTTTATCCAAAACATGTACATTTTTGATATATATTTTATCAATATATGAGCTAAAAGCATTAGCTACTGTCATTTTGTTACTTATTTATGCTGGGGTGGACGAAGGCATGGCTGAAGTGACTCTAGTACCAACAGTTTTGCAAATCTATATAATAGCATTCACTCTCTCCTAAGGAGAATCATCAAAGACAAGTTATTCAGAATAAGATTTTAATTCTTCAGCTGTCATGTTCCCTAAAACGATTCCTGTTGATTTTGACACAGGCAACATTGAAATAAATAATTTATACTGTTGTTAATAAAATTTAAGAGCTTGCTTAAACTTTTGTTTAGGTTCAGTTAAAGCTTTCTTTGCTAAAGCTTATTGTTTTTTATCCCAATTGCTGTTCGCTTCTTTACTGAATTTCATATACTGCGATTGTGCTTATACAAATTGATTCCATTTATTAACAACTTTTGCTTACAAATAAGCTAATTTAGATTTATAAGAAAATGGATTAACATATTTATTTGAGGCTTGAGGAAGGATTCTTACTCTTCCAGTGTAGCCATCAATATATCTTCCTGCGTAAAATGGTAAACTATTTTATGATATAGGGCCTATACCAGCAGAACTAAATATTTTATTAGCTTTAACAATATTTTGAACGAATTTAGGGATATAATTACTCATTTGTTATTAAGACAATTTAGTTTCCATTAAAACATATGACCTACTTACATTGCTACCAATATTATTGAATGGCGTTTTACTGCTTTATTTCATTAAATAAGGATCAGTGAGACCCCACATTTGGTCTTATTCCAACCACTAAGCAAGTCCTTTTTATTTTAATTACGTCATAAGAGTTGAGTCTTTATTATATTTTTAATCAATGAACTTGTTCAAGTACTCATTTAATTGGAGTTTTTTTAAACCGGAACTAACATTTAATGAACCAGGAATAAATTTTTGAATTTCTTGTTTTGTATCAAATCCCATTTTTTCAGGGCCTATCATATCAACAAGTCTGGAAAATTGCATAACATCATTATTGGGATCAATTTTGATTTTGCCAACAAATGGAAGTGGCATACCATAATCATTTTTTACTTTTTAATTAAATTATGGGATTGTTGGCAATGACCCTTAAACACTTTGATTAGATTGACCAGATTTTTGACTGAAATAAGAATGCACAACAGATATTAATGACTGTGATGACGCTCGACCTGATTGGGATTTCGTGGAATTATCTTTAAGTTGTTTTTAAACACTAGGGCCTTTATCATCATTCTTTGGCGCCGGAGGTAATACAGGAGGAGGAGGGGGAGGAGGGGGAGCCTTTTGTTTGGCTTCTTATTGTTCCAGCTTCGTATAAAACTATCTCAAGGCAGTGTTGTACTTTTGATTCTTTGATGCCCCACTACCAATACCATACTAATCACCTAAATTTTATTTGAGGAATTTAGACACCGCAGCTTGAGAACCCTTGTCAATATCTTGATAAGCAAGAATTTTGGCTTTGTTTTCCATGAACTCCTTATAGCCAGGTTTTGAAGAGAGTGACATTTTGGTTATAATAATTATAAAATGTTTTCAAAAAATCATTTGCCTATAACTTTTATTCCATCAGCTCCGTAAATTACAATAACATTTTGCCTTGTAAACATTAATAAGGTTTGATCACTTGGGAATGGTTGCGCATTGTTAGTATTAAAAATAACAGAGAAATTTTGAACTCCTTGAGTGTTAATTCCTGTCATATACTGTTTCGAGTGTCCATATGGTTCCCAACAATATATAAATGCTGCTTTCCCAACATATCTATTTTAATGGAAACTGGACATACCAAGTGCGGTATCAGCATTTATTGACGAAGAGGTGAACACATATGACGGATTTCCTGACATAGCTGTGTCCCAATACGTCGATGTATTTTTGGGATTATAACATCGACCATTGACGGCAAAATTTTTCATGTTTATCTTTGGACAAGGAATATTTGTATTAAACAAAAAATTGGAAGAAAGCAATATTTGTTCATAAAAAGGCCAACAATCACCAGTAGTGTCTAATGTTTGAGGATTTCCTGCATTTCCTACTAAAGGCTGGGAAGGAAAGAATTAAGTATTAAATTTTATTTGCATAGAAGAAATACAATTAGATAATCTAAATTGTTTTCTACAAAATGAAAACTGCTGATATTAATTTGACAAAAACAAAATTATGAGTTAACATAAACTCTATGCTTGAGTTCCTATAGGCCAACTATTTCGAACAACTTGACCATTGGGCAATTGATATTGAGAAGCTAATGTGTAACTAGTTGATGAAATAGGGATGGTTTTTACCAAAGAGGCTTATATGAGTTTATTGACTGATTAATCTGCAAATGTGTAAAGATGAATGTTCCAATATATCTATGATATTACCCATTTTCTTTGTTGCATAAAGCTCATACCTCTAATATCAAACTAGTGAACATCACAATAACCAGATGTGAACATTGCAAATCTAGATAAAGTAATTTACAATAAAAGATTATACATTGATTGTAAAGGAATTAAAAGAAATTGATCAGGCGGAATCAATATACCGGCCACAGTCGAAAGAAGGGGAATTCGAAACAATTGAGTCGAAATCGGAATTTTTTGAGCGAGTATTTGACCATTTTGCATCTGGCACTGTGGAACAGTAGGAGAAAGAAAAGTTTATTTAGTCCCTCGACAAAATTAAGCTGCAATAGGTTTCTAATATCCCCATAGACCGCAAGTTGAAGGAATAGTTACTTGCGGTATAATATTTCCTGTATTTAAATCAACTTGATTGGTTGTCAACGATTGTGGAGTTGATATGGTATAAGGATTTTTAGGGTTATACCCACTATTGTTCGCATTTGATGTCATTTGTGAATATATGTAGTTTTGATTCTGAATTTGAGGGTTGCTTCCCATCAAAAAACTGTTATTAATATCAGGGTAATCATTGTCAACGATAGCAGTCATGTATTAACATCTAACATTATTAAATCGACCAACAGTGTCAATTATTGTTTGCATATTTCCAAATGGTTGCCATAACACATTAGTAAGTGAAGGAGTAGCTGAACAGTACCCATTGTTTGCACCAGAAGCCATTGAATAAGGAGGTAATAAAGTTTCTGGATCTACACATGGAGCTCTTGGGCCAACTAATGGTGCTCTTGTTGGCATAATAGCATTTTGTATATTCTACATAAAACTCACGTTAGGTGTGCCATTTGTGAACATATTTTGCGAAGAAGAGGGATAATGGGTTGAATATGGTGAATGCGAAGGAATATTAGAATAACCCAATCCTTCAATTTATCTACTTTAACATACATATTCTGAGAAACCTATGTCTGTGAGATAACACGCAAGTGTGTCATACTATGTGATTCTCTAAATTTAAACATTATTAGAGCTAATGACTGTCTGAGCAATAAAGCTTTGAGCTGAACTATCAACCTGCAAACTTCCTACTGGACATCCCTCAAGAGGCGTACTAACAACAAGTTATATATGAGATCTATATGGATCCATCACACCATTTTTGATGGTGATGAGAAATCTGACAATTTAGTCAGGTGTCCAATATTGATTAGAAGACATGGGAGTGATAGGCCATTACTTAAATTGTGTATAATATCCTTTCGGACGAAATCCTTGATATACAATTTAGGGTGGAAGCTGTGGCTGTGTCATAAATATTATAATAAAATGAATGTGTATAGATCATCATTATTTTTTTTGCTTCGTTGAGTAATATGCAAAACATGATAGAAGAAGAAGACATGTTCCAATAATTAAATTCAAAGCACTTATCATAGTTCCTGTTTTATCAAATGTCTAGATCATGGTGAAATATTATAAAATCAAATTTAATTGAATTAAAAATCAAAAGCTTTTCCTAACTCAAGATTAAAATACACAAATTGATGTTTCCCTAAATTTTCAAATGAAGACCTCACTTAAGCAACATTGCTTATCAGAGGAATTTAATTAAATAAATTTTTTATTTAAATCTTAGGGATGGCAAATGCAACAAGACAGTTTATAGTTGATCTGATCCAAGTTGGAACAGAAGTTAATTTTTGACTTGTTACAATTATCGATATCGTTCCATTTTTTATTTAATGACGGCGATTGAAAAATAATTATTGAACTCTGTTTTTTTGAGTCGAAGGAATCTGTGTGATGACATCATCCATGATAATTAACATGTTTTTTGCCCATCCTTGACATTATTGAATTCTTTTATCAATAAACTTCATATCCAAAACAGTTGTTGTGTTATAGTCATCGTGAATGCAGTGTTAATAACGAGTAGGACCTACATACAAAATTCTATCGAACTTATTTTTAAAGAAGTTTGGCTGGTCAATTATTTAACTAATAAAATGACTCTTGCCTGAGCCTGGTTTCCCTAACACTAACATTGAAAATGACGACAATAATATATTTTAAGTCCCTTGAGTTAATTGAATCCCTTCAAGGTGCAAAGAAGGTGTTCTTAATTTCAATATTACCGCATTCTATTTGTTAGTCACTTCCGATTATTCTTCTTTCAAAATATCATGAAATACAAATTTAGGCAACATTTATTGAATTATAAAAAATCACTTTATTATAGTTTTATTGATCATTTATTGTTGCTTTCTTTGAAGATTTTTATTGTTGTTCTCGATAAAGTATTAAGTAAACTTTTGAAGACCTTCTTTAAGTGTTTCATATTTATTTGCTAAATGTGCACTCCAATAATCACTGTGAAAGGGGTTATCAATATTTTTCATTTTTAAAATTTTTTTGACTCTAGCTTATCGATCACCTGTAAATATGAAGTCTGTTTTATCGCCAAAATAAATCACATGTGAATGTTTTTTATTTGTCTTGTCCTTGTAAGAAAATCTTAATTTAAATATTTTATGACTCTTTGGATTTTAGATAATTTAAGGAGTATGAACTCCTAAAAGCTCGAAATCATCAGACCAAACCTTCTTATTTTTGTGAGGTTTAAGTGCTTTGTTTGCTGGATTTAGAGATAAATGCTCAGTCAGCTATTCACTCTTATTAATGGATGGGATCATCAAATTATTATAATGATATTAATGTTTTTCAAACCAACAACTCAACAAATGAGTGAAGACAAGAAATCACAAAACCATGTTGGATTGCCGTTCAAATAAAAAGCCGGAGCACAAACGGCTTCTTCAGAACCCTTGCAAAACACGAATTTAATCTAATAATATTATCAATGTACATTACAAAATCCTGTTGACTTATCAGATCCGACTATAGCTTTGATTCTACAAATATCAACAATTCCGAATGAAAAAAAGAGATTCCTCGATATAGAAACATTTTCAACATTCCTATTGAACTACGGAGGAACCGATTTCCCATCTGGTATTTCATTATGTGCCGCGTAGATAAGTGGATTTATGGATAAAAATGGGACACCAACTAATATAGTTTCAAGTAGTGTACCTTCACAAATATCAACTGTCGTCAACCAAGGAGGAATAATAGGATACAATGTGCTATATAAAAATGAGTCAAATGTTATTTGGGATATCTCTGGGATAAATACATTGACATTCAGAATGAAACTATTAGGAGAAACTTCATACAGAGATCTACCAAGTGCGCAACCACTCTAAGTTGCATTGAAAGTATCAAGAGTTGTATTTTGATTGTTAAATTCACAGATCATTTAATTGCCATAACTTTTATTTTGGGAGACTCCCTTTCCTCTACATTGTTTGTGCTTATATTTTATACAGTTTGATGAAATCGTTAATTAGGGTATCGTCTAACCACGGTGTGTATTTTTTATGGAACTCCCACACTTATTTCCAACTTTGGCACTTATTAAAGGCTTCGACATCCATCGGGGGTATTGTTGTCATTTTACTGATGACTTACTTTCTATTTCCTCGTGGGTAAGGGTTCTAAACATTTCGGAGTTATTGGTATGTTTAATGAAGACTTGGTTTCATCGGATTGGTTACTTTTTACCCCTTATTTTTTGATTAAGGGATTTATTCGGGACTGTTGTCCATGAAAATTTTATAAAAATTTGAACATATAAAATTACATAATAATGAGCAACATATTATAAAAACGAGAATAGTCAGCCGTTGAACGAAGGAAGATTAACCGAGCCACAAATATAGCAAAAAGAAGAGGATTAGCACCCAATTTGCCAGATTTCTTTGTCCCTCCATAATAAGATTAATAATAGGTTATTAATGAATAAACATAAATTGTTGATGTGGATTAAAAAACCCAAAAATAAGAATAATAATAATTAAAATAAAAAGCATAATAAACACAACAATAAGAGTAAACTGTTATTAAAATAGCATAACTTTAAAAAAAGATAGAGTAAGCTAAATAGAATAGCAATATTCCTCTCGATATATACAGGAAAATTCAGAAATAATTGAAATAAAAACCTGATTTAGCATAAAAATAAAAACAATAGTAATAAAAACTTCAAGTTAATTCTATTGAAGAGGCATAATTAAAATAGAAACAACTATAGCAAACATAAACAAAATAAGAGAAGTTTATGGATACAGACTATGTTTTCTCAAGAAAAAACTATTTGTTTATAGTAAATGATTTAATATAATTAATGAGTCATTTCATGGATGTGTCTGGCCTTAAAGGATTCAGAAGCATGGTGAATACAAAAAAAAGAAGACTATATAAACTATAATAACTAAAGTCACGAGCTAAAGTATTATATTCTCGATATAAAGCTGTTTAGTAAGCAGTTCCTCAGTTTTAGTAATTACAGAACAAAATGTAACGATAATAGTAAATGCTAAAATAAAGACCAAAGTTATGGTTCACAAAATTCTTGAAAACGAAGTTGGGACTACAAAAATAAGATTAGTTGTATAAAAAGATGAAAAGTGATCCTCTTTTTCAATAAAGATAAGTGAACAACAGACTTTAAGTTATCGAAAGAAAGCGGAGAGATATTTTCAAAAACTATGAGAACTGGGCCAGAAAATCACAAAAAGTTAAATTAGCAAGAGTGTAAAAATTCTCCAATTTGCAATAACAACAAACTAAAATGTTTTAACTCCAACAATAAGGTCTAGTGACTTTGATTTAGGGTGCTTAAAAGGAGATTGATACATTAAATAATGAATTAGTGACAACGAAAACTATTTATTAAACATAATATAAAAAGTTGCAAATTCAAAATATTGAAATAAAAGATAAACTAGAGTAATAATAGAGATAGATGAAATAAAAACTGCTTAAGAAAGATGAAATAATAAACAAATAAAAACAATAACAATAGAAGCAATTATAGTTTATTAGAAGCCAAAATTAGAAGATATAACTACAAAAAACCTAATTATCAAAATAATAGATGATTATCATTGAACTATCAAAATAAAACATTCGCCTTCGATAACAAGTTATTTCATATGAAAGTCGATAAAGATAAATTATTGCTTTAGCTCAAGCAGAGCATGAAAAAATGAAGATGTAAACTTTTAAATAATTATAAAATAAATAGATGCAGTTTAGAAAATAACACGAAACCAACGTCAAACGAATTTAAAAATTAGTATAATAAAGAAAGTAAGATAAATTAATGTATGAAGGAAAGCTTAAGTAGTTGAAGCAATTTCACCTCAATACTTTATAATCCATAAAGAAATAACAAGATTAGATATTGAAAGGAACTTTGAAGAATAACACAATAGATTTTCAACAAAGAATTCTAAAAATTCAATAACAGATGTTAGAAAAAGATGGTACATTCAGAGACATTCTTCAACAGAAATAGGTTTAATTTAAAAAATATCAAGCGATTAAATAAAGATAAATTTACTAACTGAGACAAAAATATTAGCAATAACTGAATTCGCTCATGTCTGACAAATAATTAAACTAATAATAAAAGAGTGAATTAAAAAAACGCAAATAAGAGTTAGAAAAGAAAATAATGAGTCTCAAGTAAAAAGAGACATAGTAAAACTCAAAATATTCAAGATTATTATCGAAAAACAATTAATAATATGATAAACTAAAGCAATAACATGAATTACAACTGAAAAAGACGAAAGACATGCTATAATCAAAGTAAAATCAAATAAAAATATTGAAATAGCAGAAATAAAAATAAATAAATTAGTTAAAGTAAAAACTATCAAAATCTTAATCATAAAAAGAAAAGATATAACGATAAAAGAAAAGTGCTGAACGAAAAGCAGCCCAACTATTAAAAGATAAACAATAACTATAAGATATTTTGAAAAAATACGATCAAAAGCGTGTATTCGAAATATAGTTTAAAAGATGGTAAATAAAGGATCATGTAACGATAAGACAATGCTTTAAAAGAAGTGATAACAAGAAATGGATTGCTTCAACAAGAGGAATCTATTATCATTCAAAGTTTACCAAATAAATAACATAAATATTTACTTATTGGTAAAAGATATTTAGTTCAAAATAATTTCCAAAAAAGAAAATTGAGATGATGGTAACAAACACTAATTTGATAATGATATTAGATGAATACAAAAACAAAAAATATTATTCATTAAGATAAATGTACTACAAATAAGGATAAGCTTTACCAACAAGAAGAGGATTTAATATTTTTTAAGATGATCTTCCATTTTTCTTTTCATCAATAAGCATCAATTAAAAGTTAGACAATATAGCCAATATTGAACCTTATGATATTGATTCAATCAAAGAATATCTATCAATTTGATTTTGCATATTTTTATGGTTTGGTGATCATTTTTGAATATAGTTTATCTCCAGCAATTGCAGCTGCTGTTACCCCAGAATGTGTACAATTTAGTCCTAATGCCTCTAAAAAACCTTGAACCACGCCGTCTTCCCCTTTTTTGCCATAAAGTGAATTAAAAATAATATCAGGGTTTAATTTTTTGATATTTATTAATTCGTTCATATCTCTAGATAGTTCGAGGGTCCTTATTTGATAACCTTTACTTGTTAGAGCGTCTAATATCAAATGTCCACTCATAAAAGATATTTTTCTTTCTTCCTCTCGACCTCCCATAAGTATTAAAACTAAAATATCTTTTGGATTATGTGTAATTTCTATCTTTATTTTTTTTCCTTTATTCATAAAATAGTATTAAGATAGATAACACTTAGGATCTTATTGTCAGACACTTAGCGTAGATCTTACAAATTAAACTCCATATTTAAATGTTTCTGACAATAAGATTTGTTGAGCTAAATCGCCGGCGTTGTGGTAGAAGCTATGGGGTTTGTATTGAATATATCATGCTTTGTTGAGAGAA
>CALAYS010000174.1 GCA_937895515.1 uncultured bacterium
ATTACGTCTCTGTGTTAGTGGTATTACGTCTCTGTGTTAGTGGTATTACGTCTCTGTGTTAGTGGTATTACGTCTCTCTATCTTTTTTTTTTGCTTCTAAAGAAGTAAGGTCTTCTAGTTTTTGCAAACATACCAAGTTTTCTCCTTAGATAAAACTCATCACTATTTACCTCTACATAGGTTCACCCTTGGTGTACGTAAAATGTTCTTGGTGTTGTAAAATTGTTTAGAGTTCTACTACGCGAATGATCGATTAATAATTTATAATCTTCATCAATCGTTGAGTAGTAACATTTTAAATCATTATTTGAAAAAGGTAAAAATTTTCAAGTTACTCGTGACACATACTAATATCATATTAATCAAATCTATACCGTCAATTTTGTAAACTAAGCACACTTGTTTTACCGACTGCTAAATTCACATCAAACCTATTAAAAGGTATGTTGTAGATTATAGCTAATATGTTTAAGGAAGGCTCGTAAGCTACACAACTGCCTAAACGTTTTAAACCCAAAGGTAATTTTTTAAAAATTTTCGGTACTTCAGTGTGTCTACGCATAAATCTATATTTTTTTTTTCTCGATAAAAATGAACGATAAGATAATTTTTTAGATTTAGAAACAATCATATTAAATGTTAACTTAAGTTTTTTTCTAAGTTTTTTTAGCTTTTTTCCAAATGGAAGTTCAATAATATCACCCTTTTGAATAAAGTTTGGTAATTTAGCATATTCACCGTTGTACACTATTAAATTGTAATGACTTAAAAGTAACATCTGCCGTCAAGATAAAACACAATACATAGTATTTAATAATATGTGAGATAAAAATTGATATGAAGGTGTTTTAGCTACAAAAGTTAACTCAACACCAAGTAATTTATCGTATCTATACTCGTTTAATTTACCCAGGGTGCGCAATGACCAGTGCGCATACCGAGCTTTTCTTAATTTCCAAACTAGCGGCCTATAGACATTTAATAGTATTCTTTTTTTTTTATTTATTTTACGCCTAGCGTGATAAGGTTGCTGTTTACGTAACTGTTTTTTTAGGAAATTATTTTTAACCTTTGTATACAGGAATGCTCATATAGTCCCTACAATTGTTTTTTTATTCATAAATATTCTTTGCTTTAACCCAAACGCATTAACAAACTTGTATATATTGGGTTTATGTACGTATCCTCGTTTAATAAAATTTACACGAGTTGCTTTTCACCTTTTACGTAGTCGTTTAGAGATTTTCCTTATGCTTGCTAACCTAAACCTTCTAAAGTGCTTACGTGAAGAAGTAAATTTTGCAGCTAAAATTAGGAAGGGGTATGCTTTTGTTTTATGGGGGGTAAAATTTAACAAATTTAATACTTTCCGAGAATATGTTCAGTTTATACCTTTATAATTTAACAAGTAGGCCCGTTTTTTAAATAATAAAATACTGGTGTATAAGTTATAAAATAGGTGCAACGGTAGCTTGTAGGTATTTATAACTTTGAATAAATAGTAAAATACTACTGCTGAATTTAGTTGGGTAATTAGTTGTTTATTTTGTTTCATATAATTAACGATCTACTTCACCAAATACTATATCTATCGTACCTATAAGAGCAGCTAAATCACCTAAATAATGTCCCTTAGCAAGCTTAGGTAAAGCTTGTAAGTTAAAATAACTAGGCGACCTTATTTTACATCTAATTGGTTTAGCCGTTGAATCAGCACTAAGAATAACACCAAACTCTCCTTTAGGAGATTCAATATAAGAAACAGTTGTTCCTTTATTTACTATAAACCCGGTATGTCAAAATATAAAATGCTCAATTAAATCTTCCATAGATGTATATGGATTTTTTTCAGTTTTATAAAACATTTTATTTAAAATAAGAGGTGTATATTGAAACTTATTTCCCAAGAAATATTTATTTAAAAGTTGTGTACTTACATTAGTAATTATGCTTAAACTTTCCCCCATCTCTAACATCCTAATTAAAAACCGATCATAAGAATCTCCGTTGTGCCCACAAAACGATTTTAACGCTATTTTATTATACCCAGAGTATGCATTTTCCTTTGCAAGGCGTAAATCTCTTTTGATCCCGACACTTCTTGACATAACACCAGTTAAACTATAGTTTCTACAGTCTTCATAACTTAAAACACCGATGTTAACTAATCTCTGCTTTCATACCTTATTATAAGTTAAAACATTGTGCATTTCATTTAAAGTTATAAAACAACCTTTAACAAAAAATAAAATATCAGTTAATAATTGTTTATCTAAAAAAAAATTAAAGTAAGGTAATGGTTTATGAAATGCCGCGTGCATTCGAGCTCCGCTTACTCGCTCATAAAATTCCATAACTTTTTCTCTTTCTTCAAAAGCTCAAAATATAGCAGACATATTACCAATGTCCAAACCGTGGCAAGCTACTGCTAACATATGATTCAATATTCTCGTTAATTCATCAAATAAAACACGTATTAACTTTGTAGGTGTAGGAATATCCGTCACACCTAAAAGATTTTCAATACCAATACAGTAAGCATGTTCCTGTGTCATCATCGAAACATAGTCTAGTCTATCAAAATATGGAATACTTTTTATGTAATGCTTTGTTGTTATAAGTGATTCAGTACCTCTATGTAACAACCCGATATGTGTATCTAGTCTCTGGATAACTTCTGAGTTTAATTGTAATATTAATCGGAGCACACCATGCGCAGCTGGGTGTTGTGGCCCAAAGTTAACAATGATGCTTTTACTTTTTATATTTTTTTTTTTTTATTTGAGTTCAGCTATAAAATAAACTTCGATTCAGCTTTTTATTTCTGGTAACCACCAAACATTAGTCTTTCCAGGCCTTTTGTTAAAAAAAAACGTGACACCCTCGTATTTTGACTAGGAACAGAAAAACTATAGTGCAAAAAGCATTGTAATTTATTTTGAGAATAATAAAATCTATGGTGTCTATTTCAGTACTTCTGATAAATAAAAAATGATATTCTAGGTTTATAAGTTAAAAAAAAATTTTGAGAAAAACTTTTTTTTAATCTTCTAAAGTTTTTTTTTTTTTTTCACAAAGTGTATCTAATTATACTTTTATTTAAGTGTTTCATTCTTCGTATCATCTAATTAATGTAATATAGAAATGTGTTGTGAAATCTTACCAAATCTGCGGATAATAGGTTGTCTTTTTAACCGAAGACCGCGCATCGTATAACAGTTATAAAACCTTATATATGGGAAAAATCTACTAAAATTTTTAAAATCTTTATAGTTTCATGTATATATAACATAACTTTGTCTTCTACGTTTAAAAAACCCCCAATTTCGCATTAACTTTAATCTCGTTCAATGTGAATACCCGAAATTAAAGGTAAATTTATTTTTTGCACAAAAATTTCTTATACGAAAACTTTTACCTCGAAATGCTATACGGGCTCACTGGGTAAGAAAACTATTTCTAAAAAAATTTACAGAAACCTTTTTTTTTAGCTTATTAGTTAAATTATAGCCGCTTGTGTGATTATTTAGTAAATCGTGTTTATTTGAGCGCGGTGACGCAAACCACAAGTCCAATGACTTATTGCTTACTTTCCAAATATAATTATGCGAATTTTTGTGTTGGGCTAAGAGTTGATTTTGATTAAAGATATTAAATATTGCGTTTGTTTGTAACATTTGTTTTAGACTTTAATTTTTTAAGTCTACGGTAAGTCTTTATAACCCCCTGTCTTCTCGTTTCTCTAGAAGAATAAAGTACTAAGGTGTTATAGCGATCCCTTTGTTGATAAATATACCTACCCACCACTAAATATGTTTTATGTTGAGGAATATCTAATATTTTTTTTTTTTTTTTACTATTAATGAAATTCGAGGTTATATTACTATTTTTAAATTTTCAAATTACTCAGGTATTTCGCGCGCGTTTAAAAAAAAAATAGCGAGTTATAAGTTTGTATAGTATATATAACTTAGGACCCGCCCATCTTTCTTTATGATAAAGCAACCCACCTTCTCACGACATACTTTTATTTATTTTTTCTAATCTAGGTAAGCTTATTTGTCCCAATTATTCATAAACTTTAATATCAAGCCCCAAAAAAACAAGTAGCGTATACTGCACAGAATGTAAAAAGGTGGAAGTACTCCCCTAAATAAAATAGTGCAAAATAAAAACCTCCAAACTCTGTTGTATAACCAGCAATCAACTCTGATTCTGCTTCTGTTAAATCAAATGGTATTCTGGATGTTTCTAATAAAAAAGTAATAATTACTATAGGCATGATTGGTAAAAATAGCATAAAATTTCACTTACCATTTGCTTGTCAACTAGCAATTTGTTCAAAAGATAAAGCTTCAGATAAAATCGCTAAGGTTAGCATTAAAAAAGTTAATAAAAGCTCAAGATTTATACCAATCACCAATACTCGTGTTGATGACATCATTGCATATTTATTATTAGATGTGTACCCGACTAAAATTAATAAATAAGAAAATGCTGATGAGATAAGACATAAAAATATAACATTATATTCAATTTCACAAATAGCTAAATTAGGCATTCAAACTATATTTGCTCAAAACAAATAACTAACTATTAAAATAAGAGCAGGTATACATATAAATAACAATCTGTTGGTTTTATTTACTATAGCTATATGCTTTAATAACATCTTTAACGCGTCTGCTATAAACTGTAAACGCCCACGATAACCGATATAATTTGGGCCTACACGTCTCTGCACTAAAGATAAAACTTTTCTTTCAATTAAGGTAACAGTTGCAATAACAATAGTAAAGATTAAAAATAATACAATCATTTTTAGTAAACTAGTAATTGAGACTAGGGCTCAGCTTGGATAAGAGCTTACAAATTTTTCTAAAACACCAACCATTTATAATTTAGATAAGGCCGTGAGCTAATCGTTGACTCATAGCATTAGGTACAAAACTATAAGCTTTGTTTACTAATTTAGTTGAAATAAATTTACCTAAAAAGTAATTACAACGTTTATTGAATCTTGCTACTAAAGTATGTAAATACACTGTAGTTTTTTTTTCTAATTTTGAGTCTAATAACATAAAATAAAATGCAAAAACTCCTAACATGGTAACAAAATGGCCAGCGGTTGCCATACTTTGTCAACCCATATAAATCGCAGGGAAATCGTGTAATCTTCTTGGAAGCCCAGAAAAACTAACTCAAAACAATGGGATGAAGGTTAATCACTGACCAGCGCTGTAGAGTATTATGTGGACATAACCAAAAGTTCTTGAATACTTAACTTGAAAAAATGTATTAAAGTAATAATAAAAACCTGTAAAAATAGCCATAACTACAGCACCAGATAACATAAGGTGGAAATGGGCTACAACGTATAAAGTATCGTGCATTGAAATATTTAGACTTACGTGTGATAATCACATTCCAGTAAATCCAGCAACTAAAAATAAAAGAATAAAAGAGCCTGAAGCCAAAAAAACTAAATCATTTTTAAAACTACCATTTACCAAAGTGAACGTTCAGTTTACTACCTTAATAGTTGCTGGCATAGAAATCATAATAGTAATAGTACTGTATAAAGCTCTACTTCTGTGATCAAGACCAATCAAATACATGTGATGTCCTCAAACTAAAAAACCCATATAGTTCATGATGTAGATGGCTCAAATTAAATGGTGCTTTGAAGCAATTCTTCGTGAATTAACTGCAGGTAAAACAGAGTTTATAATACCAAAAGCAGGTATAACTAAAACATAAACTTCTGGATGACCAAAAAATCAAAATAAGTGATGGAAGAAGATTGGGTCTCCACCGTATGCAAAATCAAAAAAAGACGTTTTTCAATGTCTATCTAGAGCTAACATAAGCATAGCAGAACCCAATACTGGAGTTATAACTACCAAAGCTCTTAACATTAGTAAAACAGTAATTGTAATGAACGGTAACAATATTCGACGATTTCTTAACCCAGGAATTGATAAAGTTCGTCTTGTAGCTAACAAATTTACGATAGAAATAGTTGTACTTATACCAGCGTAGTATACACCAAGTATTAACATATCCTGGATACCAACACCAGTATATTTAATTTTTGAGGAAAATGGTGTAATAAATGTTCACCCAGCGACAGTTTGGGTTGCACTAGAGCACTTTACAATAAATCTTTTTTGTCTTTTTGCTTTTTTAGCGTTAGTTACTAAAAAATAAAAAGCATCTGGTATTAAGTTAATAGTTTTTCAAAAATATAATTTTCAGGAAACTTCACTATTCTTTGTTAAACTACCGCTAGTATAAGTATTTGTGAAAAATTTCTTAACAGCATCTAAGACGCTAATTTTTGGATTTCTAATTTCAAAGTTTTCAGGGTTCTTTAATCAATATGTATTAATTTGGTTATAAGGGTTACCAGTTAATTCGCTAAAAAGTCAAGGCTTTGAAAAATGATCTGCTTGTCTTGCTTTAAAATAATTATTTACTTTATCATAATTAGTTCAGCACATTGTTCGTAAAAAACCAATCTTTGCGATTAATAAATATCCACAAGGCTGTATTCAGAAACCTAAGCTATTTAAACGTGGAAAAGCTACATCCTTACTCCCGACATGATAAGGTAATAAAAAGTTTGCAAAACCACCAAAAATAATAGGGACTACTACAAAAAAAATCATAATTAATGCGTGTGCTGTGATAACTTGTAAGTATCTTAAAGAATCCCCCCCCAAAAAAGGGCTTCCAGGGTAAGCCATTTCTAAACGTATAGCAGTTGCTAATAAAGCACCAGACATACCAGTAACTAATGAAAAATAAAAATAATTTAACCCTAATCTTTTATGATTAATAGTATATATATATTTCTTTAAAAGTTGTCGTAAAATTGTATAATATTCCGCAAGTTTTGAGACTTGTAAACTAAACATTTATAATTACATAGCTACATTTACAAATTGGAAAAATGTTAATAATTCTTCCGCAGTAACAGATGTTGTTCAATTATTTATATCGGCAAAAAATCAATAGTATGATATATCATAAAATCTTCTAATAACTCATTTTAATCAATTAGCTGCAAAAAGGCTATTTAAAAGAAGTAATAACATTAAATTTTGTAAATTTACACCAAATAACGTATAGTGAATTCTTCGTTGCTCATAACTTTTAAAAACAACAAATAATCAGGAAAAAAAAATAAATAAAAAATGTCAATATTTAGCTATAAGTGCTAGTATAAAATATTGTTGTTTTGCTCTTATTTTTGGAGAGTCAATAGTTAGGCCCCAAACCGCATTCTCCCCGCTATATGATCAAACAGACTCATAGAACATAGTAATGATATAGTAAAACTGATAACACTCAAGTAAAAAAATAAATATAATTCCTAGAGTGACAACAGTTAAGTGTGTTAATAATTGCTTAAAATTGTAACTACTTAAGTTTAAAATAATAAAAATACTATAAAAAATTAGTAGTAGTAGTAAAATATTTGAAAAATAAAAAGAAGTAAGGGATAGTAATTGTGGTTGATTAAGATTTGCTTCATCAAAAAAATAATAAACTTCTTGAGAACTATTTAAATAATAATAAAAGAATAATAAAAATAAAAAACCTTCGATTAATCAAAAGTATGCATTTGTTCTTTTTCAGAATCTTTGGATCGCTGAAGTATATTTACCAAATCGGTATCTTTTAATAAAGAAATTAAATCCGCTCATCAATCAAAAAAAAATAAGCCCTACCACTAATCAAGCCGCTAAATTCTTTAAAAAATTTACAGAAAAATAATTTAATAAAAGAACACCCAACAACACGCTAACGATAAGCGGTAAAATTAGATTTTTCAACGCCCGATAAAATACAGTTAAGTAATAAAAACTAGTATTTAACCCTACTTTTGGTGCAGCAAAAAAATTAAAATTATCCCCAAACGCAACGTCGTTATCAGTTATAATAGTATTTCTATGCAATACAAAGTTTTTTTTTATTAAAATTTTACGTACAGTTATGTACTCTAATGTTCCGAACATAGCGGTATTAACATGTATAAAAAACTGCCTATACCACTTTACGTCTTTATTTTCTAAAAAATTTTTTAATTGATAAGAAAAGGTAAATTGCCTTACAAACGCGTGGTTTGTTTTGTTATTTAAGTATTTGTTATATAGCGCGTTTTTTAAACCTATTGGGCTATTTATTAAAAATAATAAATCCCTTTCTAAGGCAGACTGATCATTATTATATAAACTTAGTGAATCATTGTAAAAATCGTTTCAATCAAAAAAATCAAAACCTTGTCAATGCAAATTATTTTTAATATGGTAACCTCGTAAAAGAGTCATTAATCTTAGAGAGTTTCACATAAATCGCCCAGTATCACCGCTTAGGATATTCTTTTTTGTTTTTAAAAAATTTTTGTTTACCGCGTTTAAATAATTATTTAAACTGTTTACACCTTTACTTTTGAGTAAGCTATTAATAGATTTGTTATTAATAAATGAGTTTGTATAAGCCTTAATAGATTGTATTAAATTATGTAAACTGATCCTTTACTATTTATTTTTTAAAATAAATTGTTCTTTTACTACGTAAAGAGCAACCGGACGTAGTAGTTAATAACTTATTTTTAAGGTTACCGGTAGAGTAATTAAGGTTATTAATGGAATCATAATATACAAATAAGAACTTTTGTAACAATACCTTAATAGTTGTATTTTGTAATAAGTTTAAAAAAATAAAATTAACAGCAACAAATATGGTTGCAGATACTAGAGTCAAATATAAAAAAGTATAAATTATTTGCATCTCGAAGGAAGCAGGAATCGAACCCACGATATCGGTTTTGAAGACCGAGGTTTTACCACTAAACTATTCCCCCCTAAAAATAAAAATTAAGTGTAAATTTTTATAATAATCTTCAAAAACTTTTTTCTAAACTGTGGTTGAATTAATATAGCTGGTAAACTTAACATAAACTCGGTTTGTCTATTTAATTCAGCAACGTAAGCATGTTTTGCGTTAAAAGCGTAAGCTTCTCATACAGATAATTCTAAAAAAAATCATACTAATAAACTTGTCAATCAAACTCAAAAGAGTGGGATTGTTTGGAACGTAGTTTCTAAAAGTGTGTAAATTGGCGCTCTGCAGTAGAGTGCGACTAAATACTGATCACTTAAATAATAGTTAAAGTCTGTCATCTTAATTAAGTTTTAAATTTGTTTATTCCACCCACAGATTCTTCTACGGGTACCTTGTGTCAACTTAACTCAAATCACCCACAACCTAGTCAGAAGCTTCATCCTTTTAAAGTTAAAAAAACTTAATCACCACCACTATAATAACCGGGGCCTCGCATTCAGCACACGAGTCCCAAAACCTCTTGGTTGTGACACACAAAATGTGGTCGCATACACAATGCGATAACAAGGACAAAAATATGGTACGACTTTACTAAACTGTGAACTCTTCGAGTGTGATGGGCGGTGTGTGCAGGATTAGTTTATTAATTCATCGCAGCATACTAATCTGCGACTACTAATGATTTCAGCTTCACTGCTTCAAGTTTCAGAAACAATTCCGCACTAAGGTGATTTTTGGAGGTCACTTCAGATTACTCCTTTGTTACTCTTTGTTTTCACCTTTGTAACACGTGTGTTGCCCAACCTATGAGGACCGTGAGGACTTGACTTCAGCTAGTGTTCGCGTACACATAATAGTAAACAAAACTTGTTTGTCCTAAGATGCGTACACTTAGCATAATATGCTTAAAATAGATATCAAGAGGCCCCGCACAGCGTAGCTGTGTTTAATGGTAAGACATCGTGTCGAACGTTATTGCCATTAGATGTATGACTAACAAACGACATCGCTTTCCTAGGCTCATTACGAGATTATTGTACTTATTCTTTACGTTTAGTTTTCTCACAATTAGTAGGTCATATAAATTTCACAGCATTCCATCTCAAACACTGCAGGGTGGAGTTAACCACAACCGCATACCACCATTTTGTAGTAGCAAATTTACATAACACCCCAATAAGTCTCAAGTATTCATGTTACACCCTCCGCTATTCACCCCATTCCGGGTATACCACTATTGAGAAATGATACTCACCTTACATAACCTCTTGTATCTTCGTAGGTTGCGTTCGTTTCCAGAACTTAATCCCAGATCGCAAAATACGAACTGACGACAGCCATGCAATACCCCTTTAAAATTTTACCTTTAAAGGAAAAAAATTTTAATTACAAAAGTTGGTAAGATTCTACGTGGATTATCGCATTAAACCACATGTTCCACCATTCGTTCTAATCCCCGCCAATTCTGTTAACTTTGAGTTTTGCAACTATACTCACCAGGCGGATTGCTTAGCGTAAACGTTTAGCAATCAATGTTTACAGTAAGGATTACTAGGGTCTCTAATCCTAATCACGCCCCCTACTTTCATACCTCAGCGTCAGAAGATGTGAGACAGGCACATTAGTACACTGGCAAGCAACCACAGGTCATTACATTTTATCGTTACCTGAGATAACCCCCCGTCTTAACATCCACTCAAGAGTTTGCTTTCTAAGAGTTTTCCACCTTCGCTGGCTTTAGTAAACCCTTATATTAACCCCGCCTACGTATCCTTTACGCCCAATCATGCCGAATAATGCTAATCGCTCAGGTATTACCGCGGCTGCTGGCACCTGTATTAGCCACGACTTCTTTTTATACTTACCCTTATAATGCTCGTATACGTATAGACTTTACAGTTAACCCTTCTTCATCTCCGCTAATTTGATAGGTCATGCTTTCGCACATTGCCTAATATTCCTCACTGCTGCCTCAGGGCGGGGTTGTTTCCATACCCCATGTGGTTGACCCTTCTCTCAAATCAACTAGGGATCGTCGGCTCCACAACAGATTACCTAATCCCATATGCCAGGACCTAGTATACGCATTGCTGCTTTTTTTAAGTCTTTAACTTCTATACTACTATCCAAAACATATATACTCACCTCGACGCTAGACGTCCAATCATTTTTGATGTTTCACAAACAATTAACTAGACTTCTCAACTTGCATGTGTTAGGCACTTAGCTAGCATTCACTCCAAGCCAAGATCACACTCATGATTTTAAATCTTAACCTTTAAACTATCATTGATATCTAAATTTAATGTCTTCTGTATTAACAACTTGTTTACTATTTATTACACCAATTCTATGTAATCTTCTAACTCCACGTCTTTGTCATCAAACTAAAAACTGTTCAAATGGTAATGCACATAATCTAACAGGCATATGGTGGTGGTAACGGCCACAAATTTCAGCACACTGACCATAGTAAAATCCGACGTTATCAATATAAAAAGAGTGGTGTGTAGAACGCCCTGGTACACAATCTAACTTTAAACCTAAGCCAGGGATAAATCACGAATGTACAACATCATATGAGTTAGTTATAACAGTAATATTAACGTGTGCTGGTAATACTAGGGTTCTCTTTGTTCTTAACAATCTTCTAGCTAAAGTTACAGGGACTAACTCACTTCTGTGTCTATTGAATTTTACAGCTCTATGATAATTAAATGAAGCATCGTTTTGCGCTTTTACAGAACTGTTACTTGATTTAGTTAAATCCTCTACTAATGGATTAACTAACATAGCAGACTTTAATGTAAATGCATTATAAGCTGGAGTTCTAGCAATTGGTAAAAGTGTTTTTGGGTCATATTCAACTTTATCGGTAAATTTAAATTTTTGAAGACGTTTATATTTTTTTTGCTTAAATCCTCATAAAGGTTCAGCGTGTTCTGGTTTTTGTTCTAGTGTTCCGTTTAAAGAATACTTTGCAACAAATAGTAATTGTTTACTTAAAGTTTCGTCACTAGTTTTTAATATTTCCATATTGTGTTTATTTATGATACCAGCTAAAATATTTAAAGGTTTAATCTTTACATTATCTACCACATTAGACATAAACTTACTGGTATCGTCAATTAGTTCATTATCGTAATACCCTACAGCGACTGGTGTTGGTGTTACTTGCGTTGTTACCTTTTTTAAATCTATATTTTCTGTAGATTCCGCAGATTGATTTACGTAATTAGAAAATTGTGTTCAGTTATACTTACCTCGTCAATCCTCTACAGAATCTTTCTTTACTTGATCATCACCCAATAACTTATAGTATAACTGTGTATATTCAAGTTGTGATCCCATATGTAACGCCTCATAGTAAGAATCCGCACAATAAGATTCATTAGGTGTTGAAACAAATCATCTATCGTGTCCAATATTTTTAGGAGCAGCTAGTATATTTTGAGCAGCTGATGCATCAAACTTATAAACTCAATATCACTGTTTCCCTTGTACACGCAATGTAAATAATGACCCTTCATTTTGTCATTCGATCATTCTTAAAATAAAATTAGAATTTACCAAAATATTACCACATCAACTTAACGGAATTAGTGCGACTAAAAAATCTCCTCATTTACCGTGACCCCTTATACTTGTATTCATAATTGGGTTAAAGTGTAATACACGCTTATTTACGACCCTTACCACAATAAAGAAATATAAAGCTCAAAATAAAGAAAATCAAAATCATCATCAATATTGTCATTGGGATAGGTGAATTAATACGTCTGATTTATGAGTTGAAAAACCGAAATTAAAATTTTGCAATGTTGTTGCTTCTGTCATAATTTGACCCCACACTTTAGATTAATAACAATAAAAAAAAATATATTACAGCTAAACTAGATTCGACCGCTATAATGTTCTTTCGTCACATAATTAAGATAGTAAGTATAAATAGTAGTGTGTATATATAATAAAAATAAATATAATAAGAAGAGTATACGTTTGCTAATTTTAATAAAGACAACTCGACACCTGATAACTCAAAAGTATACTCAAATGGTATAACGTTATAAGTAAGCAATCAATTAAAAAATATTGCCGTCGCCAATGAGCTCAGTAATAGGATAAAAACCGCTAACACGTGATTAAAGGTCGTTAATTTGATTTGGTCTACTGTATTTTGTTTTACAACTAATAAAAAATAGTAAGGTGTAGCTTTTATCCCCTTGTAAAAATCAAAAGTTACATAAAAAATTAACCTAAAAAAGTATACTAAGCTTGATAGCATACCAATTAAAAGATTCCCTACTATAATAAAGTTAAAAACCCCACTAATTAGTAACTTAAAAAAAAAAAATTTATAAACATATCCTATCGTAAAAGGTAGTCCCGCTAAATTAGCTCCACAAAACAATAACAATAGAGTATCTAAGCGTAAGACACCGTGACTAGAGCCCATTCACCTAGTATCTTGAGTACCAAAAACTTTAATAAAAGAACCCGCACAATAAAATGTAGCTGCTTTAAATAGCCCATGCAAAAATAAATATAAAACTGTAATAAAAAAGTTACCAGAACTTGCTAACACTCAAAGAAAACCACAGTGACTCATGGTAGAATATGCTAAAAGTTTTTTCATATCAGTCTGAGCCGCGGCTACAATACCCCCGTAACAAGCAGTTACGGACCCCAATAAAGCAAGTGATGTTGACCACCCCGTGACTATAAATACAGTATTAAACTTACAAATAAGATAAATTCCAGCTGAAACTAGTGTTGCCGAATGGATAAGAGCTGAAGCTGGAACGGGAGCTTCCATAGAATCAGGTAATCATAAATGCCCCACTAATTGTACAGACTTTATACTTGCACATACAGCTAAACACATTAACCCAGCATTTAGAGTTGTGTCAGAACCTAACCCATCTCATAATACTAAATAAATAAAGGCGTCACAGTCTGTAGTTTGTGCACAGTGATAAAAACACACCAAAGCAGCTAATAAAAAAACATCACTAACTAAATTAAAGCTAAAAGCTTTGAAACTTGATTTTACGGTACCCCTTCTTGTTTGTCAAAAATTAATTAAAAAAAAAGAGGTCAAACCAATTAACTCCCAGCCTAAAAACAAAGTAAAAAAATTTGCCGACAAAACTAAAATCAGCATACTCAAAATAAAAGAATTTAATCAGAAAGCAAAAGATAACTCATCAGCCTCGTTTTTAAAGTAGTTTAATATATACAAGTTAGTTGCGCACCCGATGATTAAAACTAAGAAAGAAAAAGCAAAACTTAATGGGTTTATGCTAAAGCTGATGTAATATTCAATAATATTATTAAATAGATTAAATGACTCAAACGAAAGGTTTCAAGTTTTATTATTAAATATAATTTGAAAAAATAAAGCGCTAAATAATATTACAAGAATACCCAATAGTGAACTATTGTATGTCACGAAAAATTTAGCTGAAATTCTTTTATTAAAAATAGGAAACATAACTAGGCTTAACGTATAAATTATAAATATGCACACTATTAAAAAACAAATGTTAAACTCTATCATTAAAAAAAAAACTAAAAACTATCTAGGGTTATTATTTTTTTTTGCTCAAGAACTCGTTGCCCATGATGTGAAATAAGCTTTCTCTTCAAAATTATATCACAACTTATTTATACTACAACCCTTACTAAAAAAAAAATTAGTTTTTACGCTCGAATTTTGTTGCAAGCTCTTTAGCTGCGGTACTTTATAGTGTCTAATCAATTTACGACGTTTGCTAACAAAAAATTGGCATTGAGTTGTTAATATTACCATTTAATTTTATAATCGCGCATATAAAAAATATTTTTCGTGGCTTTCTAAAACAAAAGTTGTATATAAGAAAAAAAATAAAGTAAAAGATAACATAAAATAGTTAGCTAACTGCGCAAAAAATGTTACAATTAAATGACCTTGGTAATAAATTAATAAAATTTGTTGAACTAAGAAATCACTTACGATGTCATATCAATATAAACTTCCTGAATTTCACAGAGTTGGTAAAGAAAATAACTTTTCTACGTGAGAAGACCCAACTAAATCACAATTATCATATATAAACTCGGATAATTCAAAAAAAGCTGCGAATAACATTACTAAACGAATATTTTGGATAATAAAACGAGCCATAACAACAGAAACTGCAATAAAGTCAAAAAATACTTCAACTACAGGGTTGCTAGTTCTCCCAGCTCCTCTTACATAAGCAGCAAAAGATAATCCAAAACTTTTTAAAACCATTACTGGTGTAAAAATAGCAGTTAATAAAATAAAGTTTAATAACATAATAACTCAAGAGATATTTTGAACAAAAAAAGTAGAAAAAATAGTAAAAAAAAAAAATCAAATAATTATTACCCCAAACATTAAAAAATACATCATTGCGTCATCTAAAGAACCAACTTCTTCTTCAAGGTCGGTAAGGTAAGAAAAAGCTACGTGGTGTGTATCGGTATCACTCAAATGATGAGAAATAGCTCGTAACCCCTGGTTAGCTAAATAAACCGCAAAACCTAAAGCTAAGCAAAAAACGTAAGTAAAGTTGATAATTAAATTATACACAAAAAGATTACTAAAAAAAGACGCAGCATTTACATTATCTAATACTGCAAATGTTTCTGCGGAATCTGCAATTGCACTTCATCTCGCTACATAATATTGTTCTTCTAAACTTCATACAGCTGAAGCTAAACCTTCTCAAACATCCTTAACAGAGTTCAAATCTAGTCATCGTGTTATACTAATCATTTAGTTAGAGTATACTTTAGATAAATTGTATAGTTTAGGTGATCTTAAGCAAGTGGTACTCATGTAGATATAAATGTAAGCAAAAGCTAAAAGAGAAGACCCATTTCCACCTAGACGATTAAAAAATCGGCCGTAAGGTAAATATGAAAACGCATACAACAAACTAATAAGCATAATACCATAAGTTATTTGATAAAATAAATCTTTTGATGTATGAATTCTACTTAAGTTTAAAATTCTAACAGTAAGGTCTTCGACGTAAAAATATATAGACATAAACACCGCTTTAATACCTGTATATTCTTTAAACTCTGATTGTGCTAAAATATTAGGCTGGAAATAAAAACTAACGAAAAATAAAGCTAACCCAATTAACCCAAGATAATGAAATGGGCAGGCGATTAATCAAGCCATGTATGGTCTAAAATATCAATGTGGTGCGACTCCAAAAAACCGTACATCAGTCTGCATACCAACATCACCTCACATGAAAATTTCATAATTTAAAGCGTCAGGTTCTGGGTATAATAATACACACAACAACCCAATAATAATAACTAAATCAATAAATTGACCAACTTCATTTAATAACGCCTCGTCGTATCAATTTAATTCTTGTTTAATACCTTCAAAAGCTTCATCGGTCTTTCAATCGTAATGCATATCGACTCCATGGTAAGCCCCAAAATATGCTAACATAAACGCAGAAATATAATGTAAGTAAGCTAATCTAGTCAAAGTATCAACATTTAAAGTTTGATCTGTGAATAACAATCAGTAAAGTTTACCTATAAACAAACAAAAACTATGAAAAGCGTTGGTAGCGATAGTTAATGTGATATCACTTAAATGAGTACAACACAAAGTTAACCCAGAAAAAATAACAAACTGTGTTAATAAAAATAATAAAGCCCCACCCTTTCACGCAGTTTCTTGTTCAAGGCTCATACTATTTAAGTAAAATTTTCTAAAAAGATGCATAAATATAAAAATAACTAATAAGTCTACTCCTCTTTCGTGTAAAAAAAAGAAATCATCCGAATATAAAGTTTCACAGTCCTCTTCTTCTCTTACTAAAGGTACATACATAGACTCAGGTACAAGTGATAGTGCTAACATAGTTCCAGAAACTAATTGGTTAATAATTATTAAAAATACACAAAAACCAAACAACGCTGGTAATTCGTGAAAAGCAATACGTAATTGTGCAAAATACTTAGCTAAAAATGGTGCGATTTGTCTTCTCACTGTAAGTAATAAGTGATATACGTTTAATACTTTCCTATTACACCCCTATGTCTCACGTCGACTCGATGTATATAATGTGTTAAGTAAATACTTAGACCTACCAACTCAATATAGGGCGCGGGCTCTGTGCTACCCGAAAAACAAGAAAATTAGCTAAAACTGTTAATAGTCAGTTTAGTAACAGACCCAAAATTCGTGCTGGACCCTATCGCCTTTATATAGGGCACAGACCCCTCGTGCTACCCGAAAAACAAGAAAATTAGCTAAAACTGTTAATAGTCAGTTTAGTAA
>CALAYS010000175.1 GCA_937895515.1 uncultured bacterium
AATAAACGGACAAATAAACCTTGATATTTAATATTGCCCTCAACTGGACTATCAACTGGACTATTGAAACAACTTGATAAAATATTTAATGTTTGACATACATAATGCTTTATTTAATTTGTTTGATTATTTATGCTATCTTCGAATTCTTCAGTTGCATTACAAACAATATTTTTATCAAATTATTAAAGAATAAAACCTGACATCCAAAATCTATTAACATCAAATCTTATTTCCTGATTTCTCCTTCTTTTTAGCCAACTTCAATTTTTCATCATTCCAACTTGTTTACTTGCTTTGTATTATAAGCATTGCAAAATCAAAATTCATTAAAGCGCCATTACAATAATTCAGCAATTTTTCACATATTCGTTCACTCAGGCTGTTCTAGAATTCCAATTTCATGCAATCTGCCTATTGTTATCCAGTTTCGCTTTGGATTCGTAAAAGAATATATTGCTAGTCACATGAATAAACAAGTCAAAAGAACTACTTGTGATCCACCTCAAATTTCTAGGTTCAAGTGCAAATCAATGGCGTTTGCGATTTCGATTGTTATAGTTGTATAAAGGCTGAGATTTGAATAAGATTGCAAGTTTCATAATATGAAACTTTCGATATTCATAAAAAAGATCTTCAGTTAGAATCGAACCCCCTTTCTAAATTTAAAAATTGGAAAATATTGTTGTAAGTTATAATTTTTTGAAAACATCATGAGATAAGTTATCTCCATTCACGTTGGTCAAGGAGGTATTCAAGTCGGTAACGCTTGTTGGGAACTCTTCTGTCTCGAACACGGAATTCAGCCTGATGGTCAAATGCCATCTGACAAAACTATTGGTGGTGGTGATGATGCCTTCAACACTTTCTTCTCAGAAACTGGTGCTGGAAAACACGTCCCAAGAGCTGTCTTCCTTGATTTGGAACCAACAGTTATTGATGAAGTCAGAACCGGAACCTACAGACAACTCTTCCATCCTGAGCAACTCATTTCAGGAAAAGAAGATGCTGCCAACAACTACGCTAGAGGATACTGCACTATTGGTAAAGAAATAATTGATCTTGCATTAGACAGAATTAGAAAACTTGCAGACAATTGTACTGGACTTCAGGGCTTCCTTGTATTTAATTCAGTTGGAGGAGGAACAGGTTCAGGACTCGGATCTTTACTTCTTGAAAGACTTTCCGTCGATTACGGAAAAAAATCAAAGCTCGGATTTACAGTTTATCCTTCACCGCAAATTTCAAACGCCGTTGTTGAACCATATAACTCTATTCTTTCTACCCACTCATTACTAGAGCATACTGATGTTGCTGTTATGCTTGATAATGAAGCCATTTATGATCTTTGCAGAAGACAGCTTGATATTGAAAGACCTACTTATACAAATCTTAACAGACTTATTGCTCAAGTTATTTCTTCTCTTACTGCTTCCCTTAGATTTGATGGAGCTCTTAACGTAGATGTAACTGAATTCCAAACAAATCTTGTACCCTATCCAAGAATTCATTTTATGCTTTCTTCTTATGCTCCAATTATTTCAGCTGAAAAGGCTTATCACGAACAACTCTCAGTAGCTGAAATAACTAATTCAGCCTTTGAACCAGCATCTATGATGGCAAAATGTGATCCAAGACACGGAAAATACATGGCTTGCTGTATGATGTATAGAGGAGACGTTGTCCCCAAGGACGTCAATGCTGCTGTAGCAACAATTAAAACCAAGAGAACTATTCAATTTGTTGACTGGTGCCCTACTGGATTCAAATGCGGAATCAACTATCAACCACCAACTGTCGTACCAGGAGGAGACTTAGCTAAAGTAATGAGAGCTGTATGTATGATCTCAAACTCTACTGCTATTGCTGAAGTATTCTCAAGACTCGACCATAAATTCGACCTTATGTACACTAAGAGAGCCTTTGTTCATTGGTTCGTCGGAGAAGGTATGGAAGAAGGAGAATTCCAAGAAGCCAGAGAAGACTTAGCTGCTTTAGAAAAAGATTACGAAGAAGTAGGAGTTGAATCCCAAGATGCTGAAGAAAACGAAGAAGGAGGAGACATGCAAGCTTAAATAGGATTAATTTATTTACACAATCTATTTAAAAGTGTTTAACCGTTAATCATTAACTTTTTTCTTTATTATTTAAATTATTTACTTATTGTTGTTTATTTAACTATTGGGGATTGGGGATTGGGGATTGGGGATTGGGGATTGGGGATTGGGCCCAA
>CALAYS010000176.1 GCA_937895515.1 uncultured bacterium
TGGAATAGTTATTTAATAATCAGTTTTGCCATTTTATCTGAGATATTTTATGTAAGAGTGAGTCAAGTATGAGCAGTAATCATGCAAGATCACCATCTATTTGTGTGTAGCCTGTTCATGGTTGATCTTTATCTCACTCATCTAGTTTATTACTTTTATTATCTCACCTGATTAATTTAGTTTAGGCAATTGTTTTAATATCTCTATTAATGGAGCAAGTTGAAATGATGCTGGTGTGAAATCTGGATTAATTAAATAGCCAAGAACAGGGTCGAATTAAAATTGGGCAATCCATTGAGGCCATGATTAAATCGTTTACTTCAGCTATATGTCCATTTGTTATCTTTTATAATAATATTTAATGATGATTTCTGATTGAGAAGTTACATCCACTTCTTCAATCAAATAAAAAACTAAACAATTGACAATTTGGCTCAAATTAAAGATAATTTGTGGACTCTACAAATAGAAATAAAAAAGCAATGGAAAAAATAAATGAATTTATGGAAATACCTGATTTTTGTTTATGTCCTATAACAGGAGAAATGATGGACGATCCTGTTATGCTAATAAGTGGACACTCTTATGAAAAAGAAGCAATAAAGAACTGGTTTGAGCGGGGAAACATCAAGGATCCTTTGACAGGAATTAAACTACCTATGAAAATAATGCTGACTAATTACAAGCTAAGAGAAGCAATTGATTATATTAAAAATCTTCTACCTGAATTCCAGAGAAAAACAGAAAAACTAACCAACATAACACTAGCTGTTGAAAGAATGGAGGAAAATATGAGGCAGAGAAAGGAAAGATTAGCAGAAATACCTGCTGAGGTCGAAAAGATACAAAGCGCAATGAATGACGCTACTACTAAATTTACAGCTCAAATAAAAATAGATAAGGAAGTAACAGACAGTCTTACCTCTGTTGAAGATAAATCCAAGGAAATAAAAACTAAAGCATCAGAACTTGTTAATAAACAAGCTGCTGCTGAAGCTAAGAAGAAAGAAGAGGAAGCTAAGAAGGAAGAAGGAGATAAGAAAGAAGATGTGGGATCAGATCTTAAGGAGATAAAATCAGGTAACATTGAAAAGGAAAATCTTAAAAAAAGCGGGCCTAATTATCAAACGATAAAAGATTTTCAAGGAAAACTTAATGCAATATTACCTGATAATCAACAGATAAAAGCTGATGGTGGATACGGAAAAAATACAGAGGAGGCTATAAGAAGAGTCGCTAAATTAATAGGCGGTAATATTGGTGAAGATTTAATAAAATCAACAGAAGATGGTAAAAAATTAACACCGGAATTCCAAACAATGGTTAAAAACTGGACAGATCCAAAAATACAAGCTAAAATACAAGATATAGTTAGCGGAAAGAGCAAATAATGGAAATAAAGAAATTTCACGATTTTAGAATCTACGAGAAAAAAGGAGATCCCGTGGAGCAAAACACGTCTTCAAAAACTGGTAATCCTTATAGGGATAACATGAATGTGCCTAAGCAGGATACTGGTGATGACTCGGCCGGATTGTATACAATATTTCTAACTCAAGCAGCATCAGTTCTCAAGAGCATGTCTACTAACTTAGCACCTATAAATCCAGATAAAGGAAACACTGGAATTAATAGGATAATTGCAATAACAGGTAACATTAAACCAACATACGAATCACATAGAAAACTATGGGATGAAATTGAAAAAATAAGCGATTATCTTGGTGGTGATTGGCAAAATGCAAGCAAGGGCGAGCTATCATCCATAAATGCATTCGACCAAGAAGGTTTGGTTCTAGATGCGTTCAGAAAAAGTATAACGGATTTGGATCAACAGAGAAACACCAAAAAAATAAGTGATACTCAGTACGAGGAGCAGGCTAAAGAAATAAGACTCGAAGCAAATTCCAAACTAACTAAATCAAATTCACTATATTTCATGAAGATAGGAAAAGCTTTGGATTATTATATGCAAGCAGTAAAGGTTTATAAAAAAGGTGCTATTGTTTGTCTACAAAATATGGAATCTGAATCTGAAGAGAAAGAAAATAGCAAATCAGGTAAAAGATATCTTGAAATAATAACTAAGGAAGCTAAAAATATACTAGGTAAAAATTAAATGTCGGATACTAGAAATAAAATAATAAATGAGAGCTTCGGATCTTGGTTAAATCAAGCAAGACAGTGGGCTAGCGGAGTTGGACAAGGAGCAATGTCGGGTACGGTATTAGATAAAGGAGAAAAGCCAGCATATAATACACAGGTACAAGATCAATTATACAGAGCCGAGATATTACAAACTGCAATTTTTGATGCTGCAAATACAATAGATAGCGTTCTCAGAAGTTTGCAAGGTACTGATCTATATAAAAGAGCTAAGGAATCTGGTGCAGAAATGATAACATTTCTACAGCAATCTATAAAAACAGTACAGTCTATAATTTCTGAAGCAGGTGAGCAGGAGATGACAAATAAATCCAAATATGAAAAAAATGGAGGATTAGAGGAGGGAAGAAAAAAACAGCTAGATGAAATATCAGATAAACTAGATAAGATAATACAAAGAGGCGGCGGAGGAGCACTCGATACTTGGGTTAGAGAATTTTTAGGAAAGAACAACGAGGGATTCGAATCTAATGAATATTTATCAACTGGTAATGATCTAGTAGCTAAAGCAATAGAAGTACTCGTCGAAATTAAAAATGCAGAGATGAGAGATTTTGAGATAGCACAGAAGGATATGGATAAGGTAGTGAAAAGAGGACTTGATGCTATAGAAGGTGTTATTAATGGAAAAAAGGGATCAGAAGCTGTAAAATATAAACCAGGAAGTGAAGCTGAATCTATGATATTAATAGATAGAGAAGCTGAACCGTCAAAACAAGTACCAGAAGCAGTTAGAAAATTTAGAGAGAATCTAAGAAAATTGCAGATAGAAACATCTGATGAGGATATATGGTCAGAGAAAGACGACCCGTGCGCGGAGGAAGCTGCAACTGTAGTAAGCTCTTCAACGAAGAAAAAATATAACATCAAGGATAAAAAAAGTTTTAAGGAGCTACAGAAAGATGCAGATTCAATAATAAAAAATCAAAAAAAGATAAAGGAGCTAATAAAAGCACCAAAAATATAATAAATCGTTAAAGTTTCGTTAAAGGCTAAAAAATTGGAAACAAAATCCAAAATGTCGGATAAGATAATTATCTTAATTACCCCGGCAAAGAATCTATTATCTATCTAGTACAACTAAGAGCCCAAACTTTAATTAAATTAAAAACCTATTACCACCCCCCAATTTTTAAATAAGATAAGATACCAAAATCTTAATAATTCATTTAAAAAAGAAACAAATCATAGGATTTTCCATATTATAATAGACAAAAATATTAATTTAATATGGCTAAAACGCAAACAACAAAAACATCGTCCGGTTTCTCTTTTATGAACATGGACAAAGCATTATCCAAAATATCAGGATTTGAAACTGGTTCTATTCTAGCAACAAATGCTTTTAGTGAGGTTGATGAATGGATACCTACAGGTAACTATCTACTAAATGCACAAATTTCCGGCTCGTTATTTGGAGGTGTACCTAATTCAAGGTCCTTCGGAGTTATGGGTGATCCTGGTACAGGGAAATCATTCTTCTGTCTAAATGTTGTTAGAGAGGCCCAAAAAATTGGTTATGACGTTATCTATTGTGATACCGAAGGAGCGATAGATAAATCTGGGGCTGTTAAATTTGGTATTGATATGAATAAAATTAGATATCAGCCTATACAGACGGTTTCTCAATTCCAAACATTTGTTTCTAATGTTCTTGATATGGTCAAGAAGGCAAAAGCGAATGGAGAAGCACCAAAAATTCTTATAGTTCTTGACTCTTTAGGTATGTTAAGTACAGATAAGGAACTTTCTGATGCGATGAAAGGACACAATGCTTCCGATATGGGTGCTAAAGCCAAAGAGCTTAGAAAATTATTTCGTGTTATAACACTTGATCTTACTGCTGCTAAAGTACCATTGATCTGTACCAATCACGTTTATGCTGGAGGTGGAGCTTATATTCCGACGAAGGAAAGTTCTGGTGGTGATGGACCAATATTTGCTATGTCTGTTGTTGCTTTCTTATCTAAGGCTCAATTAAAGGATGGTGCTGGTACAAAAACCGGTATCGTTTGTACATCAACACTTAAGAAAAGTAGATTTACTATCCCAGAACCTATAAAATTTCATATCTCCTTTTCTAATGGTATGAATCCTTATGTTGGTTTACAGGATTATGTTTCTTGGGAAGCTTGTGGAATAGAAAGAGGTAAATTTGAGGAAGTAAAAAATGCAGATGGAAAAAAAGAACAAGTTTTTAAACCTAGTGCTTCGTCAACAAGATGGGGAGTTAAACATCTAGGTAAAACGGTAGCTTCTACTGAATTGTTTACTGATAAAGTTTTCACTCAGGAGGTTTTGGAAATGCTTGATAATAATGTCATACAGAACAAGTTTAAATTTCCAGATCTTGCGGATCACTCAGAATTACTAGGTTCACTAAGTGATGAACTTGACGAAGAAGCTGGTGAAGAGAATGGAGAAGAATAACATAAAATTCAAATATATCATGGGCGTTTGGAAGACTCTTCCTAATTACCCAACTAAGGAAGATATAGTCTATGAAATTAGTCTATATCTTCTTAAGGATAAAAGACCCAATGGTGAATTCTCACCGCAAACATTCAATTCAATATTTGGCCCAAGGTGGGAAAGCGAATCTCATGGAGCGATTATTAAAAAAATGATCGATGATGGGGATTTTATAGAAACAAAAAAAAGCACCGCAAGTAAGATATGGTATAGGATTAATAATAACCCTTATTATAAAAATTAAAAAAAATGGATTTAACACACTCAGAGAACGTAATACTTAGGTATATACTCCAAAATTCACCTTATCTTGATACCTGCAAATCTGATTTCTTTAAGAATGAATCGTTAGGTTTAATATTTTCTGGTGTTAAGGAATTTTGGGAGAAATATCACGAAATGCCATCAGCTGAGCAAATGATAGAATCCTTTAAAATGAAGGGTGGTAATCTAGTGGATCACTCTGAGATAAGATCCATATATGGTATAGACCTTTCAAAATACGAGGATGCATGGTTAAAAGAAACAACTGAAGTTGATCTTCCCATTGTTATCGTTCCTGTCGTGAACGTAGATGGATTTAAATTAAACTCGCGAGTCAATGGAAATGGAGTGGATTTAAATCGCAATCTTCCTTCAAAACAATGGACTCCAGAGGCCCGTGAAGCCAAGTATTTTCCAGGCGTCGCTCCCTTGTCAGAGCCTGAAAATAAATACCTCGTCTCTTTATTTGAACAGTATCCACCGCGATTTATCCTAAGCTTTCATTCTTGGTATCCTGTTATTAATTATAATGGGGCCTGTAGAGAAATCGCTGAATTTTTAGCAAGCTATAATAAATATCCAATTGAAGCAGACTTTCTTAGCC
>CALAYS010000177.1 GCA_937895515.1 uncultured bacterium
TAGTACCATTTATAGGTAAATGTGAATTCGAACCCAAATCCAGTCCCAGCCAGGGCAACCACCAGGCCTTCTTCGAATTGGCAATTAAACCTTACAGACCATACCTGTGACTCTGCATGTAACTGCTGTCTATAAAATCCTAGTGGGTTGCCAAAGCGGTCCAATCAGCTATACATTTCGATCAACGATAAATACCTATCGCGTCCGCATACTCCTTTACCAATTTAATCACGTGCAACGATCGTATGCACCTGAGTACATTCGAGGTTTCCACCAAACGGGATGTCGTTATCCTGAACAAACGTTCATTACATAATTCGCAAAATTCGATACCAACCAGAACTGACCTTCGCTTGAAAACCAACCCCCGCCTTGAAATTCCCTTTGCTAGTTCACTCGATAGCAACATCCGGTTGCATACGACTGAACTAGATAATCAAGCTTGTTGAAAAGGGACAAGGTCATCCATAAAAACATTTCAAATATAACGTCGAATACCTAAACTAGCCTCCAATCGAAAACCAACCTTCGCCTCAAAACCTTCTTTACTACTTCACTCGATGGCAACACCCACCTATATACGATTCTTTGTTGATTCTCCCATATGCGCTAATCGAAAGCATATCTATGAATCAAAAAGTCTTCGTCCGTCGGGATTACATTCGAAAATGACGTCAACACTCTAGTACTTCAAACGTTTCACGTAACGTCACAAATCCACTTCGACAGAATACTGTGCCTGAACATTCCATTACAAATACAGAAATTTCTCCAAGGGTCATATGTGCCGACACGTCGCCACAACCACCCTTCGAACGTACATTATTCTCAAATCGAGTTTCAGAAATCGTACCTCCCCGACCTTAAAATCCATTCCAAACTTCCCTCCTGATGGTCATCGTTGCAATCATCCTTCCTTTCGGGCGAATCACTAGAACCCGTTATAGGTAAACGTGAATTCGAACCCAAATCCAGTCCCAGCCAGGGCAACCACCAGACCTTCTCTGGAGTGCCAATTATATCATACAGACTACATTCACATTTGGAGTACGATCTCCTAAATACAGTCTGCTTCACAGAATTGTGACGAGTACACAAAACACCACTTTGATTCGAACATACCTCATGCTAAACACAAAACTTTCGCGCACGGCCCGGTATCACCGGTCTGCTCTTGCTGAAAGTTACGATACGTCATATTTTCTCGAAATCATGCAGAGCACCATCGCTCGCGATGCGTACGCTAAAGCTCCAATAAGCATGAATCTCATATCGATTGACCATCGAACCATAATAACCCATTCGCTACTTACCCTTAACTCTTGGCTCACATCCTCGATTATATGCCGAGGCATGTAGTTGCGGAGATTGAGGACTCGTCTCCCTTGGGGAAGGAGACCACAGCAAAGGGTACCGGTCCCTTGACCCGGGTCTGCCTCTTTGACGTCCAATGAGGGCGTCTAGCTGCCTAACAGTTCCGCGGAGCTCTAGGCTAGTGAACAAGAGTAAGAGAATACTCAGATGAAACCTTTGGTTTCAAAATGGTTAATGTGAAGAATAAGCCTGGAATAACACCACACAT
>CALAYS010000178.1 GCA_937895515.1 uncultured bacterium
ATCGAACCCCTCTTACCAGGATGAAAACCTGGCGTCCTAACCGATAGACGAACGGACCGAGTTTAGGAAATAATGATGGAGTACCCGATATCGCTCCAATCTTTACTGCTTAATAATAGTTTTATAGTGCACCGGCAGAGGGTGTGTGAATCCTATAGAGCTGAAGAGGGCGTCGACTCCTTGTCTTCAGCGGAAACCATTATTTCCTATTTGCATATTTTATTGCCAGTTCTTGATGCTTCTCTATATTTAGATAAGCTGTTCTATTGTTTCTGCAAGTCTACTCACTATAAATAGCGGACTGTTTGGAATAAAATAAATTGTGGTCCAGGAGGGACTTGAACCCCCGACCCTCACATTATGAGTGTGCCGCTCTAACCGACTGAGCTACAAGACCAATTATTAAAAAAAAGAAATATCCAAACCACTTTCACATCCCTTTACTCTTTGGTTTACCAGCATTGCGTGCTGTGTTGGTCTAATTTCATTTCTGATATTAGAACGGTCTATTGCGTCAGGGTATGGCAACCAATAGACTTGTACCTCTCCAAAAATATTTCTTTTAATTCTTTATGTTAATGAACGTTGTTTCTTTGTTTATTATTGTATTGCAAAAGTATGATATTCTTTCGGGATAAAAAAATTATTTTTGATATTTTTTTGAATTTTTTCAAAAATAATTTTTTATCACCTTTGCCGAGATAACGGGAATCGAACCCGTTTCGCACGCCGTGACAGGGCGGCATCCTTCGCCAGTGGACCTTACCTCGAATATTTTGCGGAGGGTGAGGGGCTCGAACCCTCGCGACCTATCACTAGATCCTACCTGTTTAGCAAACAGGCCTCTTCACCAACTTGAGTAACCCTCCGAATACAAGCCCAGAAAATTGCGCATGCTAGCAGAGGCGTTCTGGGAATTGTTGTACCCCGAGCCGGAGTCGAACCGGCACGCTCCTTTCGGAACACCAGATTTTAAGTCTGTGGCGTCTGACCATTTTCGCCATCGGGGCATTAATTTGGTACAGATGGCGGGAATCGAACCCGCGTTTGATGCTATCTCAACAACCGCTACGAGTATAGAAGATATAAGCTTCCATCGGTACATCTGCTAATTTTGGGTGACTGGTGGGGTTTGAACCCACGACCTCCTGAACCACAATCAGGCGTTCTAACCAGCTGAACTACAGCCACCATGTTACGATCTATAAGGCCAGATCGTCAGCCAGTGCCTTCTCCCTAGGGAGATGCTATTTATTATCTCTATTTTTACCTAGATGATATCCGTCACAGAATATACATTTATAAACACTGAAATATTTACCATGTTTCCTTTGCATTGAATCTGCTGCCTTTCTTGCTGATTCCTTTGTTGGAAATCCCTGTTTTTCCTTTCCGTCCATTCTATAATGGCTTCTTTTATCAAATAATCCTAATGCATTACCTGTTATAAAGAAATTACGAAATGCTCTTTTTAAGGGAAGCTGATCCTTCAAACCAAGAATCAAATTCTTTAATTTAATTGGCATTTTCTTTTGTTTTATTAAATTCGTCCGCGGTTACTTTTTTTATCGGTGTAAATAAAGCGAACCCATCGTCGTCTTCGAAGTGATTGCATTTATCGATGAAATAGTTTCCCATCTTAAATCTCCAATATTCAAAAACGTTCATAGTTTCATTCCATCTTCCGATTTTACCTCTTCTATGATCACCTAGATAGAAAGCACCATCTTCGAGTTCATTCTTAGGTATTGCACCAGCTTTAATGAGCCTTGGTATATAGTATTCTTTATACTCCTTCTCGTTAACTTTTGGTATTTCTGGTACGTCTTGCGGAATTTTAAAAGTCTTAAGATTATCCCATCTTTTTCTTCTAAGCTCCTCAAAGTTTCTTCGATCAATTTCCCTTTTTTCTTCAAGGAACCTTTTGATCTTTTCAATTTTTTCTTTTTTGTCTTGTTCCATGATTACTAATTTTTATTAGAGGTGCCTGTCAGATTCGAACTGACGCGAGATTTCTCTAGCGGTTTTGCAGACCGCCCCTTTCAGCCACTCAGGCAAGGCACCATGATTTATTTCCTTCTATATTTCCTTCCATTCCCTTTATTACCTCCCTTATATGTTGGTAATTGTGCATCGCAATTTGGACATATTAATCTAAAATTGCTTTCGAGATTATTTTCTGAATTGCCATCAATATGATCTAATGTTATTGGTATTTTTTTACCATTCCATTCCGTATTTTTGCAAATTTCACATTTATGACCTCTCTCTAATATAAGTAATCTTTTTATTGTGCTTCTATTTGGTTTTTAGGAGATTTATATAGAAATAATACGAATAATGATAGTAACCACCGCCGTTGGCGCAAGAGCCCATCGAAACCACCCAACGCGGTTCGGCCATCTGGTCGTACACCTTACGCAG
>CALAYS010000179.1 GCA_937895515.1 uncultured bacterium
GAATAAAAGTGAAGCTTGTCTAAGAAAAAAATAAGTTTCGGCGAAGTTTTAAATAGCTCAAAAATAAAAATGTTACTACTGCGCAAAAAAAAAATAGTAATAGTAAATGTAAACTGTAAGTTAATTTTTTTAATTATATAATAAACACAAACAAAAAAGCGATAAAGCAAGCAATATAAAACAGTATCGTAGCTAAATTAAAATTGAGATTATTATTTAAGAATTTTATCTTAGAGGTTTTTGACTTTAAGAAAAAACTCATATCTTTTAAAACCGTATAATTAAATGCAGGGCTTTCTTTAAGAAAAAATAAATTTAATTTAAATTTTAGAGATGGTCGATTCAACAACTTTTTGAAAAAATTACACATACTTTACATATCCCCAAAAACAAAAAAGAACATAAAATAACTAAGATAAAAAAGTAATCGTTTATTTGTGTTTAGTTTTAAATAAATTGACGTTTAAACTACTATTTAAAAACTTTGCTTCAAAAACCTTTGATTAAATAAAAAAGTTATCCACTTTTAAACTCACAGAATAAAAGTGAAGCTTGTCTAAGAAAAAAATAAGTTTCGGCGAAGTTTTAAATAATTAACAAATAGCACAGCGATGTGAAATATTATAAATAATATTACACTTTAAAACGACGCCTTCGTGAACTGTGTACGATTCAAAATTTCACGATAACTACAAAATACACATACCGCAGCTCACCATAAATTTTAAAACCATAAGTATACGTTTTATTTTTAATATCAAAATACTGCTCTAAATCGAAAAAATATTCTTTAAACATAAAATAAAAAAAATGAGAAAATCAAAGACACCAACCCTTACTAATAGAATAAAAATCCTGATAAAAAATAAAAATTTCATCGCGAAAATAACTTCTAACAGCATCATTATAAAATAAACTGTAAATAAAAAACTGATAAACGTGCAAAGTTGATAAAAATCATAATGGAAATAAAAGGGAAAGGGGGTTTTTATATACATTATAAAATCAAATTTTAGCTAAAGACATTTTCAAAAAAAAAATTTTAAACATTAGCCCCCCGTAAAATCTTGTGTTAACACCAAACATGTAAGGCATAAATGCCGCTTTTTGAATCATTAAACGTGTATAAAAAATGAAAGAAAAAAAATAAAACTTAACTTTAGGATACGCGATTTTCAAAATACGCAGTATAATTAATCACATACATTAAAATCTTTTTACTATCTATCAATTTCCCCAAATACGATATCTATTGTTCCTATAATGGCCGCTAAGTCACTTAAGTAATGACCCTTTGCCAGTTTTGGTAATGCTTGTAAGTTAAAATAACTAGGGGATCTAATTTTACAGTTTAAAGGTTTATTTGAGTCATCAGAAGAAACAATAACACCAAATTCGCCTTTAGGTGATTCTAGATAAGCAGCAGTTGTGTGTTTTTTTACAGAAAAACCAGTATGTCAATTAATAAAATGCTCAATTAAATCCTCCATTGAGGTATATTTTTTTTCGCTTTTTTTATAAAAAATCTTAGTAAGTAAAAGATTGGAATATAAAAATTCACCTGTGTTTAAAAAGTTTGCTAATAGTGTGGTAGAAACTGCATTTATAATATTAAGACTTTCACCCATCTCTAACATTCTAATTAGAAACCTGTCGTAAGAATCACCATTATGACCACAATATGATTTTATATTTAAGCGAGAATAATTTGCGTAGGTATTTTTACGTGCTAGTCTCAAATCTCGCTTTATGCCTACAGCGCGTGCCATAACTCCAGTCAAACTATAATTTCTACAATCTTCGTATGTTAAAACGCCGATATTTACGAGACGCTGCTTTCATAATTTGTTGTATGTTAAAACGTTATGCATCTCATTTAAGGTAATAAAACAATCTTTTACAAAAAAAAGGAGATCGCTTAAAAGTTGCTTGTCTATAACCGGGTTGAATTGTGTTATAGGTCTGTTAAAAGCAGCATGCATTCGTGCACCGCTTACTCGTTCATAAAATTCCATTAACTTTTCTCGTTCTTCAAAAGCTCAAAAGATAGCTGACATTTGCCCAATATCCAAGGCGTGGCAAGCTACAGCTAGCATATGATTTAGGATTCTAGTAATCTCATCAAATAAAATTCGAATTAAAGAGATTACAGGGTTATTATAAGTTATACCTAATAAACGCTCAATCACAAGACAATACGCATGCTCTTGAGTCATCATAGAGACATAGTCAAGTCTATCAAAATATGGTAATCCTTTTATATAATGTTTTGTACAAATAAGATTCTCAGTACCTCTGTGTAAGAGTCCAATATGTATATCCATACGTTGAACCACTTCACAATTTAATTGCAAAATTAATCGTAAAACTCCATGCGCTGCTGGGTGCTGAGGTCCAAAATTTAGGATAATGGATTTTTTAGAAGAATTTTTTTTTTTTAATTGCCCTCAATTTTGGAATAAACTTCGATTCATTTTCTGTTGCTGGAAAATGTTTTTATTTTTTTTTATAATCTCTACGTCGTAGTTTTTTACCCAGACGCTTATTAACCTCGTCTTTCAGTTGAATTTTTGGAAATCCTCGAGGCGTATTAGATCAGTAAATAAACCTTGAAAATAAAAGAGGAACACCTAACGTATAAACTTTAACTAATTTTTTAGCCTTCCCAATTTTAGAAGCCTTCCCAAATCTAATATACCCATTAGTTTGATTACCGGCTAATAAAACAGGATTAAAAATACCTGCTTTCTGACCCATATATGCCATTCGTTTTGCAAAAAAAGACGCTTGCTTTCACTCTATATATCAATTGTAATATCAAAGTCTATTGTTATACTCTGCTTTAATTAATGTTGGGTAAATATTTCTTCTTTTTTGCCCAAACATCTTATAAAACTGCTGAATTCTAAAATTTAATAGTAACTTATTCTTTTTACTAGAATTTGAATTTGTATGTGTTGTATTCCCACCTTGTGGATAACCTCTAATATGTCTTCACATTTTAACTAAATGAATCATATCTTTAATAAGACAGTTAACAAGTTCTCGAGTTTCCTTTATAGCAAAAAAGATTGAAAAAAAATATTCTTGCAACCATTTAGTCCTTAAATTTAAATCGTTAAAATTTTTTAAATTAGTTGTTTCAGAGTATGAACTAAGTATTCAACGATCTTGTGATTGTTTTAACGACTTTTTAAAAGAAAAAAAAAATTTATTAAAATCCATTTATTTATTTTTTTTAGCTATTCAACCCCACGGACTTAATTCAGGTTGTTTAGCTTTAGTTCTTCCACCATTTGGGTGGTCGACGGGATTCATTGCAACTCCCCGAACACATATTTTTTTTTTTTGTTTTAATGTGTAGCCTCAACCACCTAAAACAACCTTATTAATAAAATTATTTAAGTTTGGTGATAATAAGCAAAAAGTATAAGTTGGAAAGAGTTTTCTGGTACCAGATGGTAATTCAACAAAAATTAATTTTGTTTTTTTAAAGTTTTTTCGTTTTTTTGCAAAACAACCTGAACTAACAGCGTATGTTATATGTTTATTAAAAAAGTTAAAAACACATATAATAATAGTATTTATAGGTATTAAATACAGAGGTAAATATTGATTTGCTACAGAAGTATTTTTAGATAAAATATAACTTAACGGATAGAAAATCGATCCTGGCCGTGATAATTCTGAGCAAAACATTAATTTATTTTGGTTAAATAATGATTTCACTCAAACAAATTCTTTAGCTGGTAATTTATTAAATCCATAATTAGTAACAACAAAAGGTATCAACTTAATTTTATTAATAAAAATCTTAAATAAAAAAGTTTTCGTAAAAAATCTTAATCCATGTATAGCTATGTTTCCTCGTAAAGTTTTACGTCTGTACGTTTTTACATTATAATAGTAATAGTATTGTTTAGGCTTCCTATATGTAGGTAAAACGAGTTTAACTTGTCATTTTTTTTTAGGGGTTATATTTTTTGATTTTATTAAAAACAATTAAATAAAAGTTTTTTTCGAGTATACCCGATTTGGCGTAATCTTCGCATTTTCAAATATTTTCTACGCAATACACATGCAGATCAGTTTCTATCAAATCTTTTAAAATCCTCTTTTGGTCAGAACATTTATAAGTTTTTTAAAATTAATTTTTGCAAATTAAGCACACCATAAAAAAGAGCCTCAGCAGTAGGGGGGCAACCAGGAACATAAATGTCTACAGGTATAATCTTATTACACCCCTTAACTACAGTATTGGAATAATGGTAGTAACCACCACCATTCGCACAACTACCCATAGATAAAACTCATTTAGGACCATTAACCTGTTCATATATTCTGCGCATCGCTGGTGCCATTTTATATGTAAGAGTACCAGCAACAATTATCAAATCGGCATGTCTAGGTGATGCACGAAAAAAAATACCAAATCTATCAAAATCATAACGACTCACGGCAGCATGCATCATCTCAACTGCGCAACAAGCCAAACCAAATGTTAATGGGTAAAAAGAACCATGTCTAGCCCAATTAACTAAAGAGAATACTTTACTTTTTAGCACATTTAATGATAACAACTATTCTGTAAACTTTCTATATCGTCTTCGTACGTGCTTTTTTAGTTCAGGTAATTGGCGAACTCCATAAATACTTCGTCGTCGTCTCTTTGAAAAAAGCGGAGCAAAGTCAAAAACACCTCTTAAACAACTATAGTTTACTACAGGTAAATCACGAGCACCTGTCCCACAAATTAAAACCTTCGAATGTCTACGTAGTGTATGTCCAGCCCCAGGTATATGAGCAAGCACACGTTTTTTTGATGATAATCTAGCTTTTACCACCGGGCGTCTAGCTGAATTTGGCTTTCTAGGAGTTACGATACGCAATCGCATCACAACACCTTTACGTTGAGGAGACTTTGCTAATTTAGGCCTTTTTCATTTATAATAGTACACGTTAGTACTTCATCTTGCTCGTTGATTAAATGTTGCCAACGTCTACTTATTGAAATATTGTAATAATTGAAAAGTATTCCATAAAGAATAAAGCGCTTAATAAGTTTAATAAACAAAACGCATAAACACTATACGTAAAATTTAAGTGTTTCGAAAAAATGCTATTTGATTTAGTGATTAACATACTAGATGTGGCTAGCATTTTTAAAGTATTATTTGATAAATGAGTTCCTGTAATAGTAAAAATTCGTAAATAAAAAACTGTAGATAAAAAAAAGTTTATAAAAATTAAAATTAACACAAAAAGATTTGAGCTATAAGACACTTCTGTTAATAATCCAATTTTTATAAAAAAAAAAGAAAAAGGGGGTAAACCACTTAACTGTAAAATCAATAATTTTAATAAAAAACCACGGTTAGTATAAGTGTTTATTACATTAAAAAACTCTGTGTTTGATAAAAAAAATGCGTTTGTAGGAACCTCAAAACAAAATAAATATAAAAATATAAAAATTAATGTCATAATATATCAAAAAGTATAAAAAGCAGTCAATGTAACCATAAACATTAAAAAAAAATACTAATATTAGCCCCAATACATCCTGTGTTTGTTCATAGTATATAATTACTATAGTTAACTCTTAATTCTTTATTTGTAAAACTGATTAAACCTTTTTTAGTAAAAAATTTTCTTTTTCGCACACTTCCTTTTCTCCCTAACTTACCTTTGAAAAAAAAACTAAATCCTTTTACGCAACGTTTTTTTCGACAAATTAAATACCAAATTTTTAAAAAATGTCGTAATTTAAAAAAAATACTGCGGTGGCGTTTAATAGGCGTTTTTATAAAAAGATGTTCTAAAACTAAAATGAGTAACCTTGGATTTTTTAGCAAGCTAAGCTGAACAATTAAACGAAAATAAAAAGGTTTTTTAATTTTTAAAAATCTTTGTTGACGTGATCGATAAACTCGATTAATTATTACTAAATATTTTGTAAGCATAGTAGATGGCTCAATGTTAAAAAAAAATCAGTCGGTACTAAATCCTGTATAACCAAAAAGTAAGTCTCCCATATAATGATTTAATAACGAGTAATTTACTTCTGGTTTGTAATTATGATTAATAGGTCTACACATATAAAAAAAACGAAGTAAGTTATTATTTGATTCCTTAAAGATGTCACCATGTGATGTTATGTTTAACTTAACAACACGTCTTTCTCCTGTTATTTGAAATTTAGAGAAAAATGAAGGTATTAAGTTGTAAAAACTATGAAAAAACGTAACTAAACTAAAACATGTGTTAAAAATGTTTATTTTAGTACCATTAGTTAAAAAAGTATATTCACTATGCGAAACTAATACATGTTTCTGTCGGTTTTTTTGACACTCTGTCATGCGTATTAACTCTCGTTTACTAAAGGAAGTAAAATACTGAAGTTCTAAAAAACAACTGTTTAAATTTTTGTAATTATTATTCGCTTTAAACGAACATAATGTTATACTAGACTTTTTTTTTGAAACTTTTATTTTATTTTTTCGACAAATTTTAAAAAAGAAACTAAAATTCTTACAAACATACAACTCACGAAATGAGGTGTGTTTTATTTTTTGTTTACCAGGTATTGACGAATGATACAAAAAATTAATTAACCTTAAAATTAAAAGTTTCATTACAAGTTGTGACAATACTGCCAGTAAAAGGATTTGAACCTCTGACCCCCAGATTTTCAGTCTGGTGCTCTCCCACTGAGCTATACTAGCCTAAATAAAGTAATCAACTAATAGCAGTTAACATGCTAATTAAAGAGATTAAATAACTAAAAACAAAATATTTTCAGTTTTGAGAAATATAGTGGTCTACTCTTTTTCGAGGTAATGATCCACGCACTAAAACGGCAATAAAAACAATAATCACTGTTTTAAATAAAAATAGCAACTATTAATTACACAGCTAAGTATACGAAACCACAAATTAATAAAGACATAAAAACAAAAGTTTCGATTAAAGCGAAACCCATTAAAGTAGAGTTAAATAAATTTTCAGCTTCTTCAGGATTTCTTGCAGCTCCTGTTAAATAACCAGCAAATAAAACTCCAGTACCAATAGCAGCCCCTCCTAAAGTAACCATGACACCAGTAATAACAAGCATTTTAGCAATTAAAATTAAAAGCATGGTTACACAATTCTCAGCAAGTATATTTTATATATACGAAGTTTAAATTTCGTTATAATGTGAGAATCTTCAGGAGCTACTAAAAAATTTTCCAACCCAGGCTTTAATGAAAAACGTCTTGGTGAGCCTTTAACGTATAAAGTACGCATAAAGACAGATAATCATCGTCAAACAAACAACAACCGTTTACTAGGTGTGATGTAAAAGGTTCGTGATTTAAATGTATATTTTTTTTTTTTTTAGTTATAGTCGTAGCCAAATTAAATAGCGAATTCACTTGTGAAGCTCGTCATACAAGAGCGTAATCTAAATCATAGAATAATTTATCTTTTTCATATAAAACAAAAAAATTTTTATTATCAAAATTATTTAACTCCCATAATTTTAATGAAGATGGTGTACGGCTACAAAAATTTGCCCTTAACATATTTATATAACATCGTCTTAAATTTTTGTAACTACGATAATAATTTGAATTAATCACAAATCTATTTGAAATTGATTGTGTTAAAGTTTTGCCATATTTTAAGAAGGTTAAATCATGGCGATAGCAAATTTTTGCACTAGTACTTTGCCTTAAACTCAATAAAGGTTCAATGGAATAATTAAACTTGTTTTGAAAAAAAACTCGGAACAATTAGATTAAATTTATTAAACTAACGCAAACACAACAATAGTTGCTCAAGTATTAACTGAACTTAAAGCTAAAAAGTTAAAAACTGAATCAACTAAGTAACCGCGCAGTAATAATAATATATTTATAACCAACAAATAAACTAAATAAGTTTGGTTAAAATTTAGCAAAACATCGTGATAATTAATCATAATAAAAGCTAATATAAAAAAATTTATAAATAGCGTAAATAAGGAGAACAATAATAAAGAAACAACAGAGAGTAATCTGTAAAGTTCTAGTTTAAAAAAATGGAAACCAGGAACTCCAACTTTTAAAAAAATTGAAGCCAAAAGTAGTTGTCATGCAGCATTATTATGCTCTAATAAAAAAGCTTTAGATTCTAAAAAATCTACAGTACCAATAGATATGGTAAGTGCATAAATAAACATTACGGAAAAAATTAAAATTAAATATGAAGATCAGATATAATTACTTAATAAATTTCTATAGCGAACTAATGTACCGCGCACAGTAGATATGTTTGATAAAAAGAAAAAATAATAAATGATGCTAATAACCTCTATTAAAAAAATAAAGTATAAAAAATTAGTAACATACCGAAAATGCATTAAGCCAACAAATAAAAACATACTTCAATTTCAAAAAAGCTCTATATCTTTGTTACCTACAACATAAAGATATGAAAAGAAAAGAATCGAAAGAGCAATTAAAATGTAAATAAGGGCAAAATAAAATAAAGTGATTTCGATATCAGTATGTACAGAAGCTGTTGTTTTATATGTTAATAAAAATAATAATTGAGTCAAATAGGTTCACAAATAAGCAGCTTTTATGTTCGTTAAAAGAAGAGCATACATATTCTTTATAAAAAGAAGCTTTCCCGAACGTGTAAAATGTGTACTTAAAAATTTTAAAGTGTAACTAATTGTAATAAAAAAAATAAAGTAAAAATACATACAATCTTGTAACGATAAAATACCAACCATCATTATATTTGTCACTCAAGTGCCTTATAAACTAAATCATAAATTAAGGTTGCCAACAATCAAATCAGGAAAAAAGCTGCACAAATAATAACTTCTGTGGAAATTACAGAAGAGTTTAGAGAAAGAGGAACTAAAATTAAAAATTCTCCATCATAAATTAGTAAAATAAGTATTGCTAAAAAAAAATTTAACTCATATGCAGGTGTTTTGCTTGTCATATTTTTAAAACCACACTCATAAAAATTAAGTTTGTAGTTAAAAAATTTATTTGAATAAGTAAACTTTGCGACAAATGTTAATATCCAAAAAAGAAAGGTAAAAAAAAAAGCATTTATTAATAATTGAAATAAAAAAATACCAACCATTAGGATTTACTAACTGTACTTTATAATAGCATTAATCTTATAGGTAATTTTATAAGTTAAAATTTCAGGTTTACGTAACAAACAAACTCGTTTTAATAAAAAGGAATTTATAGGTTTAATTTGATTTGATAAAACTCATCGACAACTAGAATTAAACTTTAAATCTAGAGACTTTCGATAGTACCCTTTAAAAAAAAAGATATGTTGTTTACCAGTTTTAAAATGTTTAGGTGCTCTGACAAACATAACAGGTTTGTTATTATGTTTCTTTAATGACTCTAAACCATCATAATATTTTAAATGTGAAATTTCTTTTCGCGAAGAGCGAAGATGATAATATAAATGCTTTACTAAGGTAATATTATTACTAAGCATAATTGAAAACAACGTCTACTTAGGGGCTCATACAAAAAATCTTAATGGTAGTCGATATCGAGTATATTCATGAACCCTTCGTAAATAAAGGGGTGAATAATGACGGAATTCAACAAAACTCACATAAGATTGTAAACGAATAGCAACTCGGACTAAACTCCCCGTACCTGCTCCCATACGAGAATTAACAGACTTACAACTAAGAATACAGTTAGGTCTTAAAAATAATCAAAATTTACTTGGTCTAAACTTCATACGTTTTTTTACAAACCGGCGTTTAATAACTTTTTTTAAAGTACGTATATATACGAGCTCAAACCGTTGAGGCCGCAAGCTAAAAAAACCTAGTCGTCCCAACTTAAGTTTAAGTTTACGAAAAACAGTTCTTAAAACCCTTTTTTTAAAGATGTGTTTTCTTTGTGTTAAATAGTTTAAGTTCAACGTCTACACTAGACTTAATTTTGTATTTATCTAATATAAATCTTGCTCATACTTACTAACATAATATATCAGTAATAAATTAAAAAATAACTTACATAAATAGTGTAAAGCGTTAATATTGATTTACTTGCTACGTAAAGTTTAATTTTAATAACTAAAAATGATAATTTATAAAAAAGAGGTTTAAAAATTGAAAAAAAACTTATCACTGCGAAGCTGGAGTATTTACTACCATTAGCTATGAAAAAAAAATTCAAATTACCTAAAATATAATTATTGTTACGATATTTCAATCATGTAACAAACAAAATTAAAATAAACATGTGAAAAAAAATCAGAAATAGTTTATAATTTAAAGATAAAAAATTACTGAAGAATAATAAACAACATATGTACACGATTAAAACTTTCTCAAAATGATTAACTCCCACTATAACACTAAAAAACATTAAGAAGTTACAAAAAAAAATTTGAAAGCTAGCAACAATATTTACTAAAAGCTTGACATTAAAAAAATTATGGCGTGTAAAGGTAAAACCTCACCGTAAGAAAAAAAGAACTACGATAAAACATATAAGGATAGTAATACTACGTACAATATTCTCTCACTGAATATATACATGTAGTAAGTACAGTAAAGCTAGAACATATAACAGGAGAACAATTTCAATCTGATCGTTTACTCAAAAAAAACCTCAAATGGAATTACCAAGTCCCCATAAACCTCCGAGTAAAAGCGCAACACTTGCTAGAAAAAATATATTTAATATATTAAAAATATACACGTTACGCATCTGTGTTAAAGTTAATATACCAAATACAAAACTAAAATAAAATAAAAATGGGTGTATATTATTATAACCAACTAATAACTGGGCAGGTATCGTGAATATAGTTAAACAGTCCGTAAAAAAATAGAATTTAAAAAAAAAAAATGTAAACAAATAATAGTATAAATTAGTATTTTTCAAAAACAACACAAAACTATATAACAAAAATAAATTTGAGTAAGTTTTTATTAAATATGCGACTATTTTATAATCATACTGCAAACTCGACGTAAAAGTAAACTCAAGAAAAACGGAGTAAAAAAAGTAAGATAAAAAAAAACCCAACTATTAAATTTAAATCAATTGACGTAAAACTCTCCGCTTTATTCTTCGTTTCTTTAAAAATTTAGGCATGTAGGATTGCCTGTGTAAAAAATAATAAATTGAAGGGTTAAGCATCTCTAAAAACTTTTTAAAGAAAAGGTATTGTCTATAATTAAAATTGTTTATTACAAACATGTAAATGTATCTAAAATAAAATCCATACAACTTTTTCATATGTAATGTTAAGGACATTATATTTTTATGGTTTCGTTTAAAAAACTTCGCCTTTCGACCCATTTTAGATAGGAAGGTTCCACAACTAAAATTAAAATATTTATTTAGTTTAATATCATAAAAATTAAAGTGTTGTTGACGTTTTGGTAACGTCAAAAAAAAAGTTATATTATAATAATAAATTTGATTTTTATAAGAATTATTTTGAATAAACCTATAGTACTTATAGATAGAATATAACTTTTTGCGTTGTCGTTTTATGCAGCGTTTTTTAAAAAAAAATCGGAACAATTAAATTAAACAGCCATTAATATAAAATTTAAGGCTAACTCCAAACCACCAACTGCCAATAAAAAAAAAGCCAAACCAACTAAATAAACAATATTAAAATAACTAGCTAATAAAAGTCCAGTTAAAAAAACAATAATAACTATAATTTCACCAATTAATAGCAATGAAATTAAATAAGTATTAAGATAAAAAATAGAAATTAAACATATTAAACCAAGAAATACGAATAAATTAAGTCACTGTAACAACTAAACATTAAAAAGATCTTGAGAAATAAGATTGTAATTTACAGTTTTATAATCATCATGATGTATAGAATAATTACCATAATCAGTTAAAAGTCTTCTTCCGTCACGTAATCCAATTAAATAAAGATGGTGAAATTCTGATAATTCCCGCTCCACTCATGTAAGACCTTGAAAAACTTCGCTTAAAGAAAAAGTAGAATTAAAAGATGATACCTCCTGATGAACATATAAATTTACATGAAAGAAAAGGCAACTAAGGGGGGCAAAAAGGAAAGCCTTAGTATTACTTGAACGTTTAACATAAGCAATATCATGTGGGAAAAAAATATGCATCAGCTCAAAGCGTAAAAAAGTAACAAATCAATAAAAATAATTAGCTTTTATTAAAACTTCATGTGTTATGGTGTTAAGATTTGAGTTAGTACTAAGTGTAAGTGGAGTTAAAAACCTCAATAACATCAAAGTATCTCATGGTAAAATATCAACATAACAAAAACCCATTTCCAATAATTCTTTATCTGTATGTTTTTTAAATAACGATCGGAGGTGTTTTGGAACTCTAACCTTTCGTTTAAAAAATCGTGTATCTTTATTAAATGTAGTAAAAAAGGATTTACTAAAAAAAATACCAACCATAAAAAATAATAAAGATAAAAAAAAGAAATAAAACTATAACCATAAAAAAGATAAATGAGAAGTTTATTTTCTTTAACGAATATAAATATTCACCCAAACGTCTAAAAAAAATAGACAAAATACCAACCATTATGCAGTTACACAACATACAAGTATAATTTTAACAAAAAAATAATACTATTATCCCCCAAGTACCTTCAAAGTAAATTTAACGAAATAAAATTACCTCAGAAAAGAGCAACAATGAATACAATAAAACTCATATAGACTATTAAAAACTTGTAAAATTTATAACTCAACTCTTTTTGTTTTGCTCAAAAATAAACTAAAATAAAACAGAATAATATAATTATTAAAATAATATGATATTCAATTAAAAGTTTTTGATAAGTACTAGAAAAAATATTTATTATAGGTATTGAAAAAAACAACGTCTACAAAAAAGAACTATAAAATAAGTTTATAGTGTTTAATTAAAAATAAATTAAAAATAAATTTAATATAGTTAAAGTAGTAACTAAATATGTAGCTACAACAATGTCACGTCTTAAAAAATCACGGGCAAAAAAATTAATTGGAGAACCATATAAAACAGTAAATCATATCCTAGCAAAACCAAGAACTCCGAAAAAACTAATAACAAAGAAAAATAAGAAGCCTAAAAGTCCAAAATTAAAAACTAAACTATTTAACAACTCTCATTCAATAATAAATTTTATAAAAATAGGAAAACCCCTGTACACCAATAAAGATATTCAAACAAACAATGCAATAAATGGAACAATAACAGACATACCACTTAAATTTAATAGATTTCTGGAAGTTGTTTGTTTTTGAACCTGATCAATTAAAAAAAATAAATATGTTGATAAAACACCATGTACTAACAAAAAACAATTTAATATAGATACATAGTTACTATTAAAAAAGAAAAAAAATATAAGAATTAAATTCATCTCCTGAATTGTGGCAAATGCAATTAAACGTTTTATATCTGTACTTGTTCACATTCTGGCTGATGAATCTAAACTACCTCAAATACAAATACTCAAAGCAATACAGATATACGTAGCATTATCAAAAAATAGTAAAAAATATGTTAGACAATAAAACGCCGTTTTAACTAAAAAGCCACTTAAAAAAATCGAAAAACCTGTAGGGGCTTCAACGTGCACTTTTGTTAATCAATAATAAAAAGGTCATGTTGGTATTTTTACACTAAAACCTAAAAAAAAACAAAAGAAAAACAAAAAAAACTCAAATTTACCAAAAAAAGTTAACATCACTAAATCAAAAGTTGTCGTACTTGCCAATTTATACAAATAACACAACCCCATTAAAACACATAAAGATCCCGCAAAGGTTCATCGTAATAAGAAACCAACAGTCGCGTCTACCTTTTTAGAATAACCTAAGTAATAAACATAATAAAGAGATGGTAAAAATAAAAACTCAAAATATAAAAACATAGTAAACAAATCATTTGTCGAAGTCATCAATATTGTACATATGATAAAAATAATAAAGTAAAATACATTAAATAATGAATGCATTAAATAACGTTCACTTAAATAAATTCAACTCACAACAGTAGTAATTAAACTAAGAAATATTAGCGTATCACTAAAACTGCTGTACGCATTTAATGACGCAGTTGAGAGAGAATCAAAAAAATAAGTATTTACTCAATAATTAATAGAACTATAAAGTTTAAAAAAATAGCAAATGGTAATAAACCCTACTATCACAATAAAAATAGAGGTGAAAATCTGCTTATTTAAATAAAACTTCATTGTTTTACTAAAAAGATTTAGAAGACTAGTTATACATAAAATGGTGAAATATAACAGCACGGTATAGTGATCCAAAAACGAAAAAACAGTATAATTTATCAAACACATACGTTACATAACCCCTAAAACAATAAAAGAAAAAAAAATAACTAATAAAATAATAGGTAAAATGTTAAAAACTAAACTTCTTGAAAAAAGGTTAAAGAAGTTTTTTACATATTTTAAAATTATTGTAGGTTTAAAAAAAATATTCTCAACAAAGTATTTTTCAGAAAACTCTATGTTAAAGAGTTTAAAAAGGTAAAAACCTATCCTTAAAAAAACTCTCTTTAAAAAAAAATCAAAAAGCAATCCTGATTTAAAGAATCTATAAAATTGAAAAAAATTACATTTATTAAACTTAACCGTTAAATTATAATGCAAGTGACCTAAAAAAAAAACAAGTCACAAAGCTTGCGTAAACGCAAAAAAGAAGAAAAAAGAAAGAGCCATGATAAATTGTCAAACCGTATATAAAATAGAAAACCCCATAAATTATTAAAATATTAATATATAAACCGAAATAAAAAATAACTCTAGCTAATTGTCTATTTCGAGAATATCTACTTTTGTTAAATGATTTTGTTTTTCGAAGCAATGATATCATCACATGCTCATAGCTGGAATCGAACCAACACCCCGTAGGATATGATTTTAAGTCATACGCGTCTACCAGTTCCGCCATACGAGCTCTGCGGCGTCTGGGAATTGAACCCAGCAAATCATGGGTGATGAGCCCTGAATGGACCTCCTCGCCGCACATGTACAATACTTAGGGCTATAACCGTTATTGCCTATTATTTCAAATAGTTATGTATTACTTTTACAAACCAGCTAATTTTTCAGTCATCCTTACTAAAGTCTCTGTTGATTTTTATAATTATGCTTACTAAAATAGTTTTCTTCAGCATATATTTTGTGTATTACAAAGTCAAAGGATTAATAGAACACCTTCTATCTTAATTGTTAATCACACTCTGGATTTTAGGCATCCTTCTAATGCATTGTAAGAGCTAATCATTAATTATGAAGTGGGTTGGATTCGAACCAACGACGGTCACCCAACAGATTTACAGTCTGCCGCTTTAACCACTCAGCCACCACTCCGCATCTTTCGTAACTTAGCTCATTTAGGCTAGATACGTACGTAACTCCATTAATCACTTAATGTTCATTACTACAGTCTTAGGTTATGTTCTATAACCCGCCTATTTAAAAAAAAAGATTACAAAGTTCCCATATTAACGTATGGTTACATTATCAAGCGTAGCTTTTGAACTTACCTAGTTAATTAGATAATTCATCACAATTGGCTTGTTGTCCACGGTCCTCTCGTACTGGAGTAAACCTAATCTTCTTTTTAAAGTGTACAGTAGATAGGGACCAAACTGTCTCACGACGTTTTAAACCCAGCTCACGTACCATTTTATTCGGCGAACAGCCGAACCCTTGGCAGCGTATGCTCCACCAGGATATGATGAGCCGACATCGAGGTGCCAAACAATCTCTTCGATAGGGACTCTAAGAAATTATCAGCCTGTTATCCCTAGCGTACCTTTTATCCGTTGAGCGATTTTTTCTGCTATAAAAAAAATCGGGTCACTATAACAGACATTTGTCCTTAGTTTACTTGTAGGTAAACTAATCCAGCTTAAGTATATTATTCAGCCTTCGCTGCTACATGCATAACTTAAACCGCTTATACACCTCCGTTACTTTTTAGGAGGTTGCCGCCCCAGCCAAACTGTCTTTCAAGGATATTAAAATGTTATTTAACTTTAACAAGTAGATAGTTGAAATAAAGTAGTCTTTCACTTAAATTATATTACTACATCCCTCTATTAAAACAACTAAAAACTTACCCTTGATAACAGTAAAGGTGCATAGGGTCTCTCCGTCTAGCTGTACATTAACGCATCTTCACGTCTAATTCAAGTTCATAGAGATAATATTAGAGACAGCGGGGCAGTCGTTACACCATTCGTGCAGGACGGAACTTACCCGTCAAGGGATTTTGCTACCTTAGGACCGTCAGGGTTACGGCCGCCGTTTACTGGGACTTATAAAAGCAGATAACTACTTTTTTTTCATCTTGCAGCACTGGGCAGGTGTCAGACTTTATACCTCATATTTCTATTTTGCAAAGTCTTATGTTTTTAATAAACAGTCGCTACCCCCTCTTTGATCATACTCACCGAGTTCTCTTTCTCCCGAAGTTACAGAGACATTTTGCCGAGTTCCTTTAATATTATTCACTCTTTTGCCTTAATTTACTCAATAAGTCCACCTGTGTTGGTATTTGTACGGTTAAAAATAGGTTTTTTTCTAAACATAAGTTAATTGTTTAGTGATATTTATCACCAAATAGTTAACTTAGCTGTTTCCTATAACACATCACCTTTAATGATAATTAAAGGTTTAGTAATCGATTTTCATACAGTCAGATTATCATAACTGTATAACCACGTGGACATTCGGCATACCTGTTTCTCAAAGGTAGTCTATTACTCATGTTGGCATAATTAAAACTTATCTTTCCAGTAGATTTAACAATCTACCTTCTCCAAGATAAAGAACACTCCACTACCTATGCTTTAAGCATAGTACCGCTTCAGTTTAAGTTTTTTTGACAATAATTTATAGGCTCAGACGTTTAAGTTTTTAAAAACTTGAATTAATGTTTGAACTTTTACGCTTTCTTTAAAGGATGGCTGTTTCCAAACCTACCTCTCCATTAAAACATTGCTAAACCTTTTACAATAAACTTAATTAGTCACTTTAGCGTGTACTCTGGGCTGTTTCCCTCTCGACGATTAACCTTAGCGCTAACCGTCTGCTTAATTTGTTTAAAGTAACTACTTCAGACATTAACAAAGCGAGCGACCACTCCGTTAGAGAATTACCTAATTACTTTTAAAAAATCACTCTACTTAAATAGATTTCGTGGAGAACCAGCTATCACTAAGCTTGATAAGCCTTTCACCCCTAACAACAAGTCATCCCAAAATTTTGCAACATTTACGGGTTCAGTCGATACACTTGCTCATTGTTAGCTCGCTTAGCTTCGGGTTAAAATTAATAAACTAAATTAATCTCTCTACGCTTTCGCTTGCTTATTAATTTTACTCGCCAACCCATTATACAAAAGGTACAATAACACATAACGCATTATTTGATTTACAGCATTAAAATTCAGTCTTCTTGGTATTCTAACCATTTAACCTTTCCCTCGCGGTACTCTTCGCTATCAAATCCAGTCACAATAAGCTGGGAGTTAACACCCCTTCAACCGTTAGGTTTACTTACAATATAAACACCAGTTAAAAAAAAATAAGTATGTATTTATATATACCTTTAGTATCACAAGAAACAAAGTCGAGAGATAAAAGTACAGTAGTAATAATACAAAGAGTCAATAAATTGTTTTTGACTTTTAAACGTCAAAGTATCTTGTAAGAAACCTCACAAATATAATGATCATGTATCTCGTGATTTTTTAAAAATAACACGTATATTTGTTCGTGGTTTTTTGTACAAGTAAAAAAACAAATAAACGGATAGGTGAATAAATCTGGCAAAAAATCAGTGTAAAGATGGTGTTTTTACAGTTAAAGTTTTTAAATTAAAGCTACGCGTTATCTTGTTTAAAAAAATAAAATTTATTAAATTACTTTTAATCTGCCAACTTATAGTTTTAACTAAACTCTAATAAATGTATCGAAACGCAACTCTAAATTTACGTATCTTTAACATCTTAGAAGTAGGCCCATATAATTCCTTCCCTATAGTATTCATACGTTTTTTTAAAAGAACTAAACTATTAAGACCGAACTGGTAATATAACCCAAAAGTTTTAAAGTAAAATCGCTGAGATCGAATAGTAATTGCTCTTACTCGTCGTTTTCTTCTCTTGGATAATTTAGTTTTTGTTAAACGCAGCACAACACGTAAAAACTTCCCAATGTCTGCATGTTTACGTGTACTACATCGTCTCGTTTGGATTACCTTAACTAGTAAAATACCACTTGAATCACTAGGCACTGAAAAACTTCCTTTTTGAAACACATATGTGTATTTATTATATTGGTTTAATAACATCTGATAATTTTAAATCCATCTCATCTAAATAATAACTAGGCTCCCTAATAATCACCTTTAAAGGACTAGGTGTTTTAAACATACGTAAAGATGGGGTGCTCATTGCTTGATGCGCTAAACATTGTTTACGCAACATAAAACTCCTTTTAGACCGTTCTTGAGCTTGTTGGTAAGAGCGTGCTTTAAAAAAAAATAAAATAAAAAAAATGGTAAAAAAACTCAAAATAAGAGTTAATGCATAAACGAAAGTAGGTCACGTCATAAAAAATACAAAGAAAAATAAAAAAAGATCCGTAGGTAAAATATTTGTTAAGCCTAGATATAAATTGCAATAAGTATAACTAAACGAAGATTTCCCGAAATCTGCATACAAAAAATAACTTAAAATGCAGAAAAAAACTAGTGTTCGTAAATTAATGTAATTAATGCGGACGTCCTTACGTTGGTAGTAAAGTGTAAATGAAATTAATAATAAAAGAGAAATAATAAGAAATTCAGTAGCGAGTAAGAATAAAATAAAAACATCTAAAGAAAAATAAAAACCTCAAACAGCAGCTAAAAAGTTAAATAAAAAAAAAATAGGTAGTTTTTTTCTAAATGTTGAATTTTTTGAAAAAAGTCAAATCGTACCTACAAAACAAAAAACTAAAAGTAAATCAAAAGTAGAAATATACATAACTTTAAGTAAAAAACTTAAACTAAAGCTCAACAAAGCATCTTTAATCGTGTAGAGATCAATAATACTAAAAGTCACCGTGTAGCACCCTAGCCGGGACTCGAACCCGGGTTAACAGGTTGAAAGCCTGTTGTCCTACCCTTGAACGACTAGGGTTAATGCAAAACAATTAAAACACACCAGTCCATCTTAGATATAGACATACGGTAGTTTAAGACAGCTAAACTTAAGTGTACACAATTACTTATTTAACAGGCACTCAGAGTTTATAAGTATAACACCTCTTATATTGCAAAAATTCTGTTTGATGTACACAAAGTCCCTGTTTTTTAGGATATTGGGTAAGAGGTAGAGTTTTACAATACCCAAATTGGTGCACCCCTTATATTGCAAAAATTCTGTTTGATGTACACAAAGTCCCTGTTTTTTAGGATAT
>CALAYS010000180.1 GCA_937895515.1 uncultured bacterium
AGTTGCAGCACGGCAAAGGACTACAGTCGTAATCCCAACACTAGCGGAGCTAGATGAATTGAGGTGGGGTACCATGTTTGAACCAATTTGGTTTTGACGGGGGGGATGTTTTTGGTGTGACGAGGTGGGAATACTGGAAGTAGTGCAACCGTAAGTACATATTACCTAAATCAGTATAAAAAATATTTTAAACTTGATTCCAAACAAAACCTAAGTTTATCTCTAACTTCTAAGCAGAACTTAACTATGAACATATTTACCATGTTCAAAAATTTTATGAAAAATATCTATGTAAAAACTAGACATAAACTGAATACCTGCCTCAACAAGTAACTATGAAACATTTCAAAATAAAAAATTAAAAATTTATTCTTTCTATTACAAACTTAAACTTATCTCTAATAGTTTGAGTCTCATATTTGGTACTCAAAATAGTTTGTGTATCGCTTTTAGCTAATTATGAGACTCAAATAAAAAAGCCTAACTTCCTCTGTTAGGCTTAGTATTAGATCACTATCGGTATAACAATACTCGACTACTATTATACCTGGAGGTAATGATAGCTCTAACTGCAAGTGTTATTAGCCCCACTTACTTGCTTGGGTATCAAACTCACTTATACCAATATAAGTTTAAATCTTGATAAAGTAAATAGGTTATGTTTTACTAAACTAACCTAAACGCTAACTGAGAATAGCAATGAAAGAATTAACTGATGAATATCTTTTATCTTTGGTTCAAAAAGAAGAATATGTTGTTATGGGCTGTAAGTTTCTAATATGTGGTTTAAACACTAAGAATGGTTTACTTGTATCAAGTGATCCTTTTTATGTTGGTTCAGGTAATTTTGATGAAGCCAAAGAGACAACCAAGAAAAATGCTATTAGTAAACTAAGAGTGTTAGAGGAGTATTTACTTAGAGATAAAATGAACCAAGTATCTAGTGTAGGTTGTTTCTTGGCTCAAACACAAAGAAGCTATTTAGATTTATCTGCACAGATACAGTTGTTATGTTCCTTCATTGGTAATGAGAAACATGATGATAAGTTTGATAAGTTGTCTCAAGTAGAAAGAGAATTGATTCTTGAGCAACATGAGGCTATGCACAAGTTTAGTAGGATTCTTCTTAAACGAATTAATGTAGGTAAATAGAATGGCTGACCAATTTGAACCTTATGGTGATTTTGATTATATA
>CALAYS010000181.1 GCA_937895515.1 uncultured bacterium
ATTTATTTTCAATATTTTCAATACTTTCTATTGAATTTTTTAATAAATTATGAAACACTTGTCTTAAAAGACTTGAATCACCCATTATTAAAATTTCATTTTCTGGTATATCAACTTTAAACTCAATATAGTTAACATTTTCATAAAGAGTTAAGAATTGACTAAAAAAATGAACCATTTCTATTTTAGATAAATTAGGCTTATTTATATTTGCAAAATCTCTGAATTTATTAACTAAGTCTTTAAGATCTTCAACTTGAATGATAATTTGTTTAACCAGTCTTTGTAAAAATACCTGATCATCATTTGATAATTTAGGTACCAATTTCATTTCAATTCGTTCAGCTGATAATACAATCGGTGTAAGTGGATTTTTTATTTCATGTGCTAAACGTTTTGCAATATCTGCCCATGCTTGATTTTGTTTTGCTTTAATCAAATTTGTTACATCACTTATTAAGGTCATATACTGACTATTTTCATGAGTTTTAAATTTAATTGTTTTGATATATAGATTTTTAATATTATGTCTATTACGTACAATTACGTTTTCTTCCCATTCATTATTCTGTTTTGAATTTATTTCAATAATATTTATTAAATCTTCAAGATGTGGATATAAATTTCCCCATTGATTTAACGGAGTTCCTTTTATGGTTTCTAGATCTATATCAAGAATACTGTGGCTAATTACATTAATACTCTTAATAATATAATCCTGATCATACACAACAACACTTAAATTAAGGTTATTTATTAAATTTTCAAGAAAATTTTTTGATGCTGTTATTTGATCTTTTTGAAATTTCTCTAATTTTCTTACCCGATCCAAATTATGACTCATTTCATTAAAAGATGTAATAAGTTGTGATAATTCATCATTACCTTGAAATGAGTTATTATTAAGATACGATCCTTGTTTAATTAATTCAATATTTTCAATTAAATTGCTAATCCTTTTTATTAAGAATTGCGAGAAAAACATGGATAAAAGAACAGCTATTGAAATTGATAATAATACACTAATAATTAACGTACTAGTGTATACATCTTTTAAATGATCCTTATTATTAAGCAATCCCAAATATAACTCTTTATTTTGAATTAGCTTGGTATTATCTATTCGAATAAAGTCTGGGGCAAATTGTGTTAGTGCTATAATTTTATTATCATCATAAAACTGATAATAATAAAATAAATAATTACCGCTGTTATCTTTGTTAATCTCATAGTAATAACCAGATACTTTTATTTTATCAATAATATATTTAGGTAAAATCTTTGGAAAGTATTTACTATCATTTTGTTTGTCTTGTAATTCTAATATACCATTTTGCTTATAAATAGTCAGACTTGTAACATCCAAAATATTGCGAATTTTTGCTAAATCTGCTTTATCGTCATTTTTATCAACTAATTTTAGGTATTCCGCAGCAATTACTGATTTTTTACGTAGTTCTTTTGAAAAATACTTTATACTTTCTTCTGCTATATTAAAGCTATTATCAAAAAGCTCTTCAATTTGTGGATTAAATAATCGATTAACTGTATTATCAATAAAGTAATTAGCAATTTTTATATTAATTAACGATGGTATGACTATTACAGATGACAGAAGTATAAATAATTTTTTAGTAATCCTCGATCCAAAAACGTAGTTACTTCTAAAAAAAATTTTGTAAACAAAAAAAGCAATAGTTATTAACAATAGCACTTCTATTATACGGTTAAGCTGAATAATTTCTTTATAATCATTTAGATATAACATTACATCATATTTTGAATATATTGTTACATAAAAATAACTAAATACTATTAAAATAAATAATACTATTAAAAATCCTATATTAGTTCTTTTCATTTATTAATACCTAAATATTGACATACTTAAACAGACTCAAAATACAAATACTAGTAAATTATTTATTGAACCTATATTTAATAAATAATTTAAAACAATAAATCTGTTTAAGTATAGTTTAAATATTGCAATTTTATACATTTACTTTTTAAATATAAAAGTTTTTATCGTTGCGAATTAAATTTTTTACTTATTCTTTTGTACCAGCGCATAATAAAGAGAATCATTATATTCAGTTGGAATAATTTGTAATTCATCAATTAATTTAAATCCTTTAATATTATCTTTAAACCATGCTATATTATCCTGATTTTCATCACGGAATATTGAACAAGTGATATAAAGTAAATAGCCATTGTCTTCTAAACAATTCCATAAGTTTAATACTATTTTACGTTGGCTTACTGTAAATTTTATAACATCGTCATAAGAACGGTTAATTTTTATATCAGGATTTCTTTTTATTGTGCCACTTGCTGAGCAAGGTACATCAGCAATAATTAAATCAAACTTACTTTTATCCCACCAATCGAGATTAAAAGCATCACCAATTATTATTTTAGCTTTTAACTCTAAGCGCTGTAAATTTTGTTTTATTCTTTCTAAGCGATGAGAACTAATATCCATAGCAGTTAAAGAACAATTATAATTTTCTAATATTTGACAAGTTTTACCACCAGGTGCCGCACAAGCATCAAGAACTTTTACTGGAGTAATATTATTTTTAGTTAATAAATTAACTGTATATTGTGCTGCTACATCTTGTATACTTGAAACACCATCTAAAAATAAAGGTACATCTTTAATATCCAAGGATTTTTCCAAACATATTTTATTATCTTCGTTAATTATATATTTAATATTACTTTGCTTCAATATTTCAATATACTCATCCAAGGATTTTTTTATATAATTAACTCTCAAACCAAATGCTGGGTGATAATTTAAACCATCTAAAAATTTAAGATAATTATTTTTATATTGTTTTTTCAATAAATCAATCATCCAATTTGGAATATTATATTTTAAAGAATAATCTTTTAAAATTAAATTATCTAAACTTTCTTTTTGTCTTTGATATTCACGAAGCACCCAATTAATAAATTTTTTCTCTTTTCCATTATCTACAATTTCTACTAGTGTATTTACTACTGCATAATGAGGTTTATTACTATTATTTAATTCATATATTCCTATTTGAATAATAATTTTATTAGTTTTTGAAACATGTTTTACAATTTTATGAATACAAAAATCAATTAAATAATAATTACGAATAACTCCATACACTATATATTTAATTCGTGAAATATTAATATTACTTTTATATTTATTAATTTCATCTGTTAAATTTTTACCACTGTAAACATTATTTAATATTTCTATTATTAATTCATAATCATTCATTATTCATACTTTTAAAATTTAACTCTTTATAAATCTAGACAACAATGGTATTAAAATACAAAGCTTTTTTTAAGATATAAAAATTTCACCATTTAAAAATATAATGTATATATGTTTCATATGAAACATATATACATTTACCAATAATTTTCTACAGCCATATTACCTGGATTTCCACGTTTAGAAACAGTTAATCCTTTTTCAGCTAACATATGTCTAGTATCACTTACCATTTCTGGATTACCACAAATCATAATTCTACTATTTTCAATAGTAATCGGAATATTAACAAATTTTTCAAGCTCACCATTTTTTATTAATTCTGTAATTCTTCCATATAGATCACCGCCTGAATTTTCTCGAGTAACTACTTTAACATAAATTAATTTATCTTTTACTAATTCTCCATAATATTCATGTGTATAAAAACTATTTATAGTATCTTGATATGCTAATTCTTCTGCAGTTCTTACACCATGCACAAGTATAATTTTGTCATATTGTTCCCATATTGTAAAATCATAAAGAATTGAAATAAACGGTGCTAAACCAGTACCTGTTGATAAGAACCATAAATTTTTACCATTTTCAAAACGGTCTGTAGTTAACAATCCATAATTAGTTTTATCTATATATATATCATCATTTATTTTAAGGTTTTTTAATCGTTGAGTAAACTCTCCATCAGGAACCACAATTGAATAAAATTCTAATTCCTCATCATAATCTGCAGAAACTATTGAATAAGGCCTCCACACAATACTATCATCTTCTTTTTTTACACCAAGTCTAGCAAATTGACCAGGTATAAATTTAAAAGCTTCATTTCTCGTAATTTTAAAACTAAATAAATGATCTGTCCATTGTTTTAAATATGTTATTTTTT
>CALAYS010000182.1 GCA_937895515.1 uncultured bacterium
GCAAATTAAACAATATTTAGCAAAATTTTTGACAAATATGAATGTCCCATCTTTTTATTTGAAAAATAAAACCTGGATAAAAATAAAATTAGTCATGAATTGCATGAATATGATTGGGTTCTCAAGAGAATAAATGCAAGAGGAAGATTAGCAATGTTTTGCATCAAGTTTGAAGACTTTGTTTATGTTTAAAATTAAATTGCCATGCCGTTATCGCCAGTGTCTTTTAACAAAAACATTATACTTTAAACTGAAAAATAGCTATTGCCAGGTTTAGAAGTTTCAAGAAAAGAAAACAAAGGTTCGGTATTGCTTAAGTTCAATAAACTGGTACCTTGTGTTGCAGGTGCACAGGTGCATGAAGGGGTATTGTGGACGGTTAAGCCGCATTTCTTTGGCAACATATTTTATACAAACCCCAACTACCATATAGCCGATTATAATCTGTATTATTTAAGTGTACGGCAAAATGTACAGCAAAGAATCAATGCATTTCTTAAGAAGTAAGAAGATTATTTTGAGCCCGGCTAAGAATAACTATGAAGCTTTTGTTGCGTCGCACTCTTGTACTGAAGTAATTTTATTGGGCTTTTCTGACGCGAATTTTTAAACCAAATAACGACAAAATATTTTCTTGTATCGTTACTTTTCTGCGGCCCATTTCCTTATTAATTTTTTACTGTATGTACGGGCATCTTCTACAGTTAATAAAGTTTGGGAATTGGTTTTAAGTGCAGCTTTTTTTTGTGAAGCTTTATAGTCTTTTTCAGTAATTAAAACATATTTCTTTTTATCAATAACTATTTCCGTCATTGTATATAGTTTATTTTCAAAAATACAAAAATTTGCAACAAAAAAATTCTCGCCTTTTTCTGGTAAGGTCGGTCAGCTTTTTCCAAAAACAGCGTTTTTCTTGAAAAAATGACCTCTTTTTTCGATGAAATTCTCGAGAAACTCGGAAGCAGGGCCTCATTTTCTGATCGTCATCTTTGGTGAGTTCCCCAAAGGGGAGATCCTCGAGAAAACATCAAAAAATGGTCGAAATTTGACGAAATCGCATCCCGAAATTTCGCGTAATTTGTGCATAAATTAACGAACTTCCAAGGAATTCGACTTCACGAAATTGCACATTTGTGCAAACTGTGCAAAACGAAAGTTGGAGGGACCTAAAGGTCCGATTCCCTTTTTAACCTAGATTTTTGCTTTGGGGCGGTGGCCGGGAGCTCAAAAAATGCCGCCCCTTTAGGGGCTTTTTGCGATTTTGGGGCTCCGAGCCGAGTTTAACCGCTTTGGGGAAATGGGGGAGGGGGACTATAGGGGGTGGGGGTTGTTTTAAGATTATAATGG
>CALAYS010000183.1 GCA_937895515.1 uncultured bacterium
CTCTTCCGATCTCAACCCGCTTCCCAGCAACCCGCTTCCCAGCAACCCGCTTCTTAGCAACCCGCTTTTTCCTGCGCATTGGTGACACTGAAACTTTTTCCAGCAACTTCTTAAGATCCTTGGCAAGCTCATGGAGAGCCTCAATTTCTTTGAGAAGACCATCGTCATCATGGCGACGCGAGATTTCGCACGCGAGTGCTTCAGCATCTTTCGCCATCTTTTTGGCCGACTTGACGTCGTCATCAGGACAATCCTTCAGATCATCAAGGAGACCATGAGATGTTGAGAGAATGTCCTCGGCCTCTTCGTAAAGGGAGTCGCTTTCACTCAGCGGGGGGCGGGCGGCCAGACACTCGGCGTACCAAGATCCGATAGGGATGTCCGAATCAGGATTTGACTCAAACTCGTCGATTTTAATAGAATCACTAATAAAAACAGTGCGATGCATGTTATAGCAGGTATCTCAGCTCGATCAGGTGCAATATAAGATGCCGGATCGGGGTATTCAAATTTTCCTTTTTTTTTTTGCAATTATTAAGAGCCATGAATGAAATTTTATATTGTCTGACATGCGAGTCGGTAAACAATAACTCTTTATTTGTAATCTAATAATATTATTAGATTTTTTACAACAAATTGTGATACATATTTCAATAATATTCGAACAAAAAGATATATGTTTTCTTCGAAAATTTTTAAAAGAGTCATATAAGTGGATATGACTCTTTTAAAAACTATAATCGTAGCCTTTAAATTCATGTGGGATTTATATGAAAGATTTATTACCTGCAATAATAATCGCTTCTGTTTTCGGAAAGTGTTGTAGGTATATTAGAATCTTCTAAAATATATGAGGCAAAAATATAAAATTCAGTGCCTGGAGGGAGATTTACATTGCTAAGTGGAGTATTCCCTTTAACATTAAGAATGGTAAAAGTTTCTTTTGTATCCTCGTTCTGAAGTGGGATGACAGAAACTTTAACAAATTCTTGTCCAGAATTTCTAAGAAAAATACCTGGAATGTTTAATTTTTCGGGTAGATTAATTTCGGATATAAATTCCATATTCGGTGGGGCAGGAGAGACTCCAAAAATCGAAATATTTATTTGGGATTCATATTTTGAAAGAGAACTTCCAACAATCATACTCACTTTGGCTGTATATGGGGATTCGCTGGGCAACATGATCTGATTTCCCGAATAAAAGTTTATAACAGGTGTTAAAAATAGGCTGTTTGGTGTATTTACCCTCAAAATGTGGTTTTTATAAACACGAACAAACTGTGTATCAGTTGAAGTTATTTTAAAGGATTCTAACCCTACATTAATAAACTCTTTCTGCGAATCATCATTTGGACACGAAAATACGATATCTTTTTTAAGATAATCGGACGGTGATGTACGAGAAAAGGAAAAATCAATTAAGAAATTTCCGTATATTGACTCATATATTACGATAACCAATAATATGATTAGAATACATAATAAAAGCGAACCCATTTATATTTTAGTCATGAATAGAATTTTTTTAGTAATCGGATATTATTATAATAACAATCTTGGCGACGACCTTTTTATCGAAACAATTCCAAATTTTTTCCCCAACTCTACATTAGAATTTGTATCTGCTGATACAATATCAGAAATAGATTTTAACAAATATGAGGGAATAATCTTCGGAGGAGGAGATATTGTTAACTCATATTTTAATGGGAAGGTATCATTTGTCAGAAACAGATATGCAGGTCCTATCTTTGCTTTTTCTATCGGAATACCCTATTTTGAGACTATCGGAAAAGGACATCTAAACCTGTATGACCATGTTTTTACTCGCAACAAAAAATATCTTATTCCTCTCCAACACGCTCTTGGTAGTCAATACGTACATTATTTACCAGATGCTGTGATGACTCTTTCTCCTATTCCCGCTGTTTGGTCCCCAGAAGAACGTCAAACTGTTGGGATATTTCTTCCTTCTTCTATTTGCACACCTCGAATTTTATTTAAATTATGTCATGCTCTTAGAAGACTATTAGGAATAAACCCATGGTTGCGGCTTTATTTAGCTTGTTTTGATACAAAAAATGACAGTCCAAATCATGACAAACATATTAATACCAAAATAGAAGAAAACTTAAGTGAATTTAAGGATAGAATTTATAATGACCAAACACGATACAATGGACAAGAAATGGTGCGTCTTATTGCTGGATTTAAATTTTGTATAGCATCTCGTTTCCACAGCCATATTTTATCTATTTTGACAGAAACACCATTTTTCTCTTTTCATTATGCAAATAAGGTTAGTCTCTTAATGGAAGAAAAAGATCTTTTGGATCTTTTTTGTCCAATCAGTATAACAGGTGAAGCAAAACCCGATGATTTTAGCATCGAAATATTTATGGATAAATTTAACTATGTCAATTCTAATTTGCTTTCTATCAACGAAAGAATAAAGGCTGTTAAAAATCACGACAAATATCTTTGCAAAGACAATTATCAGGTTGAAGCTCTCCTATCCCTTGGGGAAAGACGTAGGGTCACAGCATGTTCTTTCTTTGTAGATAAAGTTGATCTGATTACAAAGAAATACACAAAAAAAATAACAGATATAACAGGACAACCTCTAGAGAAATCGGCTAATATTCTTTCAAAAAAACAATCAATAAAATTATCAAGAGGATTGTTATATGAAATAACTGGCGAAATTTCATGTCGTGGTGTTGATGGTACTATTGATAATCTTATCAAAAAACCACAAACTCTTCGCGAAATGGTAGATTGGGTTTGGAAAGATAAACGCGTCCGAATGTCAGATGTTCCACGTTTCAATATGCAAACAACATGTACACAGAGCTTTTGCGGTTTGCATAGAGCTGGATGGAAATATGTTTTGGATTCTATTCACTCTCTTCACAGTGAACATGGTGTTATTCTTGATGTTTATTGTGATGCAACTTTTGGATGGTGTAGAGAAACGCCTTGCCAAGAATATGGAATAATTCCTTATACAAGTCCATGGTGTGGATTTTTTCATCATACTCCTTTTTCTGGAAACAGTGATAATAATATCACACATTCGACCGATAATCCTGAATTTAAGAAAAGTCTGGAAACCTGTCTTGGATTTTTTGTTATGTCTGAGTGGCTAGCCCAATGGCTCAGAAAACGTTTGACTGTTCTTGGTTATGAAAAAATACCTGTTGTTCCGCTCATTCATCCAACATTAATAGCAGGAATAATACCCTTTGCTCTTCCTAAGGAGGAAGAAAAATTGGATATTGTTAATGTAGGAGCGTGGTTACGAAATACATATTCTATTTATGCTTTGGATTTACCAAAAAATCGTTTTAATAAATATAAACTTAGGGGAAAAATGATGGAAAATTATTTTCCTCCTTCAGAAATAAATTTCTCTCTTCTGACCATAATTAAAGAATCTCACAAAAACTCATTCTTATATTGTTTGTACAAGTATATTCGAGAAAACAAATTCTTTTTTTCCGAATTTGGGTATAGCTGTTTGGAAGATGTTTTGAAAGATGAAAAATTATATGATGAATATAGTTGCAAAATTCGAGAAAAAATAATGTCACAAATAGAAACGGTTAATGTGTTAGAACATCTTCCTGACAAGGAATACGATCTTCTTATGGCAAAATATATTGTTTTTGTTGATTTTATTGAATGTTCAGCCGCAAATACTCTTATTGAGTGCATGGCGCGTGGGAATCCCATCATCGTAAATAGGATTCCAGCCGTTGTAGAACATTTAGGTCCTAATTACCCCTTGTACTTTGATAATTTAGAAGAAATACCTGCTCTTCTGACATATGATAGAATTTCAGCCGCTGAAAAGTATATGAAAAGAACAGAAATAACCGAGAAGATATCGTCAGAAAAATTTTATCAAGATCTTTCTACAAGCACTATTGCCGAAGCCTCGCGTTTAAAACCTTACCTTGTTGAGTAAACTATTTACTTTAGTAAATTTGGGGAGCTAAAGCTATCAAAAAGATTTTACTAAAATCTTTTGCTCAAAAAGCCATGTCGTGATAAACAAATTTATTTATTCCTTTAAATTCCTTTAAATTCTTTTCACCCCCTTAATTTTACTAAAACTTGAATTATAACGATCGAAGACTTCACTTAAAGTCAATGATGTTATTGCTTTAAAATCTAACTTTACCTCGAACCTTATTTTTGGTGTAATAATATTTAAGGAATACATTTTACAAATTAAAACAAATGGCCGCGTGACCTTCTATTCAGGAGGCCTATATTTGAAGCATTTAGTAGAAAAAATTTTTCAACTAAAATTTAAAATGGAAGCTTAATTAGTTATTTTTGAAAGATCATTTTCTTCAAATATGAAGTCCAAATGTTCCAAAAATCTTGCCGGACTATCATTCAGGAGGCCTGTATTTGAAAGAAATAGTTGAAAAACTTTTTCGACTAAAAAAGTAAAAATAACCCAAATAGGTTATTTTTGACAAAGTGTTTTTTAATACAATTTTAAATGTTGGCTTAAGCTAAATCATGTCGGACCTATTATAGCGAACGAAGTTCGCCATGAAGTTCAGAATGCCTTTATTTTAATAAAATAATCGAAAAAATTTTTCAACTAAAATTTAAAATGGAAGCTTAATTAGTTATTTTTTGAAAGATTATTTTTTTAACAATGGATTTTAATACCTGCCGAAAATTCGTCTAACATATAACCCAAAAGGAGTAAAAAATATGGGAAAGAAGTCATTATTTTCCCAATTAAAAAAGATGAATATTATGATCAAAGTTATTAGCTCATTTGTTGTTGAAATATTTACATGTAAAAGATAATATATTTGGTTTGCGCCCGGCTGCAGTATTTTACCCCCTCTTAACTTTTATTTTTTCCTAAATATCTAAAAACTAAAGAAAGCGACAATCCTTTCATTAAAAAAGTGTAATTTATCTTTTCATCGCTATCCTATTTCCATAAATAAACATAACCATAAATATTTTCTTCGGAAAAAAAATATAAAATATTTTTTTGGTTTGTCTGAAATGAATCCATTATGAATACTTTTTTCCTTCCCTAAAAACGTATTCCCATACATTCTACAAATCTTCTTCATCAGATCCTAATAGAAAAGAAGAATACATCCTAAACAGAAAAAAATATATACATGCCACTTCTATCCTCAGATTAAAACAAACAGGTACTTCAAAAAATACATACACAAAAAGGTATGGAAAACCAAAATGTCCAGTTTGTGCACTTGCAAATAGAAAGAAAATTAGAAAATATAACAGTTTGTTCCATCATGATAAAAATTACATTATTGGATAAAATTTAAGACCCGTTTCCTCACACATTTTTTGGAAAATATGCGAATTTCTTTTTCTTGAATCTCGCGATTGAGGAATCTTAAAATCAGTAAGAAGACAATTATGTCCTGCGGCCCTAAGATGCCAATAAAGCCTCAATTCAACATTAATTGAGGAGTCAGTTTTATTGCTTTCTCTATATATTTCTTGTGTTTTAGTGTAATCATGTAGAATTTTAGGAATGAGATGTCCGATTTGAGGGATCTCCCATCCCCATAGTTCGTAGCATATAGCATTTATATCTTGAAAATGGATAGATTTATTTGTTTCACGAAGAGCTTCTTTGAGAAGATAAACGGATGTTTGGGGACAGCGATGTCCATATTCATCAGCAGGCATTTCCCTTATTTCTTTTGCGGGAGGAAGTTGGTATTTATCTTGCATATGTTTATCCAAAAATGGCAATAAATCAGGAGGAAGTCTTCTGGCTTGGACACCTTGATAGGCTTTAAGTCTTCTGATAAAGTTTGTTTTATCATCATATGAAACACGATTTGGAGGTTCTATTCGTTCCGAATCAAAATGAGGCATATCTGTTGAATATACATTTCCAAAAGCTTTTTCACAAAGACACATATAAATACCGCTTTCCTCATCTATTGCCATTTCTTCCATTCCTTGATCACAATCATTGCATCCCACCCTAAAATAAGGTTCAAAGACTATATCTATTTCTATATATTCTGATGCTAAACGAAGGAAACGTCTGATTAATGCAAGAAGTTGTTCACCTTCCCTTTCTTTTAAAGCCATTTCTTCGGCCGATTTTTTTGCCTGATTTTTTCCACCAATCACTATTACTTTCTTTTTATTGGTGGGTGAGAGCTTAAAATATTCGGTCAAAATATCTTTTGCTACGTCTACATATTTTTCCCAAACTTTTTTTGAATATTTGCTAGTTAAATTTAATAACCGATCCCGATTATTAATCAGTGCTGTCTTTTCAGAAAGTGGGCGATTTTCATCAATCTTGGCATTATATTCTTCTATTTTCTTTTCGTTCTCTTTTCTGTTCTGGTAATAAAAAGAAAAGAGGTCACGCAAAACAAGATGTATTCTTAAAATATCAAGATCGGTGGAATAGCTTCCCTTTATTCTTGCCCCCACATCAGTAACTTTTTTTTCCGATAAAGAAAAAATTTTTTCGTCTAAATCCTGGGTCATATTGACAAGGTTTTTTGTTATCTAAAATTTTTTAGATAACATTTATATGTTTACTTCCTTTTGGGAAGGCGGAGTGTTTTACTGGCCGTTACCTTTGGGGAAGTTGAAGGACTTGGTGACCGAGATGGGCTCCTAGATGCTGTCCGTGGAGGGCTCTTGGAAGCTGCTCGTGACGGGCTTTTTGAGGCCGATCGCGGAGGACTCTTAGAAGCCGATCGCGGAGGACTCTCAGATGCGGAATGGGCTGGAGAGCCCACATCATGATGCACTGGCGACTTGCTTCGTGAAGCACGAACCGTTGTCTTCCTTGGCAAAGAAGAACGGGCTACCTGATGAGTATCGCCATCCTTGTGAGACGCAACTTTAGGAGAGGCTGCCCGAGACACTGTTTTGGTTGTTGATGAACTACGTGTTCGACCTGCAGTCTGCTTTTTGGCTCCTGGCGAAGATGACCGGCCTCCTTTCGGAGAAACGGAACGTCCTCGAGTAGTTGTTTTCTTGGCCTTCTTGTAAGGTGCCAGCAAATCCTCGGCAAAAGCTTTGGCCTTTGCAGCAGCATCAGCCGGGCGAAGTTTATCCTCGTACATGTAATATCTTGTCATGAAGTTAGATACAAACTTTCGGTTCTCATAGTTTGAGGGAATGTAAAAACGGCTAAGATGGCTATGTGTGTCTGAACTTAACGGAATCGATTGGCTAGAAATGCTTGTCGAGTTGGTCTTTCGAAGACCACTTCCGTCTGCGGCACAATTATGAATTCGGTAACGAACGGCCGGATCATCTTCCAAGACTTTCAGATAGGTTCCAATAACATCAAACTTTGATACTCGGGTAGAAGGGGTTTGCCCCCTCATATCCCGAACACGTTGAAGAAGATCTGGAATCTGTAGGGGGTCAATAAGTGTCATTTTCTGTGCTGGGGCCGCAGCGGCCTTTCGGTGAAAGGTCATCTGTTCAATAACAGCATGATTATCATCATAGCTTTCCGGTGTAATCCAGTGAGACTTATCAGCCTCGAAAGCCTGAATCACACCAGCACTTGAATCATCAGAATTGTCATCCCGATGACGAAGATACTCCAACACATCATGCGGACGTCCCGCAAGACCTGTGGCTGGAGAATATACTACATCAGGGTGTTTCTTCCAAACTGTCTGTTGACCAGATGCCTGGACACGCGTTACTGTGAATCCACCCCCTTCTTTGGGAGAGACCTTCAGAAAACGGTGATCACTCCTAACACCACTGAGAGTATCCGCGATGCTTTTAAGATTACGAGTAGCTGGCATGGTTATATTTGAGATGAATCAAACTTTTTATAAAAAGTTTGTTCTTAGACTGAGATGAAATCAATTGTTTAAAAATTAAAGAACTCCTTTAAGAAATCTTTTTTACTCGTAATCGCGAATTGATATTACATTTGCGTGACGTAATTTTCCGTCTTCTGTTCTTCCGTAATGTTTAACTGTTACTTCTTTCCCAATAATCTTACTTGGGTTCAAAAAAATATCACGTTTCTCGTCATCAGTAAAGGATAAATTTACCGAATGTAAAATTCCGTTTTTATCTTTGGCCTGACAAATAGCTTTCCCCTCAGAAAGACCCTTTCCTTCTGTTATGGAAACAGCTATCATTTCTTCGTCAGAAAAGGCCTTAAATTTCATTAAATTCCAAGTTCGAGCCGATCTGTAAAAAGATTCATTCTTTTTTCCTGGTGGAAGATTTTTCGCCATTTTGTAAATCATTGCTCCTTCGTAGCCTTTATCAAGAAAATCATTAGTGTATTTTTTAATATCTTCCTCTGAATAGGCTTCAAAATCTGGAACTAATGATATTCTTTCAAAGGGACGCCCCAATGATCTTTCTCCTTGAGAAAAAGCCTCAACAAGAAAATGTCGTCTCTCTTCGTATGATAAATCTTTGGGAGTAATAATTGTGAAAATATTATAAACCAATTCTTTTTTTCGAATATCAAGAGTTTCTTTTGTTTTAGCTGCCTTCAAAGCGGACATTTTCTTTAAATCAAGGTCTGTCGCTTTCAATGACACAATGGAAGAAATATTTTGAAGCATTCTTCCATGGATATAAAGTTCTCCATCAAGCTCCACTTGGAAAGGAAAAAAAGGAAGTATAGCGCTTATCTCTTCATCAAAAAGATAACCAAAATCATAATATTTATTTGTTCTACTTCTATAAACTATATTTCCCTCATCTCGGCGTTCCGAAACCAAACATCTTATTCCATCCAATTTAGGTTGAACTGCAACAGGAAAATAAAGTCGCATACTTGGTCTCTTTTTATGCCAATCTTCAGCAAGCATAGGCTTTGGATTTATGGTCTTAATTTCATCCGGAAAACGATATCCTTCTTTCCGGTTTTTTACTTCATAGCGAGAACGCAATTCCAGCAAGGCCTGTTCAACAAAACTTCTTCCCGATAAATTTAATTCTATTCTATAGGGTTCTGATAAAGTTTTCACTCCATCAGTTGTTCCATGACAAGTAATAACTCCTCCATCCAAAACACCACCAAACCATTCGCGTGAAACACCTTTAGCATCTGTCTTAAACATTGTGGGAAAACGCCATTCAACGTGCCCATCAGTGACGGGGTCAGTTATATTAAAGATTGGGAGGGAAACGAGACGCTTGAAATTAGCAGTCATTTTTTGAGTCGAAGGCAAAAAAATCTTAAAATTTCAATATAGGATGTATGATTTGAAATTAGAATGGACATTAATTTCTTGTTAAAAATGTTCAGTGGTCCCTGTCAACATCAAGATATAATCGATGATTTTTGTCAAGACTGCGGTGAATTTATCGAGGAAGAAACATTAGGCATTCATAGTCGGATAAGATATGATGATGACTTTTACGCCAATAAAAAAGAAAAAAAAACTAAATTTAGCTATTTGACAGAACTGAGTCGTTTAGATCTCCCAGTTGAGGTATGTCGCGAAGTTTGTTGTCAAATAGAAACTTTACAGGAACGCAGCCATGTACGTCGGAGAACATATGTTACGAATCTTTTCGGAATGATTTATATTGCTTTTAACAAATTACAGATGCAATTTAATCCTTTTGTGATTGGGGAAAAACTTCAGATGGACCAAAAGCAAATTCGTGCTGCAATGTGGACAATTTCAAAAGGAATAGATAGAGCAAGTTGCAGAAATCCAATTTGCATTATAGATCCCTCATCATTCATAGAGCAAATGGCTTCATTATTTTCTCAATATCATAAACTTTCGTTTGAAGAAATAGGAAAAATTAAAGATTTTATTGACGTTGTGATTTCTAAAAATAAAATGATTGCTAACGAAAATCCTAGAGGAATAGCGGCGACTGTTCTTAAGATTTTTTATGACCATAACAATATATCAATACCCAATTTTTATGAAAATGTATCTAGAACACCAGGATATATTAAATCCATTGAAAACTCTGTATATCGTACATTAAATACATTTGAGAAAATAAAATAAAAAATGTTTTTATTTTTAGAACCAACCTATCATCCAGGAAGGTCCCCTCCCTTTGTTTTACATGCGCACAGAAGGCTATACGCACAACCATTCGTAACCCAGACGGGGGCCCTTTCACTTATTTTTTCGCGTATGTGGGAAAAGGTTCACATACGCAACCCACTTTTTTGCTTAAGGGGAAGCCCTACCTGTTTTCCCAGGAGGAGGATTGTATATTCATATCCAGAAGAGGAATATTCAATTTGTTAAAATATTTAATGTGATATGGAGTATAGCTATTATGAATAAAACAACAATTATAACAAACAAAACCCATAAAGAAACACTTCTGAAAGTTGTATTTTGCATTGTGGGATCAAAAAGTGGAGACAACAAGACAAACCTTTCCATCGTTTCATTATTTGTTGGTCCTATACTATTAGCTCCAACACAATAAAGAGTTTCTCCAGGCTTGGTATAAATTTTAATTTGTCCACTATTAGAAAAAATAAGAGTTAAACCACCAAAAAATAGGGTATAAACATTATCAGAAAAAGGACTGTATGAAACATTTATCCCAAGAGAAGAATACTTTTCGACATTTTGTGAAATAATTTTTTCGTTTGTAATTGTACCTTGAGTTTTTTTAACTACCCCATCATTACAAAAAGCCATCATTGCTAGAGCATTTGGGGATGCAAATGTATTGGGGATATCTACACTCTTTTGAAGAAATAAAATCTAAAAAATGTTAATTTAAAACTATATAAAAGTGAACCCTTTAAAATTAATGGTTTATTAAATGTCTCAATATAAAACTGTGAAATATCTTGTTTTGATTTTGATATATATTTCCCTTTCATATCCCTTATTGTAATCCAAGGAATTCCATTGTCTGAAAAAGTAAAATATTCATCTTTTTCTGTTGGAGGAGTAAATCCAACAGAAAATAAAAAAGATTTTCTAACACTTTTTACATCCCAATGTTCAGGAATATAATCTA
>CALAYS010000184.1 GCA_937895515.1 uncultured bacterium
CAAATATTCTTTGAAAGATGGTTCTTCTTTAGAATATTTGACAATATCTTCTTTAAGATTTTCAAGCAATTCTCCTTTCTCTAGACTATCTTTATAATACTTCCTATATTCAACCGGAGATTCAACTATGGATTGGAATTTTTCAAGCAAATCATAAAGTTCATCGTATTCACGTCGAGTTAGAACAACGTCCTTCGACATTAAGAGATTTTACAGTCTATTTTAATAGACTGTAAAATTAGACTATGAATTTCAGTTTTAATAATCATAATCTTGGAAATAAGTTGTTTCTTCATGTTTAAACGGAGAAACTACCTCATAATTGTAATAAATGGTTGTTGAAAAAAAAGAAACCTTTTTTTTTTCAGAGGGAAAAGCCATTTTAATTATAAATAAACTGCACAATAATATCTTTAGTTATATTTTATCTTAAAAACGAGTGATAAAAATTCAAAATGCCCAAAGAAGATAATTTTTTTTATTTTTTACTCGTCATATCTTATTTGGTTTTTCTTTATACAATATTTTATAAAATTTTAGGAAATATTTTTCCCGGATAAGAACGTTCTACGTCAATAGCATTTAAAAGAGGTATCTTTTCCATCTCAGGAAAATCTTTTTTCACCTGCAAATAGAAGTGGGGCACATTTTCTTCAAAATTTTGTTTGGCTTTTGAAAGTGCAGTTTGCATATTATTTAAAAGAATAAAGTATGCCGATATATATCTTGTTGTTGCTTCTGAAATAAATGCTATTCTATGTGTGTCCTCTTTTGAAGGTACCAGATTACCTTTTCTAATCCCATTAGAAAAATGATCGTAGTAGTGGTTACTTTGCAGTACCAGGTTCTTATCAATTTCCCCAAACGTATCAAAATGAGAATTTACGGTTGTTGCTATTTCTTTGATTTGGTCTGAAATAGAATTTACATTTCTTGTCACTTCTTGGCGATAGGCATTCTCTATCTTTGTTGCCTCATGTCTGACCTTGACGCTTATGTTATGGATGTCTTCAGCCGCACTTCGAGGAAAAATAGGATACGATGATGGAAAGGATGTTTCTAACTTTTTTGGTGAAATTGTATTGGAATGAATGTATGTTTTCGATTTATAATGTAGGCCATTCTTAAAAAGAGTGGCAACTGATGGAAATCCAAAAACAACCTTTGTAAATGGTTCAGAGACCAGCAACATCTCAGGAATTTCTTTTTCAAACAAAGAAACTGTTTCATCTCCCAATCTAGCTTCCTCATTTCCATAAGAAAGAAGGAAAATATCACCATAATAAGTTTCTAATTGACAAATATATTCCTTGTTTTTATCTCCTTCTGTGTGGAGAACAAAGGTTCTTAACAGTCTAAAACCCTTTTCTATAAAATATTTTTCATCATAGCTCATCATTCTCTTTCTGGGTGAAATGGGCGTTCCACTATCTGAATTCATTGGTGTTTCAGGATCGTGTGACGGCGACTGGGAGTCCGACATACTGTTACGACTTTCATTGTCCATTGGAGTTTCAGGATAATGGGAGCCCGATATGCTGTTACTATGTTTTTTATCCAAATGCATATCTTCTTTCGTAGGTGAATGGCTATCATCAAAATAATGCAAATCAGAAAAATATTGAGTTGGACTTCTTTGACGTATATCTTCGCTCGAAGATTCGTCATATGGATAGAATGAAGCCATCGCTAAAGATGGTTTTCCTTCTCCAGGAAGATCCCTTGGTCGACGTAAAACGGATTTTAGTTTGGCGTCATTGGTATCGTAGACACGACATTTTGGCTTTTTTTTATTGTCACAAGTGAGACTTGGAGGATATGGCAATGAAGACATCTTCTTTCCTTTTTAAAATATCTCTTTTATGATTAAAAAATGGAAGGTATTGATCGTCTTTCACTCCTTTATTTTTTAACAATCATCTTTTGTTTTTTGACATTTATTTCTCAAACAAGTTTTTTTCAAAGAAAAATGAATCGTCTTCGAGTAACCTCCTATGATCCACCTGAAATAGACACGAGTCAATCATGTCCAAATATCGTACCACGCGTTTGTGAAAAAACAATAGCTCCCCAATGTTTTACTTTATTATTGGGTTCTCTTTTTTTTATTTTAGTTTCCGTATACGATTTTGTGTGCTTCAAGTGACATAGCAAGCATAATTGCCATTTATTGCATAATTGATTTATTCTTTTCCATTCGATCATTAACTATAAAATATGCAAGTGCCTGATCCCCCTGACAATTTAACAAGAGAAGATTTTGAATTAATCGAGGCCGACTTATTTTCCGATAATCCAGAGCCTCCTTGGCCAGGCATGGGCCAAAGACCTATAATTGAGTATTTTCAAAATAATGTTTCTTTATCCCAATTATTATCTCATGCATCACAAGCAGCGGCTGTTGTGTCAAACGCTTATACCGTCGTATCAACAGCAAGAGTATACCGCCGTAGAGCCGCCGCCGCAGCTGGTGCAGCTGGAATGGCTGCAGCAACATTATCGACAGTTGCAACAGTAGCAACGGCAGTTTCTGCGATGGCAACATCTGCTGCTCTACCAGTCGCTGTTGTCACAGGTATTGTTGTTGGATTATACATACCAGTATCACCAGAAAAAAATGAAAATTAATAAAATCTTATAAAGGTAAATTTACCTTTATAATTTGCGATCTTTTGATTAATTTTTAATTTCCTCCAATTAAAAAAATATTTAATGGGAGGAAACGCTTTAAAAAAGCTTTCAACATCAAGATTAGCTAAAGAAGACTACAAAAAAGTTGAAACCGATGTTATTCAAAGACTAAAAAAAGAGGAGAAAAGATGCTTTGTGCCGCGTTATTTTTCTGACAAGGAATCATTTGGTGACTTAGATGTAGTCATTTCCAATATCGACAAAGAATTTATAGAAAAAATATTTTCTCCGGAAGAAATCTTTGAAAACGGTAATATTTTCTCTTTTTCTTATAATTTTGAGGATAAAATTT
>CALAYS010000185.1 GCA_937895515.1 uncultured bacterium
ATCAATTTCCTTTCCACACAAACCATCAACAAAGAGGAATGGGATAAAATTAAGATGGAAAAACCAGAAGTAGCCGAACAAGAACTAGACATTTTTTCGGATTTAATTTGGGAAGGCGTTTTAACTCGTGCCGAATATTTAGAGCATTTTTCTAAAAATTATATCTTTTTGTTTCAATGTTTTGACAAAAAAATAAAATCAATTGTTATTTGGTAAATGCAAATTTGCAACAAAAGAAAAATTATTTCTATCAGAAATATCTCGACAAAGTATATCCTTTATTTACTAAAATTTTTGACACTACAACTTATGGCAACACTAAAATAGAAAGAGTAATTTTTAATAACCAGGAAAAATTTTGCAACGAGGTTTTAGAAAAATTTTGCAAAGATAGTTTTACAATTATTCTGGGTAGCAGTTGGCAAACAGAGGAAAATCAAATGGCAGCATTTTATAAAAAATACAAATCAAAATTTCCTACGCTGAAAATTATTATTGCGCCACATGAATTTAACGAAACAAAAGGGGTTGCTTTGGAAAATTTATTTGGAGAAAAAATAATTACTTATACAAAACCAACTTCTTTCAAGTCTAATCTTTCTATTTTATTGCTCGATGAAAAAGGCATTTTAAAATATGTATATCGTTATGCAAATATTGCTATTATTGGTGGTGGTTTTGAAAAAACTGTTCATAATATAAATGAGGCTTCCGTGTATGGAATTCCGGTTATTTTTGGTCCTAATTATGAAAAATTTGAAGAGATTCAACCATTAGTGGATATAGGAATTGCATTTCCAGTTGGTGATTATAATGCTTTTGAAAAAACATTATTATTTTTTTTAGAAAATAATTTTATAAATACTTTTAAATGAAATTGTGATTATTTTTTTTTTTGAAAAAAAAGTTACGAACAAAAATCATTGTGTTGTTGAAGTAGTAGGGTAGTAACCCAATAATCAGCCGGGGGGTTGGGTTTATTCTCGAATCCCCTAATTTTTTTATTATGGCAAAAAAGAAAAAAGAGTCGATCATAATGTGTGGCGGATGCTATAATGATTTCATAGAGGACCAAATAAAGATGGGAACTATGAATATAAATCCATCAGGTCCAGAAAATGGAGTTTATGCAAGGAATTTGTGTCCTAAATGTCTGGAAAGTCCTTATTATAAGTCAAGGGTTTTATACACAGAGGCATATAGAAAATTTAATTAATAAATTATTTTTTTTATATGAAAAGGATTTCATATATTTGCAATGTAATTAAAAAACAAATAGGATGGGACTAGACATAATGGCAATCAGTAATCTAGAGAAAAAATTCAAACTGGACAAAAAATTAAAATCTCTTCCATTTGAGATTAGACCAGAGGTAAAGAAAACAAGGATAAAAATAGATAACACACCATACGGAAAACCTCACGGTGGATACAATAAATGTGAGGATATGGAAGGTGGTAAATATGTCGAAACTGACGAAACCACAGAACATCATTTCAGAGCTGGCAGCTACGGTGGTTATAATACATTCAGAAGATACCTTTGTGAGGGTTTAGTAGGAGTAGATCCTGGCACATTATGGCGTAATCCTGAATTATACAAAGGCGAACCAATGTTCGAGATGATAAATTTCAGTGACTGTGAGGGTATTTTAGGTACGGCGGTTTGTAAAAAACTGCATCCACAATTCGTTGAAAACAGAGGAAGATTCAAATCATATCTTAAAGAAATTTTTGGTACAGATTCGGAATCTATAAAATGGGAGATGTCAACATATGACGATTTCATGGAGGCATTTAGACTAGGATCTGAAAATGGAATAGTAGTTTATACATAATGAAACTAATAACAATAAAAATACAAACAGTACTAGGAGAAAATGAGGAGTTTGACGACTTGTTTTTTCAATATCTGGAAGAGTATTCAATAGATCGTAATATCCTACCGATAGAAGAGGGTGAAAAATACCCAGAGGTAGAATACACATCAGGGCCAATCGCACTAAGCAACATGCTCAGGGAAAGATTTGGTTATGATAGATATGAGATTGAAGAAAAATATCCAGAACTAATCGAATAATACAATTCCGCCAGAATTGATATTTGTTTTGATTGATTACAAGAAAAAGGTCCGAGAAATCGGACCTTTTTTGATTATATTGAGTATTTTTTATCTTTTTAATGCACCGGCAAATATTTCTTTTGCCTCATCGTCACTAACTGCAGAATTGCTACCAAATGAACCAGTCTTTGAATCAAGGTCAGCAAAATCAGAAGCACCCTGTATTATCTTACCGAATAAACCTCCAGAACTGCTTTTTTTATCCTCAGTGTCACTAGAATCTGATGAACTAGAATCACCGCCAATTATATCATTTCCAGGAAGATTTCTATTAACATTGTTTTTACTAAAGTCCTTTATTTTACCTTTAATTCCATCAGCAAAACTCTTATCAAATTCAGGGGTTCTATTTGGAAAATAATCTATAAATCCTATAAGTCCATCAGTTAAAACCGATCTATTATAGCCACCAACACCTTGTTGTCTATTAGTGTTGATACGTACATTACCTTCCATGGTTGTAAATTTTTTACCATTATAATCAACAGTGGTAACTATACCTGCATGTCCAGCTCCTGGCCCGCCACCGGGTCTAGTAGTTATCATTATTTGTCCGGGTTTTACGAGAGAAAAATTAGATCTAGCCTGTTCTGCAGTTATTTTTTTACCACCAGTTTTATTCCATTGATCCATAACACCTCCGGTCTTAATAACAGGATTAGTAATTCCCATTTTTTTACTGAATTCTTCGAAGATATAATAAATAAAAGCCATACACCAAGGTTGTCCATCAGATATACCAACAGATCGCTGAACCTTATTAACAAAAGTCCCGCTGTTTTTTCCGGTTTCAACTCCTCCTTGATTCTGTACAAGAACCTTGCTTAATTCAGATCCACCGGTGGATGGGTTATTTAGTTTGAATTCTGCAACCTCGTTTATAAACTCAGAAAATAGTTTTATTTTTTTCATATTTAATTATAATTTGTCATGTATATATCAAAAAAATATCATCAATAATTTTTTTATGTAAATGTGATTTTGTATATTTGCATTGTAAATCAATTAAAATAAAAATAATCATGGCAAAGATACAAGAAGAGGAGCATATCCTTATAGCAGTTAGAGGATCTCTTAACGAAGAGGTTAGGGTTGAAACGATCAAAATTTCAGAGGAGGATGAGGAGTTCGATGATCAATTCGAGGACTTCGGTGAATATTCTGACTATATTCTAGAAAACGCAGCAGGAGAATACGAACAAGGATTTTGTTCAGTTCTAACAATCGACGCAAAACAAAAAGATGAACTAATAAGAAAACTCGGTGGATTTACCATGGAGGATATGGAATTCTCGTTCAACGCAGGTGGTAATCACAGAGAGGAATCAATAGAATTCAGTATGGACGAGATTGACGAAATTACTGAGCCTAATTTTGTGGATTGGATGGTTTCTGAATTTGGAGAACTTTAAATAACGGATACCATGGAAAAATCAATGTATGACAATATAGATAGCAGAGAGCTTTCTAATATATTTAAAAAATCCAAAATTTTTATAAAATCCTCCAACTCGAGTTCAGAATCAGATTTTATAAAAGCATGCTATAATCCATCAAACGCATTAGCCGGGTGCACAGACTACGTAGATCATAGAAGGGATAAGTTATCGGATGTTAAAAAAATGATAGCTGAAGAAATCAAAACTAGATTATGTCAAAGAGGAAGCTATTATAATGATGCATCAATTCCTTTTGATTCGGTTAGAGTTGTTCTTAAATATGGAGGGTGGTCAGCATATCCACATTGGTCAGATGGAAGCATGGATTTTTTCTCATCCAAATATAAAAAATAAAAAAATCCGATATTTCTATCGGATTTTTTTATGCGCTTACTGTTTTATTTATGTTTGTTATTACCTCCGCTATTTTATTCTCATAATTAGGAGCTGATGCGTATCTCTGATTATTAACATTCACGAATTTTTTAAGCAATGCTGGTGCAGTTCTATTCTGTGAAGGAACTATATAGCTTTTAGCCATAGTTTTAAAATATGCATCGATACCAGATTGCCAATTGTTATGTTTAACAACTGCACCGCTATCAACATTACCTACATTGAATGGATTTTTAGTTCTGATCGGTTTAACTTTAGGATCTTTACTTAGACCTCCCTCCATAGTTAACTGTGCAAGAGCAAGTTGTGGGGGTATATATGAACCATGAGAATCCAAAGCGGCTTTCGCACCGTTGGCTAGCATTTCCCCTTTTATCGGTGAAGATGGGTTCTGTTTATTAATCCACTTTTGAGAAATGTCTGCGTATGCTTTAAATCCCTCAGGTGTTTTAAGATCCAACGGTGTAAACATGCTTCCATCTGAAGCATTTACTAGCCCTAAACTTTTAAGTGCTATCCTATCGGATGTACCTGAAGCTGCATTGGAACTAGTAGTACTTGATTCACTGTCACCACCATCAGATTTCATATTATATATGCTACCTAGAGCTATCGCGGGATTCAATTCAGCCTCGTTAATAAACTCGCCAAAAGATTTTATGTTCTCCATATCTATTTATAATTTGTCATCTATATATCCAAAAAATATATCCAATAATTTTTTTATTTGATAAGGATTTATTATATTTGGGATGTAATCAATAAAACAAGAAATGGAATCAGGCACACTACATTTTTGGACAACAGGAGAAGCCTATATGGGTCTAATGGATGACTTATTCAGATCTGGCGAATTTGAGAAATTTCACCTAATGCTTGGTGATGGTAACTTGGACAGACCACAGAAAAAATTGGCATTCAGATACAGAATGAACCTTACTGGAGATACCAGAAGCGAGGAAGGATTAAGTTGTTCCTTTCTACCAGAAGAACCAAAGGACTTCAATAAGACACTATATTATGCGATAAGAACTGCAATTGTTGCAGCTAATCGAAAGCACGATAGATGGAACAACAAAACCCTCGAGATAAGGGAAATAGCAAAATCCGGCTACAGAGATATTGTTACCCTACTTGAATATTTTACAATCGATGAAATCTACGAGAGATGCTATAAGTACATCCTAGAGGAGGAAGGTTATACACTAACAACCCTTTATGATGCAATGACTAAAAATGACAACACAATCTCAGGACTTCTAATGAAGAATGGAGAGTTCGTCC
>CALAYS010000186.1 GCA_937895515.1 uncultured bacterium
CGATTAGTGATTTCTCAACCTTTCTTTCAAAATCCTGTATCTTCTCGATATACCTTTCCTCTGTATGATTTTCTTTATCCCATCCAATTAGTGGGTGTAAAATCTGAGCGCTCAGATTACTCGGTATTTTTCTTTCCATTATCTTACTCTCTTACCTTTTACGATCTCATCGATGATTCCATAATCAACTGCTTCTTGAGCACTCATCCAGAAATCTCTCTGTGAATCTTTCTTAACCTGTTCTGGATCTTTATCACAGAAATCACCAAGCAAATCAAATAAGATTGAGTTTACCTCTTTCCACTCTTTCCAATCAATCTCAGCGTCCTGAATATTTCCTCTGAATCCTCCACTAGATTGGTGAAGCATAACTTTACTGAATCTCAATGATGATCTCTTTCCCTTTGTTCCTGCACCTAAAAGAACGGATCCCATAGAAGCAGCCATACCTGTATTAATCGTAGCAATGTCAGATTTAATATAGTCCATAACATCAACCATGCTCAATCCACTTTTAACTGATCCCCCTGGTGAATCGATATGCATAATGATATCCTTCTTCTCAACAGAATCTAAGAACATAAGCTGTGCTTGTACTATCGTTGACATTCTATCGTTAACTGGTCCAGCAACCCAAAGAATTCTGTCCATCATAAGTCTATCAAAAACAGTCATCTGTGTTGCTCTTAACTCTCTTTCCTCGAGGATCATTGGTGTCATTGATGCCTCCACCTGTTTTGCATGGTAGTCCATTGTTAATGAACTAATACCTTTCTCGCTCTGTGCGTACTTTCTAAATTCTACTCCGTAATCCATGTTATTTATTTTTATGTTGAAATTCTTTAAATTGATCTAATAGTAATTTTATATTCTCGCCTCCAGCAGGGTTCATCGAATGAACCACATAATCTGGTAATTCTTTTTTGTTGTCTATGCAATAGTCAACTAACCATTTTGCACAATCCATACCGGTCTTCTCTTTGAATTCAGCATAGTGCTTGTTGTAAATCTCCTTACCGTTATACATGTCAGGATTGTAATGTTCGTCCGCCAGATCGTGATCGAATGAGATTAGATCAGGAAGACCATTCTCCGTGATGAACGAAATGAATTCGTCGTGATTTCGGACCGTTTTCCAGTCGTATTTTGAATATATTCCAGGAGATGGCATATATCTTATGCAATCATAAGGATGTCTTATATCGTCTAAAAATAGGTTATAGCTCATTTTCTTCTTTTTTATGTTCAACATCATATTTTAGTAACAAAATAGCAAAAATAACAGTTAAAATATTTAAAACTAGATAATAGTGAATAGCAACATAGGGTTGAGTTAGAAATTTTGCTAAAACCAAAGAGATAATCATAAAACCAATTGAGCCATAAAGCCTTGATTTTCCATATTTTTCTTTTCCAAGATTTGAAATAGCTGTAACTTCCAAATAAGGTAAAATCAAAG
>CALAYS010000187.1 GCA_937895515.1 uncultured bacterium
TAGATCATTCAATGTATACAGATCAGCGAAGATGTCAATTGGAGTTTTTAGTTTCTTTGATGTAAAAGAGTTTGATTTTGATTTTTGGAGCTCTGATTATGCATATACACCGACTCCTGAAACCTATAAATATTTTCAGATACCAACTGGTGTAACTGGAGTGATACATGAGAATGTACCGTATATAGTTAAGCAAGGCCAGGTTGAATATAATGGAATTATATACCCTCAGGTATCCGGATCTGTTGCAATAGCATCCAATCTTTTCTATGGTGTTAGCGGATCAACGTCTATAAAAAACGCAACACCGGATCTTTTTAAGGAACTTGTTGTTATGCCTGCTGAATATTCTGATATTTATTACAGTATGCTTCCTAATGTCATATATGGCGGAACAACTGGACCCTCACAATTTCCAGTAGGCTATAATAACGATTTGGATACATTTAATGGATTCATAGGAATCCAGGATTTGTCTCCTGATCCTGTTTCTGCTAATGCGTCAAAAATAGAACTATTTAATAGGGGTAAACTATCAACCGAATATGAATATCTAAACGAGAATTATAATGCTGACGTTGCAAACGTTTCTAGAATTGTTCCATTTATAAATAAATGGGGATATACTGACGGTACAGATGCAAGAGGAAATCAATATAGGTTAAATTCAAGTCCTGCATTCACACCTACTAACTTTTCCCCTAGTTTCGATAAAAATAGTTCTGATTCCAGATATCTTACCCATGAATGGTTTCTTCTGGAACAACCTCCTAGGGATTTTCCTATTGGATCAATGAAGGACCAGAATAGTTATCTTCCTGGAAAAATAGATTTATCTTCCGCTGTAGATACAAGTGGAGATTATCTTGCATCATATTTTACAGTAGAACCTTCCGATTATAGTCCGGAATTTAGGGACGATACCGCATATACCAAAGAATTGTTTACTACCTTCTCGTATAACAAATCTAGTGGCTTCTACGAGACTCTTTTCAGAGGAGCTAAGGTTGTACTTAAAAAAAGATCAAATCTCTCAAATAGCGTCGAAAACTCACTAGACAAGTATATACCTAAATATAGAAATTACGAGGATTATAAATTTGCTGCAATATTAAGACCTATCGCTGAAGATGATTCTTATATACAGGAACCAGTTAAATATAGAATAATAGAAAATCAAAATCAAAGATTTATATTATTTGTTTGCGATGTTGTGATGAGAGATTATAAATCTCTAGGGGTTGGTTATACAGGAGGAACTGGTGGTGATCCTATATTGGATTATACCCTGCTATATTCTCTTAATAACAAGGAGAAATTGAGATATCCAGCAGTTGATGGATCTTTCCTTTATGAGATATCTGATATTAAATTAAGTGCAGCATTGGATCTTTCTGTTGGTTCTGGATCAGTGGTTAATACAAATACAGGAGGAAAAATAGGAATAATATCGAGCTCTCTATATGACACAGATCTTAGAG
>CALAYS010000188.1 GCA_937895515.1 uncultured bacterium
GACTAAAGGTTTTGCAGTTGCGATGTGAACTACTAAAACCAGAAATAAAATCAGGAAGATTCCGAAGACACTTCCTATAGCAATTATGATTTTACTATTAATTTTCATATTTGTTGGGGATTAACTATTATCGTAATGTTAAGATGGAACTGATGATAAGCAAAGGCTGGTATTTTACTGCTGTTTATGGCAGTTTCAGGAAATTGAAATAGTTTATTACGTTTGCATTTCATTATTATTAAGCGAGTCGGAAAGTTGTCATGCTTGTTGCACCGACTAAATTTTTTCATGAGTTATCTCCACCGTATTGTTCTTTGCAAATTGTTACAAAATATCGATACAAATATAACAACTATGTAACTGTGTCGACCATAGTACAGCCTGTTTCAGGTGATTTATCAAAAATCTATAAAACAGAAGACGTACAAACTACAGCGCTTAACAAAGTGAGCCTCAATATAAAACCTGGAGAATTTGTAGGTAAGGCTAAAAATGCTAATGTTCCAAGATTTCATACCCGATTTAAGCCCTACATAGGGGGAAAAGCAGAAAGCACCACTCTTCCTAGAATCATTACCAAAGAGGATATTAATAAAAACTACGATAAAATAATAAACGATATTGAGTTCTTACTACGAAAAAATTGATATTTTAATTTTATATTTCGTCAAGTTTGCACTGCCCCCAAAAAGTTAGACACTTTCTTCAGTAGCATTATTATGATAAAAAAACGAACATTTACAACGGATTTTAAGCTTAATTTAGTTTTAGAATATATAAAGTCTCAGCGTTCATATTGTGAAATTTCAAAAAAAGCTGGTCTTCACCGTTCAGTTTTAATAAATTGGGTTGCCATTTATAAAAAAGAGGGAATTTTAGGATTGAGTCCAAAAAAACATAGAAAACATTATACTGTTGATTTTAAATTAAAAGTTGTCAATTATGTAGAATCCAAACAATTACCTTTGTCTGTAGCTTGTGAAAAATTTAATATTCCCTACAAAGGTACTATTGCGTTATGGCAGAACAAGTACCGCAAAGAAGGTGTAGCTGGTTTACATCGTCAATCAAATAAAAGCCCCAGTATTATGAGTTTGAATAGGAAAAAAATAAAAGTTGATAAATCTTTAAGCAAAGAAGAACTTCTTTTGGAGATAGAGAGATTACGATGTGAGAATGATTTGCTAAAAAAGCTCAACGCCTTGACTCAAACCATCAAAAAGCAGAAGCCATAATGGAGTTAAGGCATAAATATGATTTAAATCTATTATTAAATTGTACAAATATGGCTCGTAGCAGTTTTTATTATTACAAAAAAGCAAGACAAATTAAAGATAAATATTTGGAGATTAAAGAGCTCATATCTTCAACCTATCATAAGCATAAAGGCAGATTTGGCTACCGTCGCATCACATTGATTATAAAGCAAAAAGGTTTTATAATTAATCATAAAACTGTATTGAGATTGATGAAGTCTTTAGGATTAAAAAGCCTCATAAGAGTAAAAAAGTATAAGTCTTATAAAGGAGAAAAAGGGAAAATAGCTCCTAATATTCTTGAAAGAAATTTTATGGCAACTCAGCCTAATGAGAAGTGGGCTACGGATATTACAGAGTTCAATGTTTCAGGTAAGAAGCTGTATTTATCGCCTATTATTGACTTATATAATCAAGAAATAATTAGTTATGAACTATCTGTAAATCCTGTGTTTAGCCAAGTAGCTACGATGTTAAAAAAAGCATTTAGAAAGATACCTCAAAAAACAAATTTATTATTACATTCAGACCAAGGATGGCAATATCAATTGAAAAGATACCAATATTTGTTAAAGCAAAAAGGAATTACGCAAAGTATGTCTAGAAAAGGAAATTGTTTAGACAATGCTATTATTGAAAACTTCTTCGGGATAATCAAGTCGGAGTTGTTTTATCTTAAGAAATATAAATCAATATCTGAACTAAAAAAAGAAATTAAAGATTATATCAATTACTATAACAATGAAAGAATTAAACTAAATTTAAAAGGAATGAGCCCTATAGAATATAGAACTCATTATTCGAAAAATTAATTATTAATTTGTCTAAACTTTTGGGTGCACTCTAGTTTTGTCGTATTAAAATACTAATTTGGCCCACTGACCACATCGGTGTTCAAAATGGCCAACTTTTAATTTCAATTCTTTCCAAAACATCTATTTCTGAATAGAAATATAACTGTGAACCTCTATTAGCAAATGCTTTTGCGTAAATAGTTCTATTAGAATGTACCTTTGATGAACTACCATTGTGTTGGTACATGAATGTAAAAAATGAATGTATATTGCACTAAATTAAAGAAACTATTTAAAAGATAAATGCCCTTGAATGGGCAATTTATCAAAAGTTGGCCATTTTAGTAATTATGTGGTCATTGGGCCAACTTAGACCATTAAGATCAAATAATTTATAAAATCTATCAAAATTACACAGCTTGATAGATTTTATTCTTAACCCGGTTTTTTTTACTTTTCGTGAGCTGACCCCCACAAGTGTAACGGCAAGCAATGGGCTTACCGCTGCTAGTAATGATGTAAAATTAGGAGGGACACTCTCTGCAGCCACAACTTTAACCAATAATGGAAATGCATTAAATATTACCGGATCTGGTTCTACTACTACTTTTTCAAGCAATGGATATGTGGGAATTGGAACAGCAACTCCTGGAACAAAACTGGAAATCAATAATGGTACTACTAATGGTGCTATTAAAATAGTGGATGGAACGCAAGGCGTGGGAAAGGTTTTGATAAGTGATATAAATGGAGTGGGTAAATGGGGCAATATAACGGGCAGCTGGTATTCCTATTTAAGGGGAGGTTATTTAGATCCAGCAGCTTCTTCTGGCACAGAAAGAAAAATCGACTTTAGTTCTGGAGCTGTTAGTACTCCTGGCTTGGGAGCAATAAATGCTACAACAGATGAGATTACAGTTCCATATACAGGAAAGTACAAGGTAACACTAACTGGGTGGTGGGGAATCCCGCCAATTTCTGGAAATTTCTTGGCCATAGCACATATCAAAATAAATGGAATTGCTTTATGGCGCCCACATGTTTTGGGTAATTCAGGGCCAGGTACTGTAGGTACATGTGTAAGTTTTAGTACCCTAATGGATATAAATGCCAATGATGTGTTAACTGTATATAATCAAGAGCAGACTAATGATTATGCAAGACAGGTAGGTTATTCGAGTGCTGCTGCTACTGGTGCCAACACATATTATCCTGCACAAATATTAGTTGAGTATTTGGGGAATTAATTTATAGTTCCCCCGAAAACAGGACATTAAGTTTAGTTTGCAAAAACAGTAAATTTACAATTATGTCTCAAAGAAGGAATTTAATGAAAAAGGATCAGAAATTTTTGGTAAGGAGAAATTTTCAGTAAAAAAAAATAGGATATTGATAGTCTTTATAAAGTGACTGGTCAACAAAAAATAGAGATTAATTTTTTAAAAAAAGCCTTATCATGAATCAGACAAAAGCGCAGCGTAATACGCATGTTGATAAGGCTCATAGTTTAAGCGTAAATAAGCAATGTGAGCTTCTTTCCATCTCACGTAGTAGTAGTTATTATCAGAAAGCCACTGAGAGTAGTCTGAACCTTGAGCTCATGCGTTTGATCGATGAAGAGTTCATGAATCATCCTTGGATAGGAGTTGGAGTTACTATCTTTGAATTCTATTTAATACTTATTCAAAACAATAGCAGGGGACTGTCTCGAAACATAGATCTATAAATCTCGTGAGCCGTTAGTTCACCCCTGCTATTGGGTAATTTTAATAACAAAATTCTATATTATTTTCATAAGTACAAAGCTAAAGGTGAGCCGACCCCAACTGAGATCCTAGTGATTTTTTAATTTATTATATATATTTGTATAATAAATATATTTTATGAAAAAAATTATTACTATTACACTAATGTATGGAACAATCAATTTTGTTTATTCACAAGTTCATGCTCCTAGATATAATAATGTCCAAAAAAAAGGAGTGTAT
>CALAYS010000189.1 GCA_937895515.1 uncultured bacterium
AGGCCTATATTTGAGTAAAATAGTCGAAAAAGTTTTTCGACTGAAAATTAAAATAAGAGCTAAATCAGTTATTCTTGAAACTTTATTTCATAAAATATTTGCAACAAAAAATTAAATATCTTATTTAATTTTTAGGGGTCTTTTGATTCAACTAAAAAGATTTTTTAATATCATAAGTTGTAACGATCTAGCCTTCAATTGCCATTAAAAATGAAAAAAATATCTGTTTGATTTACAAACGAAATCCTTAACCGTTCATATACAACAATGTCATTCGAAAGAGATTACATGAGGGCTTTTGATATGCTGAAAGATGAAGTCGAGCATTTGGTTGAATCCACTCCTTCAATCAATGTCAAGAAAGACGGTGTGGGAACAAAATACAATTACAACGGAAAATGTACTTTCGATAAAGAGTATGAACTGGCTTGTCGTGGAACAATCTTCCATGATGGGTTGTTAGTAACTGCGCCACGAAAGTTTTTTACTTCCAACATCGAAGGAATGGGACAACTATATAAGATGACAGGTAAAACTCTTACTGAAACTCTTACTGAAACTCTAAAAAATGCAGTGAAAGAAGGTTGGGAACCATTCTTAATGAACAAATATGATGGAAGTTTTATTATGATCTATTCTGATAAAGATGATATTTTTCATGCTTCATGTTTCAACCAGAGGATCTCTAAATAACGAGAATCCAATGACTTTTTTACGAGGACACTTCCGTAAGGAAACAAAACATTTTATAGAGAATCGCTTAATTATTTGGAAAGTGACCATCAAAAAATAAAAACTTATTTGATATATAACATGTGTTCCGAAATGGAAATTGAACCATTCCTTTTTGGAGATATTCCTGAAGGTGTAGTTGTCTATTTGGTTAAACAAATGGACGATTTTATTTTTAAAGCTTTTCCCATTGCAAAAGTAAAAAGGGATGAAATATCAGTCTCTTGAAAAGGAAAAAGAACATCTTTTCTATAAATATCAAACTTGTCATTTGACATCTGACGATGAACAAAAAATCCCAGACCAGATCAAGCCTCTGGTGGAGGAATTTGAACTCTTTTTAAAGGAAAGCTACAATTTCCTTAGTAGGTTTGATACAACAAAATACTCTACACCGAAGGATTTAGCTATTCACATAAAAGATATTGACTATTGTTTAGTTTTTACAAAGCAAAAGCTTCTGCAACAACAGATTTTTCTCAAAAAGAATTTCTTTTCAAACACTTTAGCAGAATGGTAAATGAACGTGATCTTTTTTGTTCAGGTAATTTAATTTCTAAAAGACATAAGTTGTAACTTAAAAATTTTTTAAGTTTAAATAGATTTTCGATGGAAAACACATTCAAAAAAAAGATAGCCTTTGTTTTGATTGGACATTATAGATCGTTCGATAAAAACTATTCTTCCTTACAAGATGAACTAAAAGACGTGGATGTAGATTATTTTTTTCATACTTGGAATTTAACCAATGCAAAAACTAATTCTTACTATGGGCAACCTTTTAGTTTGGCTGAACCTCTTTCTGATGAACAAAAACTAAGACTTAAAATGTTTGATTCCCAAGTAGAAATTGAGGATCAAATATTTTCGACAGAAGAGTTGGAAGAAACTTTTGATAAGAAACCTTATAAAGCCATTTTCTATTTGTTTGCTGCGCTTAAAAAAAGTCTCTTGCGAATAGCTTCAAATAATCCCATACAATATGATTATATTGTGGTGTCTAGATACGATGTGAATTTACAAAATTTAAGATTAAATGAACTCGATATAAATCCTGGTGAAATAAAGTTTGGAGCAAGACATTGTGTGGGTTTTGAAAAAAACATGTTAGCCAATGATATTCTTTATGCTTTTAATCCAAAAGACTTATGTAAATTTATAGAATTAAATTTTGAGGAATTCTTTAGAAATAATTTTAATCGAATAAAAGCTGTTGAGGAAATCTATACTTTATTTTTTGAACATAATTTTGAATCATTAACTCATGTTTGGGAATACGGACAAAATTTTTTAATAATTAGATAATTATGTGATAAATTCACATGATGGTATAGCAAGCCAATATTCATTATCATGTTGGTTTACTTTTTTGGATAATTATTAAAACATGACTTTCCAAGATAAATTTTATTATATGTTCAATAATTTTTTCAAAGAGAATAAAGATTTTTTAAAATCTGAATATAAACATTTCAGACCGAAAGATCTTCTCGAAGAAATAGATCTTAAAGATATATTTGAAAAAAGAAGTTTTATTAGAACTTTACCGGAAGGAACAAATCTATATCATGCGACGTCTACGAGAGATAAAATTGTAAATATGGATTCTTTTTTTGAACTCAAAGGACAGATAAATACAATAACATGTTTTTCGGAAAGCGAGAATCTTTATAACTCAAACAGAGAATACTTTCTTCAACCACATGTTAATAATTTTGGCAGAATTCTTGTCTTCACAACAAAAAAAGAATTAAACATTGTAGAAATTGATGAAGAATTGGAGGGACGCAAAAATTTTTATATTGAAATCACAAATAAGATTCTTACTTTTTATGACAATATTCTAGAGGAATGGAGATGTCCATCTATATTAAAATTTTGCGGAGGAAAATCCATAATAATAGACCATCATGTGTTAGGATATTTCATATTATATTATTTTAGCAACGATTTTTCTGTTGACGGAATATCGGTAACTGATTACTTTTATTCTGACAAAAACGAATTAGTCACTGTTAAAGAAATTCAAACTTATAAATCAGGGAAATTTCCAATGTCCTTGAGAGGAGTTTATATTAATGAAATATATTTTACATCATTGATCGAGTATAATCGCTATCTTGAAAAAATGATACGCGTTGCAAATACGCTGGCACATACTGATATTAAAATATTCAGAAGACCTTATTTATCTTCCATTATTAGAAAAGAGGTCGAAAATAGATCTAAGAAAAAAATAATGATTAGAAATGTTTTTTCTGGAGATTTATTGGAATAATAAAGAATTATTGTCTATATACAGTGTGTAACTTAAGGAGCTTTATAACAAATGTTGCATAGCTAACTTTGTTTTTGATTTACATTATTTGTGATGCAATTATTATGTATGCAATTATTATGTATGCAATTATTATGTATGAGATGCCTTTGTTTCCCTGGTGGGTTATCTCGTTCAAATAAAATGTTTTAAATGCTTAAAAACATATGTCTGGCTCATTATGGAAAATTATTAAATAATTTTCCCCAAAGTTAGTTATGGCTGTAGATGTACAACATTTATTGCAAAGTTTATATAAAGTTAAGTAAGCAATATTCATTGCAAAGCTAAGTATACAATATTAGTCAAAAAATTTGTTATAAATTAAATATGGAACATTCGTTATAAAGTTTATTACAAAGTTTGTAATAAAGTTAAGTACGCAATCTTAGTTGCAAAATTAAGTGGGAAGATTTTTTACAAACTTTGTAATAAAGTTAAGTGCGCAAAATTGGGTGCGAATGATTTTTTACCAACTTTGTAATTAAGTCAGTTATGGCCATAGTTATGCAATATTGGTTGGGGGTTTTTGGTGCGCGATGTCGTTTATAAAGCCAAGTACGGAATGTCTGTGCCCAAAGGCCTATATTTAAGTCATTTGTTTTAAAAACTCTAATAATTTATTCTAGCGTAACTTGAAAAAATATAATCTAAAAAGCTTCGTGGTGTGACAACCTTTGATTGGCGTAGCCAGCCAACGGAGTTTGTGTTGGGGGAATTTAAACTTCAGATTTTTTTGTCGGCCAGTCTGGCTTAGTTGTATTTTTTAATATTGCGACACATTGCGTCACAATGGTCTTCGGCACCCGATCTAAGTGCTGGCCGTCCAATATACGTCTACCTCCTTCATGGTCCCACTGATGGGCACCCTTTGGTAGGATCGTTGAATTGGACCAGGCTTCACACCAGGGATCACCGGCAGGGCTGACGCCTCCAAGATGAAGATATCAGGCTTGGTGTCGGTCGGTGCCAATTGCGTCCAGTAGACATCCACCTCCTTCGAGGTGCCACTAATGGCCACTCGCTGGTGGAATTTTCCACCGGGCAATGCGCCAGATGGAATCGGTGGGAGGCCAAAAGTCTCCGTGATTAAAAAGTTGGGGTTCGTAAGGAAAGACATAAGAAAGCTTATGTAATCGATCTTACAAGGTACTTTTCTAGAGACGGAGGCGGGTATTTCAATTTGATAAAATAAGTTGGAGCCAAAATTTACAAAAAACTATCTCTCAAGAGAATAATCATTCCCCTTATGTGCATTAAAATAATTCCTCTTTATGCGTCCTGGCCTATTGTTCATAATCCCTATATTTAATTAAATTAGTCGAAAAAATTTTTCGACTAAAAAATTAAAATATAACCTAAATCCATTATTTTTGAAAGATCATTTTGATGAAAATAAAGTTTCAAATGTTGACTTGAGCTAAATCATGTAGGACCTATTATCCAGGGGGAATTTATTTGAGTAAATTAGTCGAAAAAAATTTTGGAAGATTGTTCGGTTTGACTAAATATTAAGTTTAAAAAATTATGTTGGACCAATAACCCAGGAAGCCTATATTTAGATAAAAAGGGTCGACGACCGTAGATTGGAAAAGCCAAAAAGTTTTTCTACTAAATTTTAAAACATAAGCGAAATTAGTTATTTTTTGAAAAAATAACTTCCTCAAAAACAAAGTTTAGCTTAATTTAGGTCAAACATGATTGGCCTAATATATAAAATGCTATTTATAAAAATATAACCCAAGTTGCAATATCTGAGTTTTTGTATTTAAATACACTGCACTTAAGTTAAATTTTATCTTAATATAATATTGTGTAAATTATACTTTGTAATGAATGTGAACACCTGCTCCATTTAGAACACGAATAATTAGATGAGAAATGTATGGTATGTTAACAGCTCCAAATTCTTTCGAATCAGGGCAATATCCACAAGTTGTCTCTTGCGGAGTAAAGTTTGATTTTGCAATATTTCCACATCTTTTACACACCACAACTCTATATAAATCAGACGATCCCATCAAACGATCCTGAACAACATATGATGTTCCATGAGAGATAAGAGCATCACGCTCCATTTCACCAATTCGGAGTCCACCCCTGTTTGTTCTTCCTCCGACAGGCTGATGTGTTTTTGGTTCATATCGTCCTGTATCTCGGAACTGAGCTTTATCTGCAACATGATGTTTCAACAATTGATAGGCACATGCTCCGACGAAAATATGGGCTTCCATAGGTGTTCCGTCAGGGTGAATCATTTTTTCTAAACCACTTTTTTCCATTCCATTTTTGACCAAAATTTCTTCATATTTCTCCATATAGTCATCATTTTCATATTCCCCAAAGGGAGATGAATTTACTCGTTCACCTGTAAAAAGAGCAGCCTTGGAAGAAAGGATTTCTAAAATTTTACCTTGTGTCAAACGTGAAGGAATAGAGTGGGGGTTGAAAAAAAGATCAGGAACAACACCATTGTTGACACCGCCAATAATTCGAGGAAGCTCTCTTTCAGGTAAAATTTGACCAAAAGTTCCTTTCTGTGAATATCGCGATGCAACCTTATCTCCTTCAACCTGTCGTCTTTGCTGACAAATTTTAACTCTAACAAGTTTGTTGTTTTGTTTGCTTCTAATAGATTCTACAGCTACGACAAAACCATCGCCTCCAAGTCCAACCTTTGCATGAGATTTTCTATACTCGGTTTGTCCAGTCAAACTATTTATACTATATGAATACTTGCCAAGAATGGCATCACCTTGTTTTACCTTAGCACCAATGCGAGGAAATCCAACCATTTCAGGAGGAACGCCATCACTAGCCTTATAAAGGGCATGAAGAGATGGATCGTGTTCGTTTTCTTCTCGGACAGTTATTTTTTCGTCCGTAACGGGAATAGTGTGAGTTGAATAAACCGCATAACGAAGATTGTTATCCAAAAATTCACGTTTTGCAACAATTGCATCCTCGTTATTCATGCTTTTGGCCAAAATAGCTATAATTGGGGTTGAAGTTGTTGGCATAGCATTAATTCCTATGGGTCCATATGTTGAAGTTTCAAACATTGCCCTTGATGGGAACTGATGTATTTTAGCTTTTGTATCAAATCGATGAGGATACACAGAATGATATCCAGAAAGTGCTTGTTTAAACATAGAACATTGATAGGTAATTCGAGGGCCTTTATTAAGATTTGCCTTTGGAATACACGAAGCAGAGTATCCAAATTGTGCATGGGGAACTATTTCCGAATGAGTGTAAGGTTGTTCATCTAAGTTTTCACCATTAGCGTGGTTAAGGGCCAAATTTTCAACATCTTTTGGATATTCGGCAATTTTAACATAAACTTTATTTTGTCCCAAAGTTTCCCATTCTTCGCCCTTCAAAGGAAAAGAAGACGGATATAGGGCCTCAATCTCTTGAGGAGAAACAAATTCAAGAATTCCTTCTTCTATTAATTGGTCAATGGTCAAGTTACGAAGACTTTCTTTATCGATGTCATCAAAAAACAAACGTTTTGTGGCCGGATTAACAATTAAAAGTGGGCGAGTAGGAATTGATCCGGAAGAAAAAACATCAATGTGGTTATCCATTGTGTTTAAAGCAACGACAACATCAAATGTTCGCAAATCCATCTTAATTTTTTTTCGTAGCGTTTGATATTCATTTTGATCGACCCAACCACATATGTTTCCATTAAGCATCAATGGTAGATGATCATCTGTTTCTTTAATAGGTCTCAAAAACTCTTTGAAAAGATCATAAATCTCATCATCACGACGAGAAATAGACAACCAACAAACAGATGTTAAATTTTTTAAGACTCCACAGTTTTCGCCATCGGGAGTTTCACCTGTACATATAAATCCATACTGAGTTGGATGGATAACCCGCACACTTTCGCCTGCATTATTTTCCGCTTTGGAGGTTACTCTTTGAAGCTGACTATAAACAGCTGCTGGCGTTTCACGCTGAATAGGTTCAGCAATGGTTTCCCGTTTTCCATCATTCGGAACACCGCTTCTAAGTCTTTGATCAAAAGCGTTTGTAAAGTCGTTTGCAGCCGAATTTAGTTTGAGATCACTTACAATCTTGCGAAAAATTGTATTAAACTGAATCTCCATGGTTCGAGCCGCAGAATCAATTCTTTTTGAGAAATAAGAATCTCTGTCATCTTCAGGTCTAAATCCAGCAAGGTGACGAATATAAACCGAAATCATTTTTCCAAGCATTGTTCGTCGAACACTAAAATCATTGGAATCTCTATCTGGTGAAGTGTCATCTTCCCGAGAAGGAAAAACGTTGACTTTAATTTCATCTCTAATAGAACGGTAAAAGTTATTTGTCTTTTTTAGATCTTTTCTTCTAGATTCTTCTAAATGATATGTCAATACTTCGAGTGGATTAAAATCTTTTTTGGTCCCTAAAAACCCAGCGGCAGTCTCAATCAGATCAAGTGTTTTAGTGATTGTAGAAAGCAAACGAGGTTCAACAAGGTTACGTTCTTCAACCGCAACAAAATCTAGAATTTCCGGAACAATTACTTTCTGAAGTAAATTCTCACAAAGTTTTCTCATATGTTCTTCACCAGATTTAGCTTCTTCTATCAATTCATCATCTTGAAGAAAATGGATAAGAAGCGATAAAAGCAAAGCTGGAATTTGTATGTTTTTGTGAAACAAAACTTCTATGACATCATCTTTCTTCGGATTAATTTCCAGTGAAATAACAATAGAATTCTGTAAAAGAAGAGATGTCATTCGAATAGAGGTATGTGTTTTTTTTGAGTTTGCTTTTGAAATAAGCATTTGTCCCGCGTTTTGTTTTTCCTCGGCAACAATTACTTTTTCCATTCCACCAACAATAAAATATCCAAGTGGGTCATTGAAACATTCCCCTGCGGCAATTTTTTCCTCATCAGACATTCCTCTTAGCCAGCAATAATAACTTCCTTTCATAATTGGAACTTTGCCAATAACAACACCAGCTGAAACCAAACGTGTTGCGAAAGTTTCATCTGAATTCTTTTTCTTCGAAAAGATATCTACATGGATTTCAGCCGCATAAGTATCTTTTCTGATCATTGCATCACGAGGATACATTGGAACGATGCCATCGCTTGGAGGAAGTCCTTCGGGAAGTTCTCCCTTTGCAATTCCAACCATATATGGACGATAGATTCTAACATTATCAAAAAATATAATTGTGTCGTTTTCTGGATTTTCCTTTACCTTATTTTTTATCTGATTTGGGAGACGTTCTAACATCCAAGCATCAAATGCTTCAATAATATTATTTCCCCTTCCTTTTTCGAGAACATATTTCTGAAAGAGATCTTCATATTTATCTAACGGAATGAGTGAACCATTAAATCCAAAAAGATCGTTAGCTTCTTCTCTGAAGACTCTCTGTTCATTCTTCCTTTTATTTATTTCATCGCGATAATAATCCATTACAGAATCAGCCATCGCCATTTTTTAGGAAAAATGATAAAGTTATCATTTTTTAACTTCAAATTGAATCTATTAATAGTCGAGTAAAATTTATATAAATTTTACGAATACCTTCGGTTACAGCGTAGCCAAGATGGGAATCTTATGTATTGGCGATCCCCATTTTAAATCAGACAATGGAGAAACAACCGAAATGTTAACCGAAAAAATATGTGATCTGATTATGGAAAGATTTGAAGAAATAGATGCCGTCGCAATTTTGGGTGATATTCTTCACCGTCATGAAAAGGTTGATCTTCATCCTTTCTATCGAGCCATGAATTTTCTTCAGAAAATTCATGATATTATTTCCACAAGGGAAAATATATTTTTGTATATCTTGATTGGTAATCATGATCGGTCAAACAATCAAGTTTTTATGACCGATGAACATGTATTTAATCCATTGAAACTTTGGAAAAATACAATAGTTGCAGATCGAGCAATTGTACACGATTTAAAAAAAGATTACTCTGTTCTTTTGGTTCCATATGTTCCTCCAGGACGTTTTAATGAAGCTATTTTAACAGTTTGTTCAAATGAACGTCTTCAAGGAGATAAACTTCCAATTGGTTTAGTCTTAGCTCATCAAGAATTTCATGGTGCAAAAATGAATACGATTACATCGAATGAGGGTGATCCTTGGCCTAGTTTATTTCCACTATGTGTTTCAGGTCATATTCATGACTATCAGAAGTTAGCTCATAATTTAATCTATACTGGAACTCCGATACAACATGGGTTTGCTGATTCGGGTAGGAAAACAGTTTCTTTTTTTAAACTTTCGTTTGAAGATCAGGCTGCTAAAAGAGGGCCTGTTTATGAGGAAGAAAGAATAGATTTACAAATTAAAGGTAAAACACAAGTTAAAGCTCACGTTTCACAAATCGCAAGTCTTTCTCTTCCTTTAGATAACTTTTTTGTAAAAATAAAAGCCGAAGGAACTAAGTCAGAAATTAAGGCTTTTACATCGAGTAAAATTTATCACACTTTTTTATCACAAGGTGTTGTCTTTCAATTTTTAGAATTACCAACAGTTCTCGATAATTTAAATGTTGGAAAAAAAGAATTTAAAACAAATCTTTCCCTTTCAAGTCGCCTAAATGAAATTATGGATAAAACAGATGATTTAAAGGTTAAAAAGTTGTACACTAAACTTTTTAATTGATGCCATGTGTAAAACTTTATAATATATTTTGATTGCATGGTCATAACTAACTTTGTAATAAACCTTATGATTAACTTTGTAAGAAACATTATAATTAATGTTGCATATTAAGCTTTATAACAAATACATTATGAAATATTAGTTACAAATTTTTTGTTAAAATTTGTGTTGTGTGGCTACAGCCATAGCTAACTTCACATCAAACTTTGTGGCAAACGTTGTATGGCGGGGTTAATTTTGAGATTGGCGTTTAGTTCTTCTTTTTAAAGTCCACTGAACTTTAAAAAGAAAGCTTCCGTAAATTTTTGGTCAAATTTTAGGGCTAACACTCAAAGACCTAAAAACAATCCGTCAAAAAAATTTTAATTAAATTTTTTTATAAATTTTGGGTTGCAATTACATAAAGCAATGAAAAATAAACAACAAAAGGCGTCAAAAGATTGATGGCCCAAAAAATTAGTTCGGCCGAAGTACTATTTTGATCTTTTGTTTCTCCAAAAACACCAAAAAAGGACATTAAAACTAAAATAAGCTGACTGCAAATTATGCCTGCTAAAGAGGAGGCAAAAATGGATTTTCCCTGGGATTTATAAAAGAAAAGGATCGTTCCAAAAAAAATGAGAATATAAAAAACCAATACGTAAAAGAAACTCATTTCTTAATAAGTGAGATTTTTTATTCCTTTTAAAAAGTTCTCCTATTGAAAAAATGTCTCTTTCCAACTATGAGCAACTATTAGTCGCGGCTGAAAATGCCAAAGAAGCACTTAAAGATCTCCAGGCAAAAACTGCCGATGCTTCTTCTGCTGATATGGAAATAGCGCAGGCTCAGGCAGGGTATGATCTTATTTCGTCCGAATATGAGAAACGCTTATCCCAGCTTCAGGCCAGCGAAGCTGAAAAAGCTGCAGTATCTAGCCTTCTAGAGCAATTGGTATCCCGTCGAGAAGCTCTTAAAACTGAGAAAAGTAAGCAAATAGCAGTCCGGGACGAACAGAAATCAAAGGTCGAAATTAAAGAAGTGGAACTTGCTGGAATTGTTGGTGAAGCTGCGGTTCCTGGTTCTGGTTCTAGCACCGGACTTGTAAAGCTCCGCGAAGATCTAAAAGATCTCAGAGATGAGCTTGACGTACTTAACCAAAATATTGTCACTGGACGAGAAAAAGAGATCAACACCAAAAGTGATTTGACATCTGATGATGTTGCACTCAAGGAGATGATAAAGCTTAGGGATGCAATGGCGCCCGATGCCAATAAATCAGCAATAAATGCAACAATTTTAGCGGCCGAAAGCAAACGCAACGCCACCAAAGAACTTTATGATAACATTGTGGCGGATATAAAGAGCAACCAAGATGATGCAACTGTCAAAAAGGCGGAAATAACTTCCAAGGAGACAGAGATTTCATCGGAAATGGCAAAATATCGTGCTGCTGAGGTTGAGCTTGAAACTTATCGTGAGAGTTATAGGGATGCCGTTAATAAAACTCTAGCTCTTACAAATGAGCTACAAGATATTGAGGGAATAGAAAATCCGAATGACTTTGACGAAAACGTCGACACCGACGATAATCCAAACGGCAAGGAAGGATCGCGTCTTCATATCACAAAAAGCACCAAAGATTCCCTTGACACAATTGTTACCCAAGGCACTAATATAAAGGACTCTCTTAGCAATGCCAAAGACGAGAAAAAAGACGAAATTACATTTGCTCAGTCCTCCAAAGCTGCTGTCGACAAAGATCTTGTTGAATTCACAAGTCTCTATAAAGCGGCAAAGGCCGAAGTTGACTCACGTGTTGAACAGCAAATTAGAATCGAGATCAATGCGGCATTGGCTGTTCTTGAAGATTTTTTGGCAAATGGTTCTATCGTTGCCTCAGGGGCACCTGTTGTATCAAAATCCGTAGAGGAAGAGGTTGTCAAGACTTGCAATACCTCAAAAGTTCGGAATGTTCTTGCTAGAATTCGGACGGCATACAGTGATCCTGCCGAATATCGTCGTATCAGAGATGAAATTTTGGCGGATGTGGTTGGTACATTCTTTGGTAAAGTAGACGATCCTTGCTATTCATCGCTTTCCCAGTCGGATGTTGACAGAATCAACAGCGACATGAAGCGCCAGTTTTCACTTGTTGCGACGGCTGCCCTGGTGAAGTATGGACTGCTATCCCCACATTCATCGCCAACAAAGAAACATTCTCCCTTCCCATGGTTTTTGTTGGCTTTGCTTGTAATTGCGATCGTTATTTTTGTCATATATTCTCGTATGTAAAAGACAATTCTCTGATATTATTTGATCGGAAATTTCGATCAAATAACAGTTATCTGGTTTCAACCAATAAATTTCGGAACGCGCAAACCTTTAATATAATTGTGTTGTCATTTTAAAAAATAACCTATTTATGTTATTTTTTGGTCGAAAAACTTTTTTGACTATTTATATTAAATATAGGATTTTTGAGAATTGGTCA